>DATBIS010000061.1:0-39800 GCA_036556805.1 Actinomycetota bacterium | reverse complement strand
CCCGCGGCCTGCGGGTGCGGCCGAAGATGGAGGACCGATGATCACGCTGACGACCGGGGCCGCCGACAAGGTGAAGGAGCTCCTTGCGGAAGAGGGCCGCGACGACATCGCCTTGCGCGTGGCCGTGCAGCCCGGCGGGTGCTCGGGCCTCCGGTACGCCATGTACCTGGACGACCAGGTCTCTGAGAAGGACCAGACCGCCGAGCAGTTCGGCGTGCGAGTGGTCGTCGACAAGATGAGCGTGCCGTACCTGTCGCAGGCCACGATCGACTTCGTCGACTCGCTCGAGGCCTCGGGGTTCACGATCGACAACCCCGCCGCGCAGGGCGGCTGCGCCTGCGGCCACTCCTTCCACTAAGGCCCACCACCTCCGCGAGGCTTCGCCGCTTCGGGCGTACGCTCGGCCGAGCCCAGTCGAACGGAGGTCCCATGCAATCGGCGCTCGTCCCGAATCCCGTGTTGGCCCAGCACCTGGAGCGACGGCAAGCCTCGCTGCAGAACCGGATCGCGGACGCGATCACGCGCTTCGCCGGCTCGATGTTCTTCGTGTACGTGCACATCGTGTGGTTCGCGCTGTGGATCGGCCTGCGGGTGGAGCGCTATCCGTTCGGCCTCCTCACGATGATCGTGTCGCTCGAGGCGATCTTCCTGTCGACGTTCGTGATGATCAGCCAGAACCGGGCCGACGAGCGGCGCCAGATCCTCGCCGACAACGAGTGGCGGTTCGTGCAGGCGGAGGAGGCGCAGAACGAGCAGCTGATCGCCTTGTCCAACCAGATCCTCGAGCTCACCCAGGCGATCCACTCGATGACGTCCGGTCTGACGAAGGGGAGCTGAGCTTGGAGCCGATCACGCCGGAGCCCGTCGAGCCGGTCGGGCACCCGGTGATGATCCACCGCTGGGAGACGCTCACGTTCCTCCACCATCCCCTCGACCCCGAGGAGGTCCAGCAGCTGCTCCCCGACGGCCTCGAGGTCGACACGTTCCAGGGGCGCGCCTGGGTCGGGCTCGTGCCGTTCGCGATGAGGATTCGCGCGCCGTGGCTCCCGGCCGTTCCCTGGCTCTCGGTGTTTCCCGAGACGAACGTGCGGACCTATGTTCGCGGCCCCGACGGTCGCCGCGGGATCTGGTTCCTCTCGCTCGACGTCCCGCGCCTCGCGGCGGTAGCCACGGCGCGGGCCACGTACCGCCTGCCGTACTGCTGGTCTCGGATGCGGTTGCGGCACGACGGACCCGAGGTGCGGTACGAGTCGAACCGGCGCTGGCCGGCAGGCGATGCGTCGAGCCTGGTGGTCGTGGACGTCGGGAACGACCTCGCGCCGGGGGAGGCCACCGAGCTCGAGCACTTCCTCACGGCTCGGTGGGGTCTTTACTCGTGGCTTCGGCGCGGCCTCGCGTACGCGCCGGTGGAGCATCGCGCGTGGCCGCTTCGCCGGGCGAGCCTGCTGGAGCTGCGGGACACGATGACGCGGGCGGCCGGGCTCGAGGTCACGGGTGACCCGCTCGTCCACTTCTCGCCCGGCGTGGAGGTCCGAATCGGCCGGCCGCGGTTGGTCTGAGCGAGATCAGCCGACGTCGCGCAGCGCGGACGCGAACCCGTCGGCGATCTCGCCGAGGCCCGCCTCATCGATCACGAGCGGTGGGGACACCTGCAGCGCTCCGGACGCCAGCGCGCGCGTGAGCACCCCGTGGGCGCGCGCGGCCGCTGCGACCTTCGGGGCGAACGCGGGGTCGACCGCGATCCGGTCGCTCGCGAGCTGCACGCCGCCGAGCACTCCCGTGCCGGCCCGCACCTCTTGCACCGACGGATGATCGGCGAGCGATGCGAGGGCCTCGGGGAGTGCCTTCTCGAGCTCGCGCGCGCGGGCGCACAGGTCCTCGCGCTCCATGACCGCGAGGTTCGCGAGCGCGGCGGCCGCGACCGCCGCATGGCCCCCATACGTGTAGCCGTGGCGGAGCATGCCGGCCTCGGGCCTGCGGAACGGCTCGGCGATCTGCGGTGCGACGAGCACCGCGCCGAGCGGCAGGTAGCCGCTCGTGATGCCCTTCGCGCACGTCACGAGGTCAGGTCGCAGGGAGAACCGGGTCGACGCGAACCAGTCGCCGCACCGAGCGAAGCCGGTGATGACCTCGTCGGCGACGAACAGCACGCCGGTGTCCGTGCACACCTGCCGGGCTGCGTCGAGGTACCCGGGCGGCGGTGGGAACACGCCGCCCGCGCCGATCACCGGTTCGCAGAAGAAGGCGGCCACCCGCTCGGGGCCGAGGCGATCGATCGTCTCGCGGAGCGCGGCCGCGTCGTCCCACGGAACCTGCACGACGTCCTCGAGGAGCTCGCCGTACCCGGCGGCGTTCGCCGGGATCCCGGAGAGCGACGTTCCCGCCGCGTGCATGCCGTGGTAGGCGCGATCGCGTCGAAGCAGCACCGTCCGGTCCCGCTCGCCGAGGATCTGCCAGTAGCGGCGCGCCATCTTGGTGGCGGTGTCGACCGAGTCGGAGCCGCCGCTGGTGAAGAACACCATCGAGTCGGCGACGGGCGCGATCGCGCTCACGCGTTCGGCGAGCTCGGACGCCGGCCGGTTCGAGAGGTCGCCGAACGTGGAGTACGCGGGGAGCTCCGCGAGCTGACGCGAGGCGGCCTCGACGATCTCGCGACGGCCGTACCCGACGTTGCAGAACCAGAGGCCCGCGGTGGCGTCGACGTATCGACGCCCGTCGACGTCCCAGAGGTGGGCGCCCTCCCCGCGTTCGAGCACCAGCTCGGGCCCGGCCGTCGCGAGGTCGGAGAACGCGTGCCAGAAGTGGCTTGTGCTCATGTGGTCACGCTACCGCCGCGCTCGGGCCGCGCCGGGTCCGGGAGGGCCAAGACCACCGCGGCCCCTACTCCGGGTCGTACGCGAGGTTCGTCGCAAGCCACCGCTCGGCCTCCGCGAGGCTCTGGCCCTTGCGACGCGCGTAGTCCTCCACCTGGTCCTTGCCGATACGGCCGACGTTGAAGTACCGCGCGTCGGGATGACCGAAGTAGAGGCCCGAGACGCTCGCGACCGGCGTCATCGAGTAGTGCGTCGTGAGGTCGATGCCGGTCTCGCGCGCCGCGAGCAGCTCGAAGAGCGCGCGCTTCTCGGTGTGGTCGGGACACGCCGGATAGCCGAACGCGGGGCGGATGCCGCGGAACCGCTCCCGGAGGAGGTCCTCGCTCGAAAGCTCCTCGCCCGGCGCGTACCACTCCCGGCGTGCGACCGCGTGCAAGTACTCCGCGAAGGCCTCGGCGAGCCGATCGGCGAGCGCCTTCACGATGATCGCGCGATAGTCGTCGTGGTCGGCTTCGTACACCTTCGCGAGCTCGTCGGCGCCGATGCCCGCCGTGACCGCGAACGCGCCAACGTGGTCGCGGAGCCCGCTCTCGGGAGGAGCCACGAGGTCGGCGAGCGAGCGGTTCGGCTTCGCGGGGTCGCCGTGGTCGACCTGCTGGCGCAGGCAGTGGAACACGAAGCCGTTCTCGAGCACGATGTCGTCGCCCTCGGCCTGCGCGGGAAAGAAGCCGTAGACGCCCCGCGCCGTCAGCAGCTCCTGGGCGACGATCCGGTCGAGCACCTCCTGCGCTGCGGCGTAGAGGTCGCGCGCCGCCTCGCCCTGCCGGGGGTCGTCGAGGATCTGAGGGAACCGGCCCTTGAGCTCCCATGCGGTGAAGAAGAACGTCCAGTCGATGTAGTCGCGGAGGGCGGCGAGCGCCGGCTCGACGACGCGACAGCCGGTGAACGACGGCGCTACGACGTCCTCGGCGCGCCACCGGATCGGCGTGCGGTTCGCGATCGCTCGGCGATAGGGGAGGAGCGGCGTTCGCTCCTTCTCCTCGTGCAGTTTGCGCAGCCGGTCCTGGTCCTTGCGGTTGCGGTCGTCGAGCTCTTTCTTGCGTCCGGCGTCGAGCAGATCCGAGACGACGCCCACGACGCGGGAGGCATCGATGACGTGCACGACCGGCTCCGCGTACTCGGGCGCGATACGCACGGCAGTGTGCTGGCGCGAGGTCGTCGCGCCCCCGATCAGGAGCGGCAGGTTCATGCCCCGGCGCTGCATCTCCTTTGCCACGTTCACCATCTCGCCGAGCGACGGCGTGATGAGTCCCGAGAGGCCCACGATGTCGCAGTGCTCCTCCTCGGCGGTGTCGAGGATGAGCTCGGCGGGTGCCATCACGCCGAGGTCGATGACCTCGTAGTTGTTGCAGCCCAGCACGACACCGACGATGTTCTTTCCGATGTCGTGCACGTCGCCCTTCACGGTGGCGGTCACGACGCGGCCCTGCGCGCGGCCGACCGTGCCCAGGCGCACCTTCTCCTCCTCCATGAACGGCTCGAGGTAGGCGACCGCCTTCTTCATCGCCCGCGCGCTCTTCACCACTTGAGGAAGGAACATCTTCCCGGCGCCGAAGAGGTCGCCCACGATCTTCATGCCCTCCATGAGCGGCCCCTCGATGACGTCGAGCGGGCGTTCGTGCTGCCGGCGCGCCTCCTCGGTGTCGTCCTCGATGAAGTCGACGATCCCGTGCACGAGAGCGTGCGCGAGCCGGTCCTCGACCGAGGCGTCGCGCCAGGAGAGATCCTGCTCGGTGCGCATGCCCTCGCCCTGGACCGTCGCCGCGAAGGTGACCATCCGCTCGGTGGCGTCCGGCCTCCGGTTGAAGATGATGTCCTCGACGTGCTCGAGGAGGTCCTTCGGGATGTCGTCGTACACGGGGAGCTGGCCCGCGTTCACGATCGCCATGTCGAGCCCGGCCTGGCGCGCGTGGTACAGGAACGCGGAATGGATCGCCTGGCGCACGACGTCGTTCCCGCGGAACGAGAACGACAGGTTCGAGATGCCGCCCGAGACCTTCGCACCGGGACACCGTTGCTTGATGAGCCGCGTGGCCTCGATGAACGCCTTCGCGTACTCGTTGTGCTCCTCGATGCCGGTGGCGATCGCGAGGATGTTCGGGTCGAAGATGATGTCGGACGGGTCGAAGCCTGCGCGCTCGATCAGCAGGCGATACGCGCGTTCGCAGATCGCGACCTTCCGTTCCACGGTGTCGGCCTGGCCCTGCTCGTCGAACGCCATCACGACGACGCCCGCCCCGTAGCGCGTGATTCGCTCGGCCTTCTCGAGGAAGTCCTCCTCGCCCTCCTTGAGGCTGATCGAGTTCACGACGCCCTTTCCCTGCACGCATTGCAGCCCCGCCTCGATGACCTCCCAGCGCGAGCTGTCGACCATGATCGGGACGCGCGCGATCTCGGGCTCGGTGGCGATGAGGTTCAGGAACGTGCGCATCGCCTGCACGCCGTCGAGGAGGTCGGCGTCCATGTTCACGTCGAGAAGGTTCGCCCCGCTCCGCACCTGGTCGAGCGCGACGCTCACCGCGGCCTGGTAGTCGCCCGACTCGATCAGCCCGCGAAAGACCTTCGACCCGGTGACGTTCTGGCGCTCGCCGACCATCACGAAGCCGGTCTCGGGGCGGATCACGAACGGCTCGAGGCCGCTGAACGAGGTGAGCCGCTCGTCCTCACGAGGGATCGGTCGAGGGGCGACACCGTCGACCACCGCGGCGATGCGCCGGATGTGCTCGGGCGTCGTGCCGCAGCAGCCGCCGACGAGGTTCACGAGCCCGTCGCGCGCGAACGCGCCGAGCAGCGAGCTCGTGGTCTCAGGGTCCTCGTCGAAGCCGCCGAACGGGTTCGGCAGCCCGGCGTTCGGGTAGCAGCCGACCGGGACCGTCGCGATCCGCGCGAGGCCCTCGAGGTGCGACCGCATCTCTCGCGCGCCGAGCGAGCAGTTGATGCCGGCGATGAGCGGCCGGGCGTGCTCGATCGAGGTCCAGAACGCCTCGATCGTCTGCCCCGACAGCGTGCGCCCGCTTCGGTCGACGATCGTCACCGAGATCCAGAGGGGAAGCTCCGGCGCCACGTCCATCGCGGCGGCGATCGCGGCCTTCGCGTTCAGCGTGTCGAAGATCGTCTCGATGAGGAGGAGGTCGACGCCGCCCTCCCGCAGCGCGCGGATCTGAGCGGCGTACGCCTCGTACACGTCGTCGAACGTCACCGTGCGGAACGAGGCGTCGTCCACGTTCGGCGAGATCGAGAGCGTGACGTTCAGCGGGCCGACCGAGCCCGCCACGAACCGGTTCGGGTACTCGTCGGCGGCCTGTCGGGCGAGCCGCGCCCCCGCGAGGTTCACGTCGTCTACGGCGTCCTGGAGCGCGTAGTCGGCCTGCCCGATGCTGGTGGCCGTGAAGGTGTTCGTGGTCGTGATGTCCGAGCCGGCGTCCAGATACGCGCGATGGATCGACGTCACGATGTCGGGCTGCGTGAGGTTCAGCAGGTCGGGGTCGCCCTTGACGTCCCTCGGGTGGTCGGCGAACCGCTCGCCCCGGAACTCCTCCTCGGTGAGCCCGCGCCCCTGGAGGAGCACGCCCCAGGCCCCGTCCAGCAGGACGATGCGCTCCTCGAGGAGCGCCCGGAGCCGTTCGCGCACGTCGGACGGGGTGCCCATGCCGTTCATCGTACCGGCGCCGACTTCGGCCGCAGCCGTTTCGGAGTAGGCTTCCGGCATGTCGCAGAGCCTTCCGGAGGCGCTGTCCCGTGGGTTTCGGGACGCGGGCGGGAACCGCCGCCCCGAGCAGCGCCCGCGGCTCACCCGTCGGCGAACCGCCGTCGCCCTGTCGGCGATCCCGATGTTCCAGACGTTCTCCAAGCGCCACCTGAACCAGCTGGCGGCCGAGGCCGACGAGGTGTGGTTCCGTCCCGGCGAGCACGTCGTGGAGGAGGGCCTGCTCGGCGAGACGCTGTTCGTGATCCTCGAGGGAGAGGCCCGCGTGGTGCGAAACGGCCGCAGGGTCGCCACGCTCCTCCCCGGCGACTTCTTCGGCGAGCTCTCGGCCCTCGACGGCGGGCCCCGCTCCGCGACCGTCATCGCCGATACCCGGCTCTCGGCCGTCCGGCTCTTCCGGCGCACGCTCATGTCGCTTGCCCAGCGCGAGACGGGGCTCACGATCAGCCTGTTGCAGGGGATCGCGCACCGGATCCGCGAGATCGAGCACCCGATGTCCGCCTAGGCGGGCGGGTTAGTAGGGAGCAGCTCCTCCAGCTCCTCGAGGGTGGCCGCGTCGAGTTCGACGTCCCCCGCTCCGGCGTTCTCGCGCATGTGCTCGGCGCTTCGGCTTCCGGCGATCGCGGCGGTCACGCCCGGCTGCGCGAGGTTCCACGCGAGCGCGAGCTGCGCGATGGTGACCCCGAGCCGGTCCGCGACGGCGCGCACCCGCTCGACGAACGCGAGCGTCGCGTCGAGATCGGCGAACGGGCCGCTGGTGTGCCCGGCGCGCCAGTCGTCCTCCGGCGCCGTCCACCCAGGACCGATCGCCCCGGTGAGGAGGCCGGCGCCGAGCGGCGAGTAGGAGAGGACCCCCGTGCCGTGCTCGCCGCACCAGCGAATGAGCTCCCGATCGGTGAGCTCGATCATCGAGAAGTTCTGCTGGAGCGAGTCCACGTGGCGGATCGGCTCGCACCGCTCGATGAGCTCGCGGTCGAAGTTCGACACCCCGATCGAACGGACCTTGCCGGCGTCCTGCAACTCGGCCATCGCGCCCCACGTGTCCTCGATCGGCGTCCCGAACATGTCCGGCCAGTGCAGCTGGTACAGGTCGAGCTGGTCGATCCCCAGGCGCGAGAGCGACGCGTCGCAGGCGCCCCGTACCTGATCGGGGGTGAACCCCGAACCCTCGTCGGCGGGCGCCACCTTCGACGCGATCACCACGCCGTCGCGCCGGCCCGCGAGGGCCCTCCCCACGAGCGTCTCGGCGACCCCGTCGCCGTACACCTCGGCGGTATCGATCCAGTCCACGCCCGCGTCGAGCGCGGCATGGATCGACCGGATCACCGCGGCGTCGGACTCGTTCGGGCCCCAGTCGCTGCCGCCGGCCTCCCAGGAGCCGTAGCCGATCACCGAGAGCTCCGGGCCGGCCGAGCCCAGCTTCCGTCGTTGCATCGCGCGCATCCTACCGGGGATCACCTGTGGCTCGGGACGGGGGGCAGTAGGCTAAGGAGTCGGATGACGAAGACCGTCGAGGACAAGGAGCGCGTCGTCGTCCGGTTCGCCGGCGACTCGGGCGATGGGATGCAGCTCACCGGCGACCGGTTCACCTCGGCGACGGCGGTCCTGGGCAACGACCTCGCGACCCTCCCCGACTTCCCCGCGGAGATCAGGGCCCCGGCGGGCACCGTGCACGGCGTGTCGGCCTTCCAGATCCAGTTCGCCTCCACCGACATCACCACGCCGGGGGATCGCGCCGACGTCCTGGTCGCGATGAACCCCGCGGCGCTCCGCGCCGACCTCCACAACGTCGAGCAGGGCGGCGCGATCGTGCTGAACGAGGACGCGTTCACGCAGCGCAACATCGAGAAGGCGGGCTACGCCTCGGACCCCCGCTCCGACGGGACGCTCGGCGGCTACCAGGTCTTCGAGGTGCCGATGACGACGCTCACGCAGCGGGCGACGGAGGACGTCGGCATCGGGAAGAAGGAGGCGGAGCGCGCGAAGAACATGTTCGCGCTCGGCCTGCTCTCCTGGATGTACGGGCGGCCGACCGACGTGACGATCTCGTGGCTCGAGCGGAAGTTCGGCAGCCGGCAGGAGATCTTCGACGCGAACGTCGCCGCCTTCAAGGCGGGCTACAACTTCGGCGAGACCACCGAGCTGTTCGCGACCTCGTACCGGGTGAAGGCCGCGCCTGCCGAACCGGGTACGTACCGCAACATCGCCGGCTCGACGGCGCTCGCGTGGGGGCTCATCGCCGCCTCCCAGCGCAGCGGGCTGCCGCTGTTCTACGCGAGCTATCCCATCACGCCGGCCTCGGAGCTGCTGCACGAGCTCGCGCGCCACAAGAACTTCGGCGTGCGGACGCTGCAGGCCGAGGACGAGATCGCGGCCGCGGGCATCGCGGTCGGCGCGTCGTTCGCGGGGCACCTCGCCGTCACCGGCACGAGCGGGCCGGGAATGGACCTGAAGGCGGAGACCCTCGGGCTCGCCGTCATCACGGAGCTGCCGATGGTGGTCGTCGACGTGCAGCGAGCGGGGCCCTCCACCGGCATGCCCACGAAGACCGAGCAGGGCGACCTGCTGCTCGCGATGTTCGGCCGGCACGGTGAGTCGCCGATGCCGATCGTGGCGGCGTCGTCCCCCTCGGACTGCTTCGCGGCCGCGATCGAGGCCGCGCGCATCGCGGTGACCTATCGCACGCCGGTGATCCTGCTCTCGGACACGTTCCTCTCGAACTCGTCCGAGCCCTGGCTGATCCCCGACGTCGACGCGCTCCCCACGATCGACCCGAAGTTCGAGCCGGCGAGGGCGAACGGCGCGCCGTTCCACCCCTACACGCGCGACGAGAAGCTCGCGAGGCCGTGGGCGATCCCCGGCACGCCGGGTCTCGTGCACCGGATCGGCGGACTCGAGCGCGAGGTCGACACCGGCAACATCAGCTACGAGCCGGAGAACCACGAGGCGATGACGTTCCTGCGCCGCGACAAGGTCGCCGGCATCGCCCGCGACATCCCGCCGCTCGAGGTCGACGATCCCTCCGGCCAGGCGGAGCTCCTCGTGCTCGGGTGGGGTTCGACGCTCGGCACGATCCGGGCCGCGGCGCGGCGGACGCGCGAGACCGGCCGGAAGGTCGCCACGGCTCATCTCCGTCACCTCAACCCCTTCCCGGCGAACACCGGCGAGGTGGTGGCCGCGTACCGAAAGGTCCTGATCCCCGAGATGAACCTCGGCCAGCTCGCGATGCTGATCCGCTCGAGGTTCCTCGTGGACGCGATCTCGTTCGCGAAGGTGCAGGGGCTCCCGATCTTCGCCGACGACCTGGAGCGAGAGATCCTGCGGGTGCTCGATGACTGACGCGAACGGCACGGCGGGCGAGGGCAACGGCGCCGGCGCCGTCGGGACCCTCACGAAGAAGGACTTCAGCTCGGACCAGGAGGTCCGGTGGTGTCCCGGCTGCGGCGACTACGCGATCCTGTCGGCCGTGCAGGGCTTCCTTCCCGAGCTCGGCATCGAGCCGCACAAGACCGTGTTCGTCTCCGGGATCGGATGCAGCGGCCGGTTCACGTACTACATGGACACGTACGGGTTTCACGGCATCCACGGCCGCGCGCCGGCGATCGCGACGGGTCTCGCGACCGCTCGCCCCGACCTCTCCGTGTGGGTGGTCACCGGCGACGGCGACGGCCTTTCGATCGGAGGCAACCACCTGATCCACGCCCTCCGGCGGAACGTGAACCTCAAGATCCTGCTCTTCAACAACCAGATCTACGGCCTCACGAAGGGTCAATACTCGCCGACCTCGGAAGAGGGGAAGGTGACGAAGTCCACCCCGTTCGGGTCGGTCGACCATCCCTTCGACCCCATCGCGCTCGCGCTCGGTGCCGAAGGATCGTTCGTGGCGCGCACGATCGACAACGACCGAGGGCACCTCACCGAGGTGCTCCGCGCGGCGGCGGCACATCGGGGGACCTCGTTCGTCGAGATCTATCAGAACTGCAACGTGTTCAACGACGGCGCGTTCGACCTCCTGCGCGAGAAGCCGCAGGGCGCGCACAACCAGATCCGGCTGCGCCACGGTGAGCCGATCCTGTTCGACGACGACAACCGCTGCGTGGCGGTGGGCGAGAACGGGCGGCTCGTGGTTGCGAACGTCGACGACGTCTCGCCGGACGCGATCGTCGTGCACGACAAGCAGGGCCGGCCTTCGCTCGCGTTTGCGCTCGCGCACGTTTCCCGTGGGCCGACGACGCCCACCTGTCTCGGAATCTTCCGCGAGGTGGAGCGCGCCGTCTACGGCGACGCGATGGAGGAGCAGATGACGCACGCGGAGGAGCGCTTGGGCAAGGGCGACCTCGCGAAGCTGCTGCACTCCGGCGACACCTGGCAGACCTGACGGGTCAGGCGGGCGGCCGGAACCGGCCGAGCGCTTCGGCGGACACCTGCTCGATCTCGCGCAGCTCGCGCACGATCTCGGGGAGCTCCGCGAGCAGCCGGTCGACGTCGGCGTCGTCGGTGTCGTCGCCGAGCCCGATGCGGAACCCCGCCGTGTTCGCGAACCCGATCTGCTCGAGAACCGGCGAAGGGTCCGAGGGCTGACCGCTGCAGAGGGAGCCGCCGCCGGTCCCGAGGCCGCGATCGTCGAGCGTCATCATGAGCGCCTGCGGGTCGAGCCCGGCGACGCTGAAGCAGACCAGGTGCGGGGCGCGCTGGGTTGCGTGGCCGTGGACGGTCGCGCCGGGCACGCGCTCGACGATGCCGTCACGCAGTCGCGCGCCGAGCGCCCACTGCCGCGCGGCGCGCTCGCCCATCGTCGGGAGCGCGGCGCCGAGCGCGGCCGCCATGCCGGCGATGCCGGGCACGTTCTCCATGCCCGACCGGCGCTTGCGCTCGCGGTCGTCGCCGCAGGGATACGCGGTGAGGCCGACCCCGCGTCGCACGAACAGGGCGCCCACGCCGGGCGGCCCGCCGAACTTGTGCGCCGACATCGAGAGCAGATCGACGTCGAGCGTCTCGACGTCGATCGGGAGCCGGCCGACGGTCTGGCAGGCGTCGGTGTGGAACGTCACGCCCGCCTCGCGCGCGAGCCGGGCGGCCTCGGCCACCTGCTGGATCGTGCCGAGCTCCTGGTTCGCGTGCTGCACGCTCGCGAGCAGCGTCCCCGGCCGGCGCACCTCGAGCGCATACCGGTCCAGGTCGAGCCGTCCGTCGGCGTCGACCGGCACGAGCACGACCTCGAACCCGTCGCTCTCCAGGACGTTGCAGACGCCGCCGACGGCGGGATGCTCCACCGCCGACACCACGATGCGGGTTCCCAGCTCGCGGATCGCGCGCACGCCGCCGAAGATCGCGAGCGCGACCGACTCGGTGCCCCCCGACGTGAACACGATCTCGTCGGGCTGCGCCTCGATCGCGGCCGCCACGGTTGCCCTCGCGTCGTCGAGCAACCGCCGCGCGGCGCGGCCGGGGCCGTGGATCTGCAGGGGGTCGCCGAAGACGTCGAACGCGCCCACCATCGCGTCGCGCGCGGCGGGGAGCAGCGGCGTCGCCGACGAGCTGTCGAGGTAGAGGTTCGGTGCCATCGCTCGGTGAAGCCTACCGGCGCCGTTACGGCGTGGCGGGCCCCCGATCGCGCAGGAACGCGCCCCAGTACGCGACGGCGCCGATGACGCCGCCGGCGATCGGCCCCACGACCCACACCCACCAGTCGGCCCATTCGCCGGTCGCGAGCGCCGGGCCGAACCATCGGGCCGGGTTCATCGCGGCGCCGGTCCACGGCCCGAACGCGAGGATGTCGAACGCGATCACGAGGCCGATGGTGAACCCCGCGGTCTTCGAGAACGGGCCGCGGTCGTCCACCGCGGTGCCGAACACCGCGAACACCAGGAAGAAGGTGGCCACCGCCTCCATCAGCATCGCCTTGCCCGCGGCGATCGAGGCGTCGACGGCCGCGCCGCCGCCCCCGCCCGCGTCGAAGACGTCCCGGGGCAGGAGGTACTTCAGGAGGAACGCGCCCACGACCGCGCCGAGCAGCTGGGCCACGATGAAGGCGACGGCCTTCGATCCGCCGAGCTTGCCCGTCACCCACAGGCCGATCGTGACCGCGGGGTTCACGAGGCCGCCCGAGATGTGCGCGGTCACCGACACCATGATCGCGAGCACGAGACCGTGCGCGAGCGCGACGCCGGTGAGGTCGAGACGGCCCTGGCTCGCGAGGATCACGGACCCCGCGCCGATGAGCACGAGCGCGAAGGTGGCGACGAACTCGGCAACGAATCCCCGTCCGGTCTCGGTCACGTTCTCCTCCTCGGGACGTCGTTCACCCCGCGCGGCGGCGCCGCGGCCCGAGGGTAGTCGATGCCGTTGACCTCGGAAAGCACCGGGTTCGCCCTTGATACGATGCCGCGCGTGAACGTGCTGCTGGTGTCCCCGGACCCACGGTCGCGCGACCTCATGGCTCTGGCGGTGCGGAGCATCGAGCGCGCGCTGGGTTCGGAGATCACGTTCACCGCCGCGAAGAACGGAGAGCTGGGGATCAAGGCGGCGCAGCGAGACCGTCCCGAGGTGATCGTCGCGGACGAGATCGCTTCGCGCGCCGGCGCGTTCGCCCTCGCGAAGACGCTGCGGGACGCCGCACAGCCGTTCGGCGGTGTGATCGTGATCCTGCTCGAACGCAAGCACGACGCCTGGCTCGCGAGATGGTCGGGCGCCGACGCCTGGTACGTGAAGCCCGTCGACCCGTTCGAGCTCGCCGACCGCGTCCTGGAGCTCGTGACCGAGAAGGAGAGCGCGTGAAGATCAAGGGAACCTGCAAGCGCGACGGCAGGGAGTTCCTCGTCGAACAGGTCATCTCCGGCGGGGGCTCCTGCCCCTGGGACGGCGAGCCGTTCGAGTCCGACTACGCGGTCGTGATGGTGGACGCGCTCCGCGACGCTGTGGACGCCGGCAACCGCCTGGAGACGGCGATGGAGAAGCTTGCCGACATTCAGCCCGCGTTCGTGCTCGACGCCGACTCGATCCTGAAGCCGCTGAAGACCCACCTCGATCGGCTCGAGCGGAACCTCGTGCGGCGGGGGTGATCGCGATGCAGGTCGTTCCGGAGAACCGCTACGGCGTTCGCATCTCGAACGAGGGCGCGGTCTGGGAGGTCGCGATCCTCGATCCCGCGGGCACGCCGGTCTCGGTGAGGCCGTGCCGCGACGGCGCGGAGGCCCGGACGTATGCGTCCACGGTTCGCCAGCACCTCTCTTGGCTCTCGCCGGAAACGTTCCGCGCGTACTACCGGATCGGATCCTGAGTGGGCTTCAACGCGATGCAGCCGGGCAAGGTGAAGAAGGGTGACCTCATCATGCTCGGCGCGGCGATCGTCGTGGCGATCGCCCTGATCGTCTGGGTCGTCAGGTAGGGGAGTGCCGGACGAGGCCGGGCTCGGCGTCTGCTACCTCACCACGACCGGCCGCCGAAGCGGCGAGCCCCACGAGATCGAGATCTGGTTCGCGTTGCACGAGGGCACCGTCTACCTGCTGAGCGGCGGTCGCGACCGCAGCGACTGGGTGCGCAACCTGATGGCCTCGCCGGCCGTGACGCTCCGGCTCGGCGAGCGCGAGATCGCGTCGCGGGCCCGCGTGGTCTCGGATCCCGGCGAGGACGCGCTCGCACGGCGTCTGCTGCGGGAGAAGTACGGTCGCGGCGGCGACGACCTCGCCTCGTGGGCCGCCACGTCGTTGCCGATCGCCGTCGCGTGGCGCGACGCCGACGGTTAGGCCGGCTCCTCGCCCTCGAATCCGATCGAGAACAGGCGCTCGAGGTCGTGCTTCGAGTAGACCTGGAACGCGATGAGCGTCTCGGTGCGCACGACGCCGTCGACCTTCGCGATACCGCCGGGAATCACCGTCGCGAGGTCGTCGTGGTTCGCCACCCGGACGACCGCAACGAGGTCGAACTCGCCCGCCACGGAATAGACCTCGCTCACGCCCTCGAGGTCGGCGATGCGCTGCGCGGCCTCGGGGATGCCGTCGGTCTCGCACTGGATCAGCACGACGGCGTGCACGGTCATGCGGCCACCCCCTCGAGGACGACGGCGAGACCCTGCCCGCCGGAGACACAGAGCGTCGCGAGGCCCAGCGCCGCGCCGCGCTCGCGCATCTGATACGCGAGGCTCAAGATGATGCGGGCGCCGCTCATGCCGATCGGGTGGCCGATCGAGATGCCGCCGCCGCGGACGTTCAGCTTGTCCCGGTCGAACTTCAACTCTCGCTCGCATGCGATCACCTGCGCGGCGAACGCCTCGTTGATCTCGATGAGGTCGAGGTCGGCGAGCGAGAGCCCGAGCCGCTCCAGCACCTTCTGGGTGGCCGGCACCGGGCCGATGCCCATGATCTCCGGCGGCACCCCGGCCCACGACCACCCGAGCAGGCGTGCGAGCGCCGGGCGACCCTCGGCGGACGCGCGCGATTCGCTCATGAGCACCATTGCGGCCGCGCCGTCGGTGATGCCGCTCGAATTGCCCGCGGTCACCGAACCGCCCTCCCGGAACACCGGCTTCAGCTTCGCGACCGACTCGATCGTCGAGTCCGGCCTCGGGTGCTCGTCGGCCTCGACGGTCAGCGTCGCGCCCCTGGGACCCGGCACCTCGACCGGGAACAGCTCGGCGGCCCTCGCGGCCGCGCCCGACGCGGCCTTGTGCTGCGACTCCAGGGCGAACTCGTCCTGCTCCTGCCGCGTGATGTCGTACGTGTCGACGAGGTTCTCGGCGGTCTCGCCCATCACGAGCCCGCAGAGCGGGTCGAGGAGCCCGTCGCGATACATGGCGTCGTACACCGTCGCGTCGCCCATCCGGTAGCCGCGACGCATCCCGTCCAGAAGGAACGGCACGCGCGACATGTTCTCCATACCGCCGGCGAGCACGACTTCGGAGTCGCCGAGCGCGATCTGCTGGGCCGCGAGCTGCACGGCCTTCATCCCGGACCCGCACGCGAGGTTCACGTTGTAGCCGCTCACCTCCACGGGCACGCCCGCCCGAACGCTCACCTGTCGCCCGGTGTTCGGCCCGTTCCCGGCCTGGCGCGCGTGGCCGATGATGGTCTGGTCGACGTCGGCCGGCTCGACGTTCGCGCGGCGGAGCGCCTCGCGCGCTGCGCGCTCCCCGAGCTCCACGACGGGCACGTCCGCGAACGAGCCCAGGAACTTCCCGACCGGGGTGCGGGCGCCCTCGAGGATGACTGCTCGCTCCATGCGCCCAGTCTAAGCGGCCGTCCCGTCGTGCAGCGGGGCGCGACCGGTGAGCTGCTCGAACGCGGCGGCGAGCGCCGCCGGAGACACGTCGCCGCCGATGAGCGGCAGCATCGTGCCGTCTCCGAGCCCCCACGCGATGATCTCGGCGGCCTGCTCGGTCCCCCGGACCCCCCACTCGCTCGCGTCGCCGTTCCACGAGGTGACGCCGCGAAGGCGGTCGAACGCCTCGCGCTCGTCCTCGCCGAGGTTCGCGTTGCACCACGTGTGCGCGAGCTCGTGAAGGACGAGCCGCTGGGGACCGGCGTCCATCGCGAGCCGGATGCAAAGGTCGACCCGGAAGCCGTCCGTCCAGCCGACGTTGCCGTGGCACCCGGCTGCGTTCTCGTGGAACCGGAGGTCGATCGTCGGCAGGTCGAGGCCCGCGGCGTCGTACCGTCCGACGGCCCACGCGACGAGCTCGGCGCGGGCGGGCGTGGGGTCCTCGACCCGGACCCGTCCGCCGATGAGGTCCGAGGGGACCTCCGCCGACGAGGCGCGCAGCGCGCTCGAGCCCACGAGCACGAGCAGGGGGAGCAGTCCCAGGAGGTACGAGCGGGGGTGGGAGGGTCGCTTGATGTCCATGCTGCGACCCTCGCGGGGCGTGCTTGGACGCCCGCTGCACGGGGCTTGGAACCGGCTTGGATCGGGCCGGACCTCGCGGCTTCGGCCCCGGCTCGGTGCCTATGCGCGGGCCCGGAGTTCCCCTACGGTTCCCCCATGCGGTTCGAGATCCTCGGAACGTTCGAGGTCACGGGCACCGAGGGCGCGGTCGCGCTGGGCGGCAGGAAGCAGCGCCTCGTGCTCGTGCATCTCCTGCTCCGGCGGAACCAGGTCGTGCCCGCCGACGTCCTGATCGACCAGGTCTGGGACGAGGAGCCGCCCGACGCCGCGCGGAGCTCGGTGCAGGCCTACGTCTCGAACCTCCGGCGCCTGGTGGGGGCCGAACGGATCGAGGGCCGAGCGCCCGGGTACGTGCTGCACGTCGCGGACGAGGAGCTGGACGCCGCGCGTTTCGAAACACTCGTCGCCGACGGCCGCGACCTCATCGAGGTGGATGCCGACGAGGCGGTGCGCACGCTCGCCGAAGCCCTCGCGATCTGGCGCGGCCCCGCGCTCTCCGACCTCGCCGACGAGCGGTCGCTGTTCGGCGAGATCGCCCGGCTGAACGAGCTCCGGCTGTCCGCCACCGAGCACCGGATCACGGCCGAGCTCGCGCTCGGCCGTCACCAGGAGGTCGTGCCCGAGCTCGAGTCGCTCACGTACGAGCACCCGCTCCGCGAGCGTCTGTGGAGCCTGCGGATGCTCGCGCTGTACCGGTCACACCGCCAGGCGGAGGCCCTCGAGGCGTTCGCGGAGGCTCGCCGCGTCCTCGCCGACCAGCTCGGCATCGATCCATCGCGCTCGTTGCAGCGGCTCCACGAGCGGATCCTCGGCCAGGACCCGGCGCTCAGCATGGCGTCGCGCATCGTGCTCGTCTCGCCGTCACCCGCGGAGCCCGGCCCCGCGGAAGAGCCGGCGCGATCGGGGCGCGACCTCGAAGTCGGGTCGCGGCTCGGATCGTTCCGCATCCTCTCGGTGCTCGGTCGCGGCGGCATGAGCGTCGTGTACCTCGCCGAACACGAGGGTCTCAAGCGGCGGGTGGCGCTCAAGCTGCTCGGGCCGACGCTCGCCGACGACGACCGGTTCCGCGACCGCTTCGTGCGCGAGTCGCAGCTCGCCGCGAGCCTCGACCATCCGCACGTCATCACGATCTTCGAGGCCGGCGAGGCCGAGGGGCACCTGTTCATCGCGATGCAATACGTGGACGGCACCGACCTCCGCCGGCTCCTGCGCGAGGTCGGCCGGCTCGATCCCGCGCGCGCCATCGCCGTGCTGCGCCAGACCGCCGACGCGCTCGATGCGGCGCACGCGCGCGGCCTCGTGCACCGCGACGTGAAGCCGGGGAACGTCCTCATCGCGCACGGCGGCGGCGCCCGCGAGCAGGTCTTCCTCACGGACTTCGGCCTCACGAAGCGCGCGACGTCGCACAGCGGCGTGACGGGAACGGGGCAGTTCATCGGCACGGTCGACTACGCGGCGCCCGAGCAGTTCGAGGGGAAGCCGCTCGACGGGCGGGCCGACGTCTACTCGCTCGGCGCGGTGCTCTTCGAGTGTCTCGTCGGGCATCCGCCGTTCGTGCGCGACCAGGAGGTCGCGATCATGCACGCGCACCTGATGGAGCCGGCGCCGAGGATCACCGAGGAACGGCCAGAGCTCCCCGCGGCGATCGACGGCGTGATCGGGCGCGCGATGGCGAAGGACCCCGCCGACCGCTACCGATCGGCGGTCGATCTGGTGTCGGCGGCCGCCGCGGCGCTCGAGCCGATCGTGGGCGGCGCGCAGCTCCGAACGTTCCTCGTGGCGAGGGCGGGGGGGCTCGGATCGATCGAACCGGACGAACAAGGAGAGGCCGAGCTCGTCCGCTCGTTCGCCTCGATCGCGCGCGCCGTCGTCGACGCGCATGAGGGCGTCGTGCAGGAGGTGCGCGGGCGCGAGGCGGTCGCCGTGTTTGCGTCGTCGCGCCAGGCGATCCGCGCCGCCATCGAGTTCGACGAGAGCGCCCGCCTCGTGAACGAACTGGGCGGGCTGTCGATCGGGCTCGACGCCGGCGAGGCGTTTCCCGTCGAGGGAGCGTTCCGGGGTCCCGCGCTGGAGCTCGCGACGCTCCTGTGCGAGCAGGCGAGACCCGGGACCGTGCTCTCGTCGGAGGCCGTGGTGCATCTCGCCGGGCCGCTGGACGGGGTCGTGCACACGCCGCCGCGGTTGATCAAGGGCAAGGGCTTCCCGCAGGCGGTGCGAGCGGTCGAGACCTTCCCCGTGCTCCGCGAGGCGGGCTCTGCCGCGAGCCCGAGCCCGCGTCGCCGCCTGCCGGGCGGCCGGTGGTCGCTCGTCGCCGTGGTGGGGGTCGTCGCGCTCGGCCTCCTTCTCGCCGTCCTCCCGCTCGTGCGCGGAAGGTCCGGTGACACGCTCGCCTCGCTCCCCTCGGGAATGGCGATCATCGACAGCACGACCGGCGACGAGATCGGGTTCGTGCCGCACTCCGTCGTGCGCACGCCGGCCGACGTGACGTTCGCCGAGGGGCACTTCTGGGTGCTCAACCTCGACCCGATCTCGTTCGTGGAGATCGATCCGAAGGACGGCGAGGTGCTCCGACAGATCGCGTCGCCCACGAGCGACGTGGCGTCCTATGTCGTGAACGGCAAGACCCTGTGGGTCGCCGGCTCGTCGGAGGCAGCGGTCTGGCGCGTCGACCTCGGGATCGCGCGAGCCGTTGACCGCTTCGACGTCGCGGAGAAGGCGACCTCGGGAATCGCCGCCGTCGTCGAGGGGTTCGGCTCCCTCTGGGTGCTCTTGAAGGATCTCGAGCAGGTGCTGCGGCTCAATCCGGACACCGGCGAGATCGAGGCGACCGTCCGGGACGTCTTCTCAGGCCGATCGATGACGTTCGCTGGCGGTCAGCTGCTCGCGGCGGGCGACGGCGGTGTCTACCGGATCGATCCTGCGACGAATCGGGCCGTCTGGGCCGGCGGGAGCACGTTCGGCAGCGCCACCGATCTTGCGGCCACCGACCAGTTCCTGTGGGTCGCGAACGAGGAGAAGGGCACGGTGGTTCGGGTGAACTTCTCGCGCCCTTCGTTCAGCAACACGGCCAGGGTGCAGACCGATGAGGGCGCGCAGGCGATCTCGCTCGCCGACGGAGTGGTCTGGGTGGGCAACCAGGATGCGGGCACGGTCTCGGCCGTCGACGCCGATCGTATGAACGTCCTTCGAACGTTCCGGTTCGGACACCCGATCCAATCGATCGCGGCCGGGGCCGGCGCCGTTCTCGTTCAGCTGAACGAGGGGCGACCCTATGATGAGCGGATCGCGGCGCTGAGAGGCGAGGTCGCGCGGCTGCTGGTCGCGGAGCACCAGCTCGAGCGTCCGGATCCCGCGACCACGACGTCCCTGCTCGGGTTCCAGGTCGAGTACGCGACGTGCGGAGGCCTTCTCGGTTATCCGGACGGGGAAGGCATGTCGGCAACGGAGGTCGTACCGGAGGCCGCCGCGGGGCTCCCGATCGTGTCGGGCGACGAAAAGACCTACACGTTCACGATTCGATCGGGCTTCCGTTTCTCGCCGCCGTCGGGCGAGAACGTCACCGCGGAGACCTTCCGCTATTCCATCGAACGGGCGCTCTCGCCGCGCATGGGAGTGGGCGCGCTCGGCGCCCGGCTCGTGGACATGATCGAGGGCGAGGCGGCTTTCCGGGCGGGTACGGCCGAGCACATCAGTGGCCTGGTGGCCCAGGGCGACACGCTCACGATCACGCTCACGCGCCCGACGGCGGACTTCATGGAGCGACTCGCGACGCCGTTCTTCTGCCCGGTCCCTTCCGGGACGCCCATGGTGCCGGGCGGGGCCGTGCTGCCCACCGATCAGACCCTCGTGGACGCGGTGCCGTCGGCGGGCCCCTATTACATCAGCCAGCATCTCGCGGGGGAGTACACCATCCTCTCTCGAAATCCGAACTACGGGGGATCGCGGGCGCAAGCGCTCGACGGGATCGCGCTGCGCGAGGGCCTCGATCCCTTCCCCGCGGCGCGGCAGGTGGAAGACGGTGCCTGGGACGGGATCACGAACTTCGAAGAGGCGACCGCGAGCTCGAGCCTCGAGCGCCGCTTCGGCCCGGATGGCACGGACCTCGCGGCGACGGCTCCGAGGTTCGTCCAGAGCGCGTACCCGTCGCTCGCGTTCGCGGTCTTCAACGCGGGCCGGCCTTTGTTCGCCGATGCCGACGTGCGCCGGGCGGCCGCGCTCGCGCTCGCCGGCATGGGCCTGGAGGAGCTCACCGCGACGAGCCGCATGCTTCCGCCGACCTTCGTGGCGGAGGGGGCGCCAGAGCCCTATCCGCTGGACGGACCCGACCTCAGGCGCGCGAAGCGGCTCATGGACGGCCGGACGGCGAGCGCCGTGATGTTCGGATACCGCCACTGCGGCGGCTGCAACACCGTCGCCACCGCGGTGGTGACCCGCCTCTTCTCGATCGGAATCGACTTGACGGTCAAATTGGTCCCGGACCCGTACGCGGCAACGAGGGCGCCGGGGTCGAAGGCCGATTTGGAGCTCTCGTTCGTGTTCCCATTCGATCCGGGCAGTCCGGTGGAGAACCTCGGCGGGGCCGCCTCGTTCCTCCAGGCCGCACTGAAAGACCCCACCGTGCCGGCCGGATGGCTGCCAGACTCGGTCGACGCCGACCTTGCCTCGCTCGACGAGCTGCTCGGTCCGGAGCGGAACGACGCGGGCCGGCGCCTCGCCGCATCGCTTGCGACCGGCGCCGTGCCCATCGCCGTGTTCGGGAGCCGCTCGCACGCGGACCTCATCGGCGGATCGCTCGGATGCGACGTGTATCCGCCGTTCTCCTACGGCGTCGACCTCGCGGCGCTCTGTCCGGCTTAGACGCGTCGAGCGTGCAACAGCAGCTCTCGTGCGCCGCGCGAACCGACCACCGGTGACGGCATCGACCCGGTGACGCGCCAATGGCCGGCGGCCTCGACGCCGCGGCCGGCGGCGTCGACGGCTTGGCGGAGGTCCCGCTCGGCCTTCGGCGGAGCCGGAAGGCCGAGCTCGAACATCGGCTTCACGAGCGCCACGAGGTCTGCGCCGGCCGCGAACCGGACCCGCTCGAGCTGCGGAACGGCGTTCGCGAGCGACAGGTAGGACAGGTCGAGCGTCACGAGGTCGATCGGCCAGCACCTGATCGGCGTCTCGGCGATCCGCGAGAGGTTCGTTCGCTCGAGGTTCACCACGCGCGGGTGCGCGCGGAGGTCGCTCCGGAGCTGGCCGAAACCGGCGTCGAGCGCGTAGACGAGACGCGCTCCTCGTTCGAGCAACACGCGCGTGAAGCCGCCGGCCGCCGCGCCGACGTCGAGGCACACGCGGTCGCGGACCTCGACCTCGAAGACGTCCAGCGCTGCTCGGAGCTTGTCTTCGCCGCGAAGCGCGCGGACGGGCGCGAGGGTCACCGACGCGTCCGCGCGCACCAGGGCGTGCGGGTTCACGACGAAGCGGCCGTCGACGAGCAGCCGGCGATCGGCGATCGCCGAGCGGGGGTCCAGGATATCTGGACGGAGCGAGCGGATGAGTTGCAGGACCGGTACGAGTCGGGTGCGCGAGCGCGCCATGAGGTTCCTCCTCTGCGTGCGTGCGGTGGCGTGGACGCACGCATGCGAGGAGGTGCTCGCGCATCGAGAACAAAGGCCGGACGGCGACGGCCGCGGCCGGAGGGTGCGGGGTCAGGCTAGGGAGGTCAGGTGAACCTGATCATGCGCGACCAGCGTACGCCCCGCCGTCAGCGAGGTCGAGCGCGACGCGCGTCCGCGCCCACCGGCGGCAGCTCCGCCGCGCGGGCGCGTGCGAGCACCCGCGCGATCGCGAGGCCTCCGTCGACGGGCTCGGCGGGCGGCACGTCGCAGCGCTCGACCTCGACCGCGTTGCGCGCGAGCCACGACCGGATCGCCGCGACCTCGTCGGCGCGCTCGCGCGGGCACGGCGCGCCGATCGGGTCGGCGGGCTCGTCGTTCCGACGCAGGCTTCCATCGACGAACCGAAGCGTCTCCCCGTCCCGCGCACGCACGCCGAGCTCGCCCCGCAGGAGCCACTCGTCCTGGCGGTGGCGCTGCAGCGCCTCCGCGAGCGCGCGCAGGCGGTCGCGCGCGAGCGCGGCCTCCTCGTACCGTTCGGCGTCCGACAGCGCGTTCATCCTCGACTCGAGCGCTTCGAGGAGCCCGCCCGGGGAGCGGAGGGAGGAAAGGAGCCCCCGGACGAGCCCTTCGTAGCGCTCGGGATCGATGCGCCCGTCGCAGGGCGCCGTGCACCGTCCGATGTCCGCGAGCGCGCAGGGCGCGAAGCGCGTGCGCGCTCGCATCGAGGTCGTGCACCGGCGAACGGGAAAGACCTCCTCGAGCGCCTCCTTCGCGAGACGCGCGCGGGCGCTGCTCCCGAACGGCCCCACGTACGTGCAGCCGTCGTCGCGGTTCGCCCGGTGCACGATCTTGATCCGCGGAAACGCCTCCGACGCGTCGAGCTTCAGGTACGCGAAGCGCCGCCACGTCTTGCCTCGACGGTTGTACTTGGGCTCGTGCGCGCGGATGAGGCGCGCCTCGATGACGAGCGCCTCGAGCTCGCCGCCGGTGCACGCGATCCCGTCGACGGTGTGCACCTCGGCGAGCAGGTCGTCGACCTTCTTCCTGCCGTCACCGTAGAAGTAGCTCTTCACCCTCGCGCGGAGGTCCTTCGACTTGCCGACGTACAGGATCCGGCCGTCGCGGCCGCGGAACACGTAGACGCCGGGGGCGTTCGGAAGGTCGTCGGCGAGGCGGATCTTCCCGAAGTTCGGGCGGCCGCGGGCGCGCACGGCATCGTGGAGGTCGCCGAGCGTGAGGATCCCGAGCCGGCCGCCGAGGTCGAGGAGGCCGTCGAGCACCTCGGCGCACGTCTCGGCGTCGGCGAAGGCGCGGTGCACCGGCTTCGCGCGGGTGCGGAAGTAGCCCGAGAGCGTCTTCAGCCGCACGTTCGGGACGTCGGGCCACACGATGCGGCGCGCGAGGCGGGCCGTGCACACCGGCGGCGCCGGGAGCGGGGGGTAGTCGAGCGCGCCGAGCGCCGCGTTCAGGAACGTGAAGTCGAACCGCGCGTTGTGCGCGACGAACACGCACCCGCGCGCGAACTCGACGAAGGCCGGCAGGACCTCCTCGATCGTCGGCTCGTGCGCGACGAGGAAGTCGTCGATCCCCGTGAGGTGGCTGATGTACGGCGGGATCGAGACCCGCGGATTCACGAGCGACGCGAACGTGCCGAGGCGCTCGCCCCCGCGCAGCTTCACCGCTCCGATCTCGGTGATGCGCGACTCGATGGGGGACCCTCCCGTCGTCTCGAGGTCGACCACGCAGAACGTCACGCCGGCGAGCGGGATGCCCTCCTCCAGGCTGGTCTGCGTCGGTTCGGCAAGCACGGCCGCCTCCGTTCGGTGGGGCCGAGCGGGGCGATCACCCTATCGAACACGTGTTCGAGAGTCAAGAGGGGAACGGGGAAGACGTCAGGACGCCGGCGGGTACAGCTCGCGCTCGACGAGCAGCGCGATCAGCTGCTCGACGGCGATGTGGCACTCCTGCACGTGGTACGTGAGGGAGCTCGGGACGCGCACGGACACGTCGGCGAGCGGCGCGAGCTTGCCGCCGGACTCGCCGGTCAGTGCGATCACCGAGAGGTCGCGCGACCGCGCGAGCTCGGCGGCGCGGACCACGTTCGCCGAGTTGCCGCTCGTGGAGATCCCGATCAGGACGTCACCGGGCGCGCCCAAGGCCTCCACCTGACGCTCGAAGACGTGCTCGAAGCCGAAGTCGTTCGACACCGCGGTGAGCAGCGATGTGTCGGTCGTGAGCGCGATCGCGGAGATCGAGGGCCGCTCGTGGTCGAGCGTGAGCGTGCTCACGAGCTCGGTGGCGAAGTGCTGCGCGTCGGCGGCGCTGCCGCCGTTGCCGCAGACGAGCAGCTTGCCCCCGCCGCGAAGCGACCGCACCGCGAGCTCGGCGGCGGCGAGGATGTCGTCGAGGCACTCGGCTTCGACTCGCCCCGCCACGTCGGCGACCTCGCGCAGGTACGCGGCCGCGGTCGAGCGTGCGTCGCCCGCCATCACCACACCCTCGGCGCCCAGACCTCGTCCCCGCGGCGGGCGCGCACCCCCTCGGTCGAGAAGGAGAACGGCGCGAGCTGCCCGCCGAGCCGCTCGAGCGCGCCGGCCACCCGCCGGCGCCGCTCCGGCGGGCTGTACACGAGCAGGTAGCCGCCGCCGCCCGCGCCGCAGATCTTGCCGCCGATCGCGCCGGCGCGCCGCGCGGCCGCGAGCATGCCCTCGATCGGCGTGTGCTCGGCGATGTGCGGGTTCATGCGCTTCTTCTGCTCGAACGCCTCGCGGAGCATGCCGCCGAGCACGTCGAGCCGGTCCTGCTCGATCGCGTCGCGCATCGCGTACACCATCGCGTGCAGCTGCTTCATCCCGAGCATGGTCTCCTCGCGGCCCTCGGCGTGCAGCCGGATCTGCGCGTCGATGAGGCCGGCGTTGCGCCGCACGTTGCCCGTGTAGCAGAGCAGAAGCCGCTCCTTGAGACGCGCGAGCACGACGGGATCGACGTCGAGCGGCGACACGAAGACCTCCGACGCCGTGAACTCGATGAGGTTGAGGCCGCCGAAGGCCGCCGCGTACTGGTCCTGCCAGCCGCCCGCGATGCCGAGGTCCCGTCGCTCGATCGCATGGGCCATCCGCGCGAGCTCGTCGGCGGTGAGCGGCACGTCGCGGAGGGAAGCAACGGCCGCCACCACGCCGACGACGAGCGCCGACGACCCTCCGAGACCGCTTCCCGGTGGCGCGTCCGACTCGATCGACACGTCGATCCCGCCGGGAACTCCCACCCGCTCGATCGCCGCCTTCACGAGATCCATCACGCCGTCGTAACGGGGCCCGTCGTCGAGGTGGTACTCGACGAGACGACCGAGGTCGTTGGATCGCACGCGCACGTTGCGGTCGCGCCGCGACGAGACCCGAACGCGGACGTGATGATCGATCGTCGCGGAGAGGACCGCGCCGCCGTGGTGCTCGAACCAGTGCGGGAAGTCGGTGCCGCCGCCGACGAAGCTGATGCGCAGCGGCGCGGTCGCGTGCACCACGTCCGGCGGGGTCATGCCACCAGTATGGGTTGCCGCTGGGGGGTCGACCAGGTCAGGCCACCTGGCGCTGGAGCCGGCGCCGTTGCTGCTCGGTCGTGCCGCCCCAGACCCCGTAGCGCTCGCCGTTCTTGAGCGCCCACGCGAGGCACGTCTCACGGATCTTGCAGGCGCCGCAGAACGCGAGCGCCGGGCCGGCCTCCTCCTCCGAGATCGGGAAGAAGACGTCGGGATCGATCCCGAAGCACGAGGCCTGCTCCTGCCACATGTCCGGGGGCGACGGATCGGCCGGAAGAAGGGTCAGGTCGAAGAACCGTTCAGTCCGCAAGGTCGCTCCCCCCTCAGAGGCGACGGTCATGGCAGGCGCTGTGGGCGCATTCGTATCACGGGGGGGCCGGGGGATGGAAGGGGTCTGTTGGGGACCATGCGAAATGCCCCGGACGGGGGATGGACAGACGGGGGAAGGGGGCCGCGGAGCGTGGCGCCCGGCGCCAAGGGAGGCGGGCTCTGAGAGGATGGCCGCCGCGGTGAACGTCCCTCGGACCCTGCTCGTGACGAACGACTACCCGCCGAGGGTCGGCGGCATCCAGCGCACGCTCGAGGCGCTCGTGCGCGAGCTTCCCCCGGACCGCGTCGCGGTGCTCGCGCCGCGCTGGGAGGGCTCCGAGGAGCACGACGCGGCCGTGCCGTATCGCGTGATCCGCGGGACCCGGACGTTCCTGTGGCCGACGCCCGGCGTCGCCGCCTTGGTGGAGCGCTCGGTCGCCGACACCGGCGCCCGGGTCGTCCTGTTCGGGGACGCGTTCCCGCTGGCGCAGCTCGGCCCGCGGCTCGCACGGCACGGCACGCCCTACCTGGTCGCCGCGCACGGCTTCGACTACTGGCTGGCGACCGTCCCGGGCGCGCACGCGATGCTTCGGTTCATGACCTCGCGGGCCTCGCACGTACCGGTGATGTGCAGCGAGTTCATCGCGCGGCGCGTGCGCACGGCCGTCCCGCGCCGCGTGCCGGTCTCCGTGCTGTATCCGGGCGCGGACGTCGAGCGGTTCCGGCCGGATCTCCCCACGCACGAGGTCCGCGAGCGCCACGGGATCGGTGAGCGACCGCTCGTCGTGTGCGTGAGCCGCCTGGTGGCGCGCAAGGGCCAGGACGTGCTGATTCGGGCGATGCCGGCGATCCGCCGAATCGTGCCGCAGGCGATGCTCCTGATCGTGGGCGGGGGGCCGGACGAGGCGCGGCTGCGGCGCCTCGCCGCAGCCGCGCCGGAAGGGTCGGTGGCCTTCGCGGGGCAGGTCGCCGAAGGCGACCTGCCCCGCTACTACGCCGCCGGCGAGGTGTTCGCGATGCCCTGCCGGAGCCGCCGCGCCGGCCTGGAGGTCGAGGGCTGGGGCAACGTCTTCATCGAGGCCGCCGCGTGCGGGCGACCGGTCGTGGTGGGGGACTCCGGCGGCGCGCGGGAGTCGCTCGTCGACGGCGAGACCGGCATCCTCGTGGACGGGCGGGACGTGGGGCGGGTGGCGTCGGCCGTGGCGGGGCTTCTCGCGGACCCCGATCGAGCCCGAGCGATGGGGAAGGCCGGTCGCGCGCGCGTCGAGCGGGACCACACGTGGCCGGCGATCGCCGAACGCCTCGCCGGCTGGCTCGCCGCCGCTGCGGGCTGACGTTCCGAGGCCGGCGGGGGCTCTGGGAGTACCCTGCTTTCATGAGCGACGCCGAGCGGCGCTGCCCGAGCTGCGGCGCGATGGTCACGCCCGACGCCGAATGGTGTGGCCAGTGCTTCACGTCGCTGCGTGCGCCGGAGCCGACGCGGCCCGCCGCCATCCGCGTCGTGGCGCCCGAGGCAGAGCGGACGGGAAAGCCCGCGACCGAGCTCCGCTGGCCCTGTCCCGCGTGCGGGACGGAGAACCGGATCGAGGAGAACTTCTGCACGGCCTGCGGCACGGCGTTCGGGGAGCTGTTCCGAAAGGACGAGGCGCCGCCAACGGTCGACCCGAGCGAGGCGTTTCGCCGCTCGCTCGTCTTCCCCGGACTCGGCCATCGCGCGATCGGCCGCGGCGGCGAGGGGCTCGCACGCGCGGTGCTCTTCACGATGTGCGTGGTGATCGCGCTCGTCGCGCTGGTCTCGGGAGCCGGCGCGGGCGCGGTGCTCGTCGTCGTGGGCGCGTTCGGTGCCCTCGCGCTGCTGGTCTACTTCGGGAGCGCGTACGAGGCGTCGCAGATGGCACGGGGCGCCGCGCCTCTCGTGTCGTCGCGCGCGATCGTGTGGGCCGTGAGCGCGGTGCTGATGGCGGCCGTGTTCATCCTCGCGATCCTCATCACGTTCGCGACGCGCGCATCGTCCACCCAATAGGATTCGGCCCGTGGAGCAGGCCGAGGGTTCGATCCTGATCGAGGCACCCCTCGAGGACGTGATGGAGGTCATCGAGGACTACGAGGCGTACCCGGAGTGGGCGGAGGTCACCTCGGCGGTCGTGAGGGTGCGGGGGGACGGCGGCCGCCCCCTCGAAGTCGCGTTCGAGGTCGACGTGCCGGTCCTCGGGAAGGCGAGCTACACGCTGTCGTACGTCTACGCGACCGGCGACAC
Source organism: Actinomycetota bacterium (assembly GCA_036556805.1). GTDB lineage: Bacteria > Actinomycetota > UBA4738 > UBA4738 > HRBIN12 > DATBIS01. Next base: position 11,641 of record DATBIS010000061.1, on the reverse strand, counting down.
GGGGCTCTCGTGGACGGCAAAGGACACGCGAGGGCCGATCCGCGACATCCGCGGCGAGTACCTGCTCACCGAGCTCGAGGACGACACCACGAAGGTCACGTACCGGCTCGGCGTCGAGCTCGGACCGCTCGTGCCCGGCTTCCTGCGGGCCGAGGGCGAGCGGCGCGTGATCGAGAACGCCCTGGAACGGCTCAAGCGACGCGTCGAGATGGGGTGAGCCCCGACCGGGGCTCCCGTCCCCGGTAAGCTGCCGCCGTGCGCGTGCTGCTGTTCACCGGGAAGGGCGGCGTCGGCAAGACCACCATCGCCGCGGCGACGGCCGTACGGGCCGCGCGTGCCGGCCGGCGCACGCTCGTGATGTCCACCGACCCCGCGCACTCCCTCGGCGACTCGTTCGACGTGGAGATCGGCGGCCGGCCGACGGAGGTCGCCCCGTTGCTCTGGGCGCAGCAGATCGACGCGCAGGATCGGCTCGAGGACAACTGGCGCGAGATCCAGGACTACATGGTCGAGGTGATGAACTGGGCTGGCACCGAGACGATCCAGGCCGAGGAGCTCACGGTGCTGCCGGGGCTCGACGAGATCTTCGCGCTCGTCGACGTGAAGACCCACGTCGAGTCGGGCGCGTACGACGTCCTCGTCGTCGACTGCGCGCCCACCGCGGAGACGCTCCGGCTCCTGTCGCTCCCCGAGATCATGAGCTGGTACATCGAGCGGATCTTCCCGGTCGAGCGGCGCGTCGTGCGCGCGGTTCGCCCGATCGTCACGCGCATGACGTCGCTCCCGATCGCCGGCGATCGCGTGTTCGCCGCGATCGAGCGACTCCACCGCAACCTCGACGCGGTGAAGCGCATCCTCACCGACGAGAAGGTCTCGTCGGTGCGCCTCGTGCTGAACCCGGAGAAGATGGTGATCGCCGAGGCGCGCCGGACCTACACCTACCTCGGGTTGTTCGGCTACCGCGTGGACGCGGTGATCGTGAACCGCATCATCCCCGACGACGTGGTCGATCCCTACTTCGGCAAATGGAAGGACATCCAGGCCGAGCACCTCGACACGGTGCGTGCGTCGTTCGAGCCGGTGCCGATCCTCACGGCGCGCCTGTTCGACCGCGAGATGGTGGGGGAGCCGCTGCTCGTGGAGATGGGCGAAGAAGTGTACGGCGACCTGCCCGCGATGGACGTCCTGTATCGCGACGAGCCGATCCGGGTTCGAAAGCGCGGCACCGGCTACGTGTTGTCGATGCGGCTGCCGTTCGTGTCGCGCGAGGACATGGACATCCACCGTCGCGGCGAGGAGCTGTTCGTGCGCGTGGGCTCGTACAAGCGAAACCTCATCCTGCCCCAGACCCTCAAGCGGATGGTGGTGCGCGAGGCGAACTTCGCCGGCAACCACCTCGAGATCCTGTTCGGTCGCGAGCCGGTGCCGCAGGCCGAACCCGGAAGGAGCTGACGATGGCCGCCGCCGACGACACCACCCACTCGAGCGCCCGCAAGCGAACACGTCCGACCGCCGCGACGGAGCCCGAGCCGGCGCAGGAGACCCCGCACGTGTGCACGGTCGGGTTCTGTCCGATCTGCCTCGCGGTGGCGGCGGTCCAGCCGCTGAAGCCCGACGTCGTGGAGCACCTGCTGAACGCCGGCCGGGAGTTCCTCCTCGCGATGAAGGCCGTGGTCGACGCCCGTGCCGACGACGTCGCCGACGACGACAACGCCGGCCGCCGGCTCGAACGCATCGACATCGCGTGAGCGACGGGGCCGCCGAGGGCCGGGAGGCGATCGGCCTCGACGTCGGCGGGACGAAGATCGCCGCGGTACGCATCCGGCCCGACGGCGAGATCCTCGCGCGCGAGGAGCTGCCGACGCCCGCGGAGGACATGGAGGCGACCCTCGGGTCGATGATCGAGGCCGCGAAGGCGGTGCGCACCGACGCGGTCGCGGTGCTCGGGATCGGCGCGGCGGGCCTCGTGCAGAAGGGCACCGGCGTCCTCACGTTCGCACCGAACCTCGCGTGGCGGGACGTCCCGATCACCGAGCGCGTGGGCGGCGCGCTCGGCCTGCCGACGATCACCGACAACGACGCGAACGTCGCCGCGTGGGGCGAGCTCCGGTTCGGTGCCGGCCGCGGGCATCGCGACCTGTTGCTGATCACGATCGGAACCGGGATCGGCGGGGGCATCGTGTCCGACGGGCGGCTCTTCCGCGGGGCGCACGGCTTCGCGGCGGAGATCGGCCACTTCATCGTGGAGCCGGGCGGGCCGCTGTGCGGCTGCGGCAATCACGGCTGCTGGGAGCAGGTGGCGAGCGGTCACGCGATCGCGCGCGGCGGCCGCGCTGCGGTGCTGGAGCATCCGACCTCCGCGATCGCCTCGCTCGCGCACGGCGATCCCGCGAACGTCAACGGGCAGCTCGTCACGGAGGCGGCCCAGGCGGGCGACCCCATCGCCGAGGGCATCTTCGCGGTCGTGGGCAGGCGCCTGGGCGAGGGGATCGCGGGGCTCGTGAACATCCTCGACCCGGAGATCGTGGTGGTGGGCGGCGGCGCGATCGCGGCGGGGGAGCTGCTGCTGGGGCCGGCCCGTGCGGCCTTCGTCGAGTCGGTCGAGGCGCCCGACCACCGTCCTGCGGTGGCGATCGTGGCCGCTCAGCTCGGCAACGGGGCCGGAGCGGTGGGCGCGGCCGCGCTCGCGCTCGAGGAGCTCACCGCGTGAAGCTCGGCATCTCGCTGCCGGTCTTCACCGCCGACCCCGCGCGACCCCTCGGGGTCGCCGCGCGCGCCGCCGCACTGGGGGTCGATGGGGTCTTCTCCCCGGATCACCTGTTCCCCCCGGTGTTCTACCCGCCGTCCGGACCCGACCGACCGGCGCTCGAGGCGTTCTCGATCCTCGCCGCGGCCGCCGCGCGACATCCCTCGATGCACGTCGGCACGCTCGTGGCACGGGTCACGCTTCGCTCGACCGGTCTCCTCGCGAAGCAGGCCGCCGCGCTCGACGAGATGAGCGGCGGCCGCGCGATCCTCGCGCTCGGCGCCGGCGACCGCGCCTCGGTGCCGGAGCACGAGCGCTACGGCTTCCCGTTCCCGCCGGTGCGCGAGCGGTTGCAACTCCTGGAGGAGACCGTGCTCGCGTTGCGGAGCCTCTTCGCGGGGAAGACGTGGCCCGGTGGCGACACCGTCCCGCCCATCGCCGGCCCGATCCTGCCGCCCGGTTCGCCCGAGCTCTGGGTCGGCGGGCTCTCCGACGGCGTGCTGGAGGTCGCGGCGAGGGTCGCCGACGCGTGGAACGGTTGGGGCCTCGACGCGCTCGGGTTCGAGGAGCGGGTCGACCGGCTGCGCGAGCTCGCCGACGGACGCGGGGTCGAGGCGACCTGGGGCGGCATCGCGCTGGTCGGCGAGGACCGACCCGAGCTCGAGCGGCTGCTCGCCGACCGGGAGCGGCGCGGCGTCTCGGTCGAGGGCGTGTGGACCGGAACGGGACGCGAGCTGCGGTCCTTCGTCGACCGGCTCGGCGAGGCGGGCGCCAGCTGGTTCATCGTGCTGCCGGCGGGTCCCGCCGATCGCCTGGAGCTGATCGCGGAAGCACTGCGCGCGTGAGCGGCACGGCGCTGAAGCGGGCGAAGCGCCGTGCACGCGCCGAGGTCCGCGCGCTCCGCGACGCCATCCCGGAGGAGCGCCGAGCGCACCTGGGCGAGCTCGTGGTGGACCGCTTCCTCGCACTGCCGGAGATGGCGTCCGCCCGCGCCGTCATGGCGTTCTGGTCGTTCGGGTCGGAGGTGCCGACCCAGCCACTGCTCGCGCGCCTGCACGAGGCCGGCCTGCGCGTGGCACTGCCGCGCATCGTCGACGGCGACCTCGAGGCGCGCACGTACGCGCCGGGGGATCCCGTGACGCTCGCGTCGTTCGGCGCCGGCGAGCCCGCGAACGGCGAGACGATACCGCCGACCGACCTCGACGTGATCGTCGTGCCGGGGGTCGCGTTCGACCGTCGCGGCGGGCGCATCGGCTACGGCGGCGGCTACTACGACCGCTTCCTTCGGCTCGTGCGGGCGGACGCGAGGCGCATCGCGATCGCCTTCGGCGTGCAGCTCGTCGACGACCCCCTCCCGGCCGGCCCGTTCGACCTCCCGGTCGACCTCGTCGTCACGGAGTCGGAGATCGTGCGGATCCGCAACGGATCGGCGGCGACGATGGGTTGAACGGCCGTTCAGTCGCGAGGTATAAGGAGCGTCTCGCACGAGGAGAGGTCGCAGGTGAGCGAGAGCAGGCAGACGGCGTTCCACGCCGTGACGTCGAAGAAGGCCGCCGGGTTCATGGAGGAGTCCGGCTGGTGGTGGGTCGAGAACTTCGGCGACGTCGACGCCGAGTATCGCGCCGTGCGCGAGGGCGTGGGGATGTGGGACCTCTCGCCGCTCAACAAGTGGGAGTTCCGCGGCCCGGAGGCGCTCGAGGCCGCCCAGCGCGTCCACACGAACGACATCCTCGGCATGCGCGTGGGGCAGGTTCGCTACGGCGCGTTCGTGGACGAGGAGGGCCTCCTGGTCGACGACGGCACGGTCTTCAAGCATGCCGACGACCACGCGTGGGTCTGCACGAACTCGAACGACCGCGCCGACTACTTCGCCGACGCCGCGAAGGGCCTCGACGTCTCGATCGCGTACATCGCGCCGGAGCTCCCGAGCATGCAGGTGCAGGGCCCGAGGTCGCGCGACCTGCTCCGGTCGATCACCGATGCCGACCTCGACGCGCTGAAGTACTTCAACTTCTTTCCCGAGCAGGTCCGGGTGGGCGGCGTGCCGGTCTGGCTCTCGCGAACCGGCTTCTCCGGCGAGCTCGGGTACGAGCTGTTCCTGCGGCCGGAGCACGCGGAGACGCTCTGGGGCGCGATCGAGGAGGCCGGCGCGACGCCGTACGGCGTCGACATCATCGAGCCGATCCGCGTCGAGACCGGGATGATCGTCACCGACTACGACTACGAGCCCCATACGCGCTCGCCCTACGACCTCGGGCTCGACCGCGTCGTCGCGCTCGACGGCGCCGGCGAGTTCATGGGCAAGCAGGAGCTGCGCGAGATCGCGCAGGACCCGCCGAACCGCTTCAAGACGATTCGCCTGAGCGGCGAAGCCCTGCCCGAGTACAACGTGCCGGTGACGATCGACGGCGAGCAGGTCGGTGTGCTGACCTCGCCGGCGACGAGCCCGTTGTTCGGGAACCTCGGCCTCGCGATCCTGCGATCGGACGCCGCGACCGACGGCACGGTCGTGCAGGTGGCGACGGCCGACGGCACGATCGAGGGGACCGTCGACGTGCTCGCGATCTACGACCCGCGGAAGATGAAGCCGCGCGCCTGACGCGGCCCGACGAACGAAGGAGATCCGATGACCGAGGAAGGGATCCGCTCACCGCTGCACGACGTCCAGATCGCCGCCGGTGGGGACTTCATGTGGGAGGACGGCTACCCCTGGGCGAACGGGTTCGGCGACACGGTCGCCGAATACGAGGCGATCCGCACGGGCACCGGGCTCTGGGACCTCTTCTCCACGTGCAAGTACGAGGTGACCGGGCCGGACGCCGCGCGACTGATCCAGCGGCGGTTCACGAACGACGTATCGGCGATGCAACCGGGCTCCGTGCGCTACGGCGCGTTCGTGAACGCGGACGGGACGATGGTGGACGACGGGAACGTCTACCGGCACGCCGACGACCGGTTCTGGGTGTTCATCAACACGGCGGACCTGCAGGACTGGTTCCGCGAATCCGCCGGCGGGCTGGACGCGGCCATCGAGCACCGCACGCTCGACCTTCCGATGATCTCGGTGCAGGGACCGGGCTCGCGCGACCTGCTGCAGGGGCTCACCGACGCCGACCTCTCGACGCTCTCGTACTTCAGGTTCTGGCCCGACCCGGTCAAGGTGGCCGGCGTCCCAGCGACCGTGCTGCGCACGGGGTTCTCGGGTGAGATCGGGTACGAGCTCGTCACCGACCTCGACTCGGTGGGGACGCTCTGGGACGCGCTGAACGCGGCCGGAGGCACGCCGTTCGGCCTGGACGCGATCGACATCGCGCGCATCGAGGCCGGGCTGATCATCATCGCGCTCGACTACCAGCCGGGGGAGGGCACGCCGTTCGACGTGTCGATGGATCGCTTCGTGAAGCCCGGCACCGAGAACGTCGCCTCCGAGGCGTTGGCGGCCGTGACCGCATCGCCGCCGCGCCGCCTGAAGACGCTCACGTTCTCGGGCGACGCGCCCGAGGCCGGGACGGCGGTCATCCGCGGCGGCGAGGAGATCGGCACCGTGACGTCGCCGACGAGCTCGCCGCGGTTCGGCGCGATCGGTCTCGCGGTCCTCCGGTCCGATGCCGCCGACGACGGGACCGAGCTCGAGGCCGGCGGTGCGACCGCCACGGTCGCGCCCCTTGCGATCTACGACCCGGAGAAGACGAAGCCGCGCGGCTGAGCACTCTCGAGCTCCAGTCGACGCAGCGGGTCGCGCGCGGCGTGCTCGTCTCCGGCCGACTGTGTCGCCGAATGGCCGGCCAAGACAACCACGTATCCTCTGCGGGACATGGGCGAGCGCGTCGTCGTGGGGGTCGTGCCGAACTTCAGCGAGGGCCGCCGCGCGGACGTGATCGACGCGATCGTCGACGCCCTCCGCCTGCCGGGCGCGCGCGTCGTGTACGCGGAGGCCGACCCCGACCACAACCGCCTCGACACCACCGTGCTCGGTTCGGAGGAGGCCGTGCAACGGTCGGCGCTCGCCGGCGCGGCAAAGGCCGTCGAGCTCATCGACATGGCCCAGCACGCGGGCGGACATCCGCGGATGGGCGCCGCCGACGTGATCCCGTTCATGCCGGTGCGCGGCGTCACGATGGACGACTGCGTCGGCATCGCGCGCTCGTTCGCGAAGGAGCTGTCGGACACGCTCTCGCTGCCGGTGTACCTCTACGACCGCGCGGCGCTCACGCCCGAACGCGCGTCGCTCGCCGACGTGCGGAAGGGAGAGTTCGAGGGGTTGCGGGAGGCGGTCGCGCGCGGCGAGCGCCTGCCGGACTTCGGCCCGCACGAGATCGGCTCGGCGGGCGCGACCGCCGTGGGCGCGCGCAAGCCGCTGGTCGCGTTCAACATCTATCTCTCGGGCACCGACGAGGAAGCCGCGAAGCAGATCGCGAAATCGATTCGCGAGTCTTCGGGAGGGCTCCCGGCGGTCCGGGCGATCGGGTTCCTGGTGCCGGAACGGGGCTGCGTGACGGTCTCGATGAACCTCGTCGACCACGAGGTGACGGGGCCGCGCCTGGCGTTCGACGCGGTCGTGGAGGCGGCGGGCCGCGCCGGCATGACCGTGCTCGACTCCGAGATCGTGGGTCTCGCACCCGAGGCGGCGCTGCCGCCCGGCGACGAGGAGCACCTGAAGCTGGTTGGGTTCGATCGCGAGCGCCAGGTCTTGGAGCGGCTCGTCGACGAGGAGGAGGGGAGCGAGTGACGAACACGGCGGGGCAGACGGTGGGAGGGTTCCTCGAGGCGCTGGCCTCGGACGCGCCGACGCCCGGCGGCGGGGCCGCCGCGGGTGTGGCGGGCGCGGCGGGCGCGGCGCTCATCTCGATGGTGGCGAGGCTCACGATGGGCAAGGAGGCGTACGCGTCGGTGGACGGGCGCATGCGCGAGCTCGCCGAGCAGGCCGACGCCGCGCGGCTCGCGTTCCTCGATCTCGCCGACCGCGACGCCTCGGCGTTCGACGGCGTGATGGCGGCCTTCAAGATGCCGAAGGACACCGACGAGCAGAAGGCCGTCCGCTCCGCGGCGATCCAAGCCGGCTACGAAGACGCGGCGTCGGTGCCGCTCGAGTGCCTCCGGAAGGCCGTCGACACGATGTCGCTCGCGGTCGAGGCCACCGCCGACGGCAACTCGCAGGCCGCGTCGGACGGCGTGAGCGCGGCCGCCGAGCTGCTGTGCGCCGCCCTGTGCGCGGCCGCGAACGTCGAGATCAACGCGGCGGCGCTGAAGGACCTCGCGAAGCGCGAGGCACTCCTCGGCGAGGTCGCGTCGTTGCGCTCGCGCGCCGAGGCATCCCTCCGTGAGGCGCAGGACGCATTCCTGGTTCGTCTGTCCTCGTAAGCGCGCTGGGTTGCCCGCTCCAAGCGATTGCGTCAGGCTCGGCGCGTGCGGATCGACTCGATCGTGTTCGACTGCGCGGACGCGGCGCCGCTCGCTCGGTTCTGGGCGGCCGCGCTCGGCTGGGAGGTGGCGCCCTACGACGAGGAGGAGCTCGAGCGTCTCGCGTCGAAGGGCATCTACGATCCCGAGGACGATCCGTCGGTGATGGTGGAGCCGCCCGACGGCTCCGATCTCCCGACGCTCTTCTTCACCGAGGTTCCCGAGGAGAAGGCCGTGAAGAACCGCGTGCACCTCGACCTCACCGCGACCGACGACGTCGAGTCCGAGGTCGAGCGTCTGGAGGCGCTCGGCGCGACGATCCGCAACTGGGCCGAGGAAGACGGAGGCGTGTGGTGCGTCATGCTCGACCCCGAGGGCAACGAGTTCTGCGTGGTGGCGCCGGAGGACTGACTCGGCTCAGAACAGCCCGACGGTGCGGCCGCTCTCGTCGATGTCGACGGCCATGTACGCGGGAGTTCGCCCGAGCCCCGGCATCCGCTGCATGTCGCCGCAGAGCACGACCACGAAGCCGGCGCCCGCGGCCGGCACCACCCCGCGCACCGGGAGACGCCAGCCCGTCGGGCGATTCAGCAGCAGCGGCTCGTGCGACAGCGACAGGTGCGTCTTCGCCATGCACACCGGCTGCGTCCCGAAGCCGAGCTGGTCCATGCGCATGATGTCCTTCTCGGCCTGCGGCAGGTAGTCCACGCCGTCGGCGCCGTACACCTTGGTCGCGATCGCCTCGACCTGATCCTTGATCGGGGTGCCGTCGGGCGTGAGCTGCGCGAACGAGTTCGGCTTCTCCGCGGCCGCGACCACCGCGTTCGCGAGGTCGACCGCACCCTCTCCGCCCAGTGCGAACCCGCGGTTCACGACCACCGTCTCGGCTCCGGCCTTCGCCGCGAGCTCCTCGAGCAGCTCGACCTCCGCGTCGGTGTCGGAGGGGAAGTTGTTCACCGACACCACGCACGGCAGCCCGTACCGTTGCACGATCGAGATGTGCTGCGCGAGGTTGTCGGCGCCGCGGCGCAGCGCGTCGAGGTCCTCGGTGCCGAGGTCCGCGAACGGCTTCCCGCCGTGGGACTTCGTCGCGCGCACGGTCGTCACCAGCACGGCAGCGCTCGGCGCGAAGCCCCCGATCCGGCACACGATGTCGCAGAACTTCTGGAACCCCAGGTCGCTCGCGAACCCCGCCTCGGTGACGACGTAGTCGGCGAGCTTCAGCGCGATGCGATCTTCGATGATCGAGTTGTTCGCGTGCGCGATGTTCCCGAACGGCCCCGCGTGGATCAGGACCGGCTGTCCCTCGAGCGTCTGCACGAGGTTCGGCTTGAGCGCGTCCTTCATGATCACCGCCATTGCGCCGGCGACGCGGAGCTGCTCGGCGGTGACCGGCTCGCCGGCGTACGTGGAGGCCACGACGATGCGGCCGAGCCGCTCGCGCAGGTCCCGCAGGTCGTCGGCGAGCGCGAGCACGGCCATGATCTCCGACGCGGCCACGATCACGAACTGGTTCTCGCGCGGGACGCCGTGCAGCTTGCCGCCGAGGCCGATGACGGTGTTGCGGAGCTCGCGAGCGTTCACGTCGAGCGTGCGCGGCCACGTGATCGTCTGCGGGTCGATCCCGAGCGCGTTGCCGTGGAAGAGCGAAGCGTCGAGCGCCGACGCGAGCAGGTTGTGCGCGGCCTGCACCGCGTGGAAGTCACCGTTGAAGTGCAGGTTGATGTCTTCCATGGGGACGACCTGGGCATAGCCGCCTCCGGTGCCGCCGCCCTTGATGCCGAACACCGGGCCCATCGAGGGCTCGCGCAAGCAGAGCATCACGTCCTTGCCGATCTTCCCGAGGCCCTGCGTGAGCGAGAGCGACGTCGTGGTCTTCCCCTCGCCGGCCTTCGTCGGCGTGATCGCCGTCGTGATGATGAGCTTGCCGTCGTCGGCGCCCGCGAGCCGTTCGCGGATGGAGAGGTCGATCTTCGCCCGGTACCGACCGAACGGCTCGAGCTCGTCCGGAAGGATGCCGGCGGAAGCAGCCACCTCCGTGATCGATCGAAGCTCGGCCTCCTGCGCGATCTCGAGTCCACTCTTCATGCGAGTCTCCGTTCGCGGTCGGTGCGCGTGAGGATACCCGAGCCGATGCGACCGGTTGGACCGCGCGCGATGGACCGTTCCTCCATCATCCGCGCCGCGACGTGGATGGCATACTCCGGCCGTGGACATCCCCTCCTTCCTGCGGCTCTACCCGCCGTTCGACGAGCTCGAGAACGATCGGTTCGAGGAGGTCGTGCGCCACACGCACATCGAGTTCTTCCCCGCCGGCACGTTGATCCTGATGCAGTCGGGGGAGCCCTCGCACTTCGCGTACGTCGTGCGCACCGGGGCGGTCGACATGATCGACGGAACGCAGATCATCGACGTGCTGGGTGAGGGCGAGCTGTTCGGCCACTTCTCCCTGCTCTCGGGCCTTGCGCCCGCCTTCACGGTGCGCGCGTCCGAGGACGCCATCTGCTACCTCATCGATCCCGAGATCGCGCACGAGGTGCTGGGCACGCGGCGGGGTCTCGCGTTCCTGTCGACGTCGCTCCGCAAGCGCGAGGTGCGCGCGCTGGACGGCATCGACCCGCAGACGGTCGATCCCTGGCAGACGCCGGTGGGTTCGCTCGTGCACCGGCCCCCGGTCTCGGCGCCCGACACGGTCTCGATCCGCGAGGCCGCCGAGCTCATGACCCGCGAGCGCGTGTCATCGCTGCTCGTCGAGGGCTCAGGCGGCGTCGGCATCGTGACGGACCGCGACCTGCGCTCGCGCGTGCTCGCCGAGGGCCGCAGCCCCGACGCGAGGATCGTCGACGTGCTCACGCGACCGGTCCTCACCGTCGGCGCGCAGACGATGGTCGCGGAGGTCACTGGGCTGATGCTCGAACGCGGCGTGCACCACGTGCCGGTGGTGGATGAGGACGACGAGATCCTCGGCGTGGTCACCGACATCGACCTGATGGGCCTCGAGCAGAAGACGCCGTTCCGGTTGAAGGGCGACATCGAGCGCGCGGCCGGCGAGGAGGAGGTGCTCGAGGCCGCGCGGCGGCTCGCGGAGACCGTGACGTCGCTCGTGGAGGCGAACGTCGACCCGATCGACGTCGGGCACGCGGTCGCGGTGGTGACCGACACGCTCACCAGGCGCCTCCTCGAGCTCGGCGTCGCGAAGCTCGGCGACCCACCCTGCCCGTGGTCGTGGCTCGCGCTCGGCAGCGAGGCTCGCCAGGAGCAGGGACTCTTCACCGACCAGGACAACGCGCTCGTGCTGGACCCCGGAGCGTCGCCGATCGAGGTCGTGTCCCCGTACTTCGAGCGGCTCGCCACGTTCGTGAACGACGGGCTCTCCGACGCCGGCATCCCGAAGTGCCGGGCGGGCGTCATCGCGTCGAACCCCGAGTGGTGCGACACCGTGCTCGAGTGGCAGATGAGGTTCCGCCGGTGGATCGCCGATCCCGGCAGGTCGGG
>DATBIS010000060.1:0-25079 GCA_036556805.1 Actinomycetota bacterium | reverse complement strand
GAGACGGTGCAGCTCACGGTCATGGAGTTCAACGTCGAGTACGGGGGCACCGGGGTCGACTTCTCGAGCGTGCCGGCCGCGATCCAAGCGGCGGGCGCCGACGTCGTGGGGATCGAGGAGGCGTACGCGAACACCGCGAAGATCGCCGAGGCGCTCGGGTGGCCGTACTACGACCCCCGGCTCCAGCTCGTCTCGCGGCTGCCCCTGATCGACCCGCCCGAGGGCAAGGGCGTCTACACGTTCGTCGAGGTCGCGCCCGGCCGGGTCGCCGCGATCGGGAACGTGCACCTGCCGTCCGCACCCTACGGACCGAACCTCGTGCGGGACGGCGCGACGCCGAAGGAGCTGATGGAGAAGGAGGAGCGCGCGCGGGTGCCCGACATCACGCCGGTCGCCGAGAAGCTCGGCGCGCTCGCCGACCGCGGCATCCCGTCCTTCCTCATGGGAGACTTCAACACGCCGTCGCACCTGGACTGGACCGACGCGATGGTGGGCGCGCGCTCCCAGCTCAAGTACGCGTTCGACTGGCCGGTGGGAGAGGTCGTCGAGGGCCAAGGGTTCGTCGATTCCTACCGGGAGGTCCACCCGGACCCCACGACCGACCCCGGCATCACGTGGCCGGCCGCACGGCCCAGGTCGGGCGGGTACAACCCCGGCCTGAACCCGGACGCGCCGCGAGACCGGATCGACTACGTGTACGCGGCGGGACCCGCGACGGCCACGGACAGCATGATCGTGGGCGAGGACGGCGGTCAGGACGAGGGTGTCGACCTCACGATCGACCCATGGCCCTCGGATCACCGCGCGATCGTCTCGACGTTTGACGTGACTCCCGCGGTGCCTCCCACGCTCGTGACGACGTCGCAGCGGCTGTTCGAAACGGGCGAGGACGTGCCGGTCACGTTCCACGGCCCCGGCGAGGACGGCGAGACGCTCGCGATCGTGCGCGCCGGCGACGATCCTTCGAACGCTCTCGACGTCCAACCAACCGGATCCGTGGGAACCACCGACGGGACCGTGACGTTCTCGAGCGCCGGCTGGAGCCCGGGCGGCTATGAGGCGGTCCTGCGCGGCGCGGGCGGTGCGGAGCTCTCGCGCTCGCCGTTCTGGATCCAAGAAGCCGGCACCGAGACCGTCGTCGAGACCGATCGTCCGTCGTACGCGGGGGGCGACCCGATCGGGGTCAGCTGGCACGCGGCGCCGGGCAACCGCTTCGACTGGGTGGGGATCTACAAGCGCGGGGCGAACCCGCACGTCGCGTCCTACATCCTGTGGCTCTACACGGGAGCGACGATCGACGGCTCGACCGTGCTCGACCAGGACGCGAACGGCCCGTGGCCGCTGAAGCCCGGCCGGTACAGCGTGTACGTGCTGGTCGACGACTCGTACCGCAAGATCGCGGAGGCGAACTTCCGCGTGACGGCCTAGGCCGACTCAGCTCCAGTCGACCGAGACGACCTCGACGGGCTCGGACGTGCCGCGAAGCGTCACGGGATTCGGTTCCGAGATCGGGAAGCGACCGTCGGCGGCGGTGGCGAGGCTCGCCATGATCTCGTCGCCGGCCGCGAGCGCGGCGATGCGCGCGGCCTCGTGCACGCCCTTGCCCGAGAAGTTCCTCCCGACCTGGGTCGCGCCCGACGCGTGCACGCCGATGCGCACCTTCGGCGCGAAGCCGGCGCTCCGGCGGTGCTCGGCGAGCTTGCGCTGGATCGCGACCGCGCACGCGAGCGCCGAGTCGGGCGAATCGAAGCCCACGAAGAACCCGTCGCCGGTCGCGACGACCTCCTCGCCCTTGTGCTCCGCGAAGAGCGACCGCAGCGCCTCGTCGTGCCAGCGCAGCACGTTCTGCCAGGCCTCGTCGCCGAGGGCCTCGACGAGGTTCGTCGAGCCCTCGATGTCGGTGAACATGAACGTCTTCTCGACGCGGCGGGGGGCTTCCTTCCCGCGAAGCTGCCACGGCAGGAGCTCCTCGACCTCCTCGACCACGATCGCGCCCGTCGGGCACGCGAGCGCGGCCTCGCGCAGCAGCTCGTCCTCGACGCTCGCGGGATCGACGACGCCGGCCTTCGCGAAGTCGCCCTCGTGCCAGTCGAACGCGGTGGGCGCGATCGTGATGCACGTGCCGGCGCCGATGCAGCGGTGACGGTCGACGCGAGCCCTCAGTGGCATGCGGGCCTCACAGCACGCGTTCCCGGAACGCGAAGGCGGTGGCCTCGGCGCGGGAGGTCGCGCCGATCCGCACGTAGAGCTCGCCCAGCCGACGCGCGACGGCCTGCTCGTCGATGCCGAGCTCCTCGGCGATCTCCTGGTTCGTCTTGCCCTGCACGAGGCCCTTCATGAGCTCCCGGTCCGCGTCCTCGGGATCGTCGCCGTTCGAGGAGGGCATCGGCTCGACCGAGCCGGCGAGGCGGGTGAGCTCGCGCCCGATCGGGCTGCGGAACCAGCGGACGCGCACGTCTTCGTCGACCGTGCGCTGGGCGGTCATCGCGAGCACGAGTTGCAGGTAGGGACGCACCATCTCCCACTCCGGCGCGTGGGCCGCTTCGAGCGCGTTCCCGATCGCCACGGCGACGTCGAGCTCGTGATCCTCGTGGTTCGCCGCCTCCAGCGTGTGGAGTGCCGAGCGCGCGTGGGTCGCGGCGCTCTCGGTGTCGCCGCGCGCGAGGGCGACGCGCGCGAGCGCGGCGTCGGCCTGCGCGCCCCACGCGGGATGGCCCGGGAGCGATGCCGCGATCTCCCTCGCGCGTTCTGCGGCCCGCTCGGCGACGCCGAGCAGCTCCTCGTCCTCGCGTTCGGCACCGAGCCGGGAGGATTCGAGGGCGAGCCGCGCAAGCGCCTGACAGGTGGCGGCGGGCCTACCCGCCTCGCCGGCGAGCTGCGCCGCGCGCTCCAGGTGCAGGCGCATCTCGCCCGCGTCGCCGGCCGCCGACGCCGCGATGCCGCGCCACGTCTCCAGCCGACGTGCGCGGAGCGGCGTCGGATGCGCGGAGGCCACCGCCGCCGCCCGTTCGATCCAGGGCCTCGCGCGATCGACCTCGCAGAGGTCCACGTACGCCATCGCCGTGCCGCCCGCCGCGAGGAACTCGAGCGACGGGTCCCCGATCTCGCGCGCGTGCGCGTACGTCTGCTCGCCGCGCGAGATCGCGAGGTCGGGGATCACCTTCGCGCGCGCGAACACATGGACCCCGTAGAGCATCTGCGCCTCGAACGCGGCCCGCTCGCTCTCGTTCGTGAAGGCCTTCGCGCGCGACGTGAGCCGCCGGATCTCCTCGATGTGCCTCGCCGAGCTCGACCCCATGTGGATGTCGGGAGCCCAGCTCAGGTAGCCGAGCGCGATGATCGACGCCATCGCGCCGCGGCGGTCGCCGAGCCGCTCGAAGAGCTCGAGCGCCTGCTGCAGAAGCTCGTGCGCCTCGCGGACGTGCGGCTCGATCGGCAGCTCGGGCAGCAGGTCCTCGAGGACCTCGCCGGCAGCCACCCGCTGCGCGATCGGGATGTGCGCGCCGGTCTCCACCTGCTCGACGAACCACGCGCGGACCTTGCCGATCAGCACGACCGCCGTCTCGCGGAGCGCGGAGGCGAGCATCGCGTCGTCGCCGAGCTCCCGCGCGATGTCCACGGCGGCGCGGAACGCCTCGTCGGCGCCGTCGAGGTCGACCTCGCGTGCGCTCGGCACGTACGCCTCGCCCGCCGTCGCGTGGATGAGATCCTGCCCGAGCTCCATGCACGCCGCGAGCTCGGCGTTTCGGTCGCCGCGCTCCACCGCGAGCGCTCGACCCTCGCGCGCGAGCTTCGCCGCCCGGTCGTACTCCTCCTCGGTCCGGAGCGCCGAGGCCCGCCGCAGGCGCACGTCGAGCTCGAGGTGCGTGTCGCCGAGCGCCTCCGCGAGCGCCGCGAGCTCCGCGAGGCCCTGCAGGCGATCGGCGGGCCGCCGCAGCATGTCGAACGCCTCGTCGCGCGCCTCGAGCAGGTCGAGCCGCTCCTTGCTCGAGGCGGCCGACGACAGCGCGAGCTCGACGACGCGTAACACCTCCTCCGGGGCGTTCGCGGCGAGCGCGTTCCTGCTCGCCGCGGTCGCGAACCTCACGCAGATCTCCGCATCGCCCGCGGCCTTCGCGTGATGCGCGAGCAGCGGCAGGCTCGCCGGCGAGGGCTCCCCCGTCGTGAGCAGGTCGACGATCGCCGAGTGGATCGCGCGGCGCCGGGTCGGCGTGAGGGTGGCGGCCGCGTAGTCGCGCACCTGCTCGTGCTGGAAGCTGTAGTCGGCGGCGGAGTCGTCGTCGTGCTGGGCGAGCAGGCCCGCGACCACCGCCGGGAAGAGCGAGCGCGTGAGCTCCTCGGCGGGGATCTCCAGGTGGTCGTCGTTCACGAGCGCCTCGATGCGGCAGAGGTCCTTCAGGCTGAAGTGCCGGCCGAGCACCGCCGCGTCGCCGAGCAGCCGAGTCGTCTCCTCGGGCAGGTGCGCGGCGCGGCGCGAGATCAAGGTGCGCACAGCCGACGGCACCAGCCGGTCCGCGTTGCGCGCGAGCCGCCAGATCCCGTCGATCTGTTGGATGAGCCCGCCGTCGCGGTACGCGCGCGCCATCTCCTCGACGATGAACGGCACGCCCTCGGCCTGCGCGTGCATGACCGCCGCGCCGTTCGCGTCGACCGGCCCGCCGATCACCGCGGCGAGCAGCTCGGCGGTCTCGGTCTGCGAGAGACGGTCGAGCCTCAGCCGGCGGACGAGCCCCATGCGGTCCATGTCCGCGAGGAGGTTCACCGCCTCGGTGACGAGCGCGAGCTCCTCCGGCCGGCTCGCGAACATCAGGAAGATCGGGCTCGCGGCGTTCGAGCGGAGCACGTACCGCAGC
Organism: Actinomycetota bacterium; assembly: GCA_036556805.1. Classification (GTDB taxonomy): domain Bacteria; phylum Actinomycetota; class UBA4738; order UBA4738; family HRBIN12; genus DATBIS01. The sequence continues at coordinate 20,226 of DATBIS010000060.1, read as the reverse complement.
AGACGAAGGCTGTCGTCGTCGGCCCACTGGAGGTCGTCGATGAACACCGCGAGCGGCCGCAACGTGGCGAGCGCACGGAAGGCCACCGCACCGAGGTCGAACGTGCGGAGCAGCCGGTGATCGGCCGGCAGCGATGCGAGCCCGGGATCGTCGCGCCCGGTCATCGCGTCGAGACACCGCGCGACCGCGTCGGCCGCCGCGGGATCCTCGGCGGCGGCCCGCACCGCCTCCGGCGAGCCCAGGATGGACCGCGCGAGGAGGAACGGGCCGCGCAGCTCCTCGTCGGCGGTCACCGCGACGGTCGTGAAACCGGCCGCCTGGGCGAGCTCGCCGGCCGCGAACAGCAACCGGGTCTTCCCGATGCCGGGCTCACCCTCCAGGGTGAGCCCGGCGAGCCTCCCGGAGCTCGCCGAGGCGAGCTCCTGGCGGATCGCCTCCTGCTCGATGTGCCGCCCGACGACGGGACCCGAGGCCCGCTGGAACTGGAGCGCCATCGGCGAGAACGCTTCGAGCATCGGCGCGAGCGGCGCGCCGGTCTGTGCTTCGGGGGTCGCCAAGGCCACGTCCCTTTCCGTCGGCGGAACGAGGGTAACCGTCCGCTGCGAATCGGTCACGCGAATCGAGCTCCGCACCGGCGCGGCGGTAACGCTCGCCGGCCGGCCGAGACAGAATGGATGGACGATGGGAGGAACCGACATGAACGAATCCACGCCCTCCGAGGCGCTTCCGCGGACCGAGGAGGAATGGCGCCGCCGCCTGACCCCCGAGCAGTTCCACGTGCTTCGCGAGAAGGGCACCGAGCGCGCCTTCACGGGGATCTACGCCTCCACGAAGGAGCCGGGCATCTATCGGTGCGCGGGCTGCGACGCGCCGCTCTTCAGCTCGGACACGAAGTTCGAGTCGGGCACCGGCTGGCCGAGCTTCTGGGAGCCGATCGAGCCCGGCGCCGTCGAGCTCGAGGACGACGACAGCCTGTGGATGCGCCGCACCGAGGTCACGTGCGCGCGCTGCGGCGGCCATCTCGGCCACGTCTTTCCCGACGGGCCGGCGCCCACCGGCGACCGCTACTGCATGAACTCGGCGGCGCTGAGGCTCGACCAGACCGGCTGAGACTCCGCCGGACCTTGTTCGTCGGATCGGTGGGCTATCCTTCGAACGTGGCGACCTACGAGTACATCTGCCTCACGTGCGAGCGGCTCTTCGAGGAGCGGCGGTCGATGACGTCGTCGGTGGACACCGCGCTCGCGTGTCCCTCGTGCGGCAGCGACCGCGTCCGGCGCAGGTTCTCGTTCGCCACGACGGCCGGCGGCACCGACCCGAGCTTTGGCGGCTGCGGGTGCGGCGGCAACTGCGGCTGCGGCCGCTGAGCCGCGCTACGGCTCGGTGAGGGCGGGCGCCTCCACGGACCTCAGCGCCGCGAGGAGTGCCCCGGCCCCGAGCTCCTCCAGGAACGCCCTGGCGTTTTCCACCGCACCTTCGGGCACGAGGTGGGGCGGGAGCACGGTCGCGGCGTCGATCGTCATGAGCGCGTGGGTGAAGCGATCGCCGGCGGCGAGCCGTCCCGCGAGCGCCGCGTCGTAGGCCGACAACGCCTCGCGATCCTTCCCCTCGAGCGCGAGTGCCCCCGCCTCGATCGCCCGCCGCGTGGCCTGGGCCCAGGAGCTTTCGAGCGCGACGTCGCGCTCGAGCGCGGCTCGCGCCTTCGCGACGTCGCGCAGCGCGAGTGCGGCTCGGCCGGCCCCCCACGCCGCGATCGGGGCGTTCGGGCCGCCGGGCTCCGCCTCGACCGCGGCCATGGCGATCTCGTACGCCTGTTCCCGTTGTCCCGCCATCAGCAACACGACCGACCGAACACGAAGCATCCACGAGCGCATGGTCGGGTCCTCGGCGTTCGCGGCGGCCGGGGTGAGCGCTTCCAGCTCCGCCGCGGCCTCGGCCTCGTTGCCGCGATACGCGGCGAGCAGCGCGGCGCCGATCGCGGCCGAGTCGGCGTGCCGATCGGGAAGGTCGGGCCGCGTACGCAAGTTCGCGAGGACCTCGTCGGCGGTCTTCCACTCGCCGCACTCCGCCGCGACCTCGACGGCGTTCGCGAGCGAGATCGTCTCCTGCACGCCGTAGCCCCCGCGACGGGCGAGCTCCGCGGCCTCGAGGGCCCGGTCGAGCGATTCGCGCATCTCCTCCGCCTGGAGCGAGAGCGAGATCGCGCTCGCCGCCATCGCGCGCAGGTTGCCCTCGTCGGTGGCGACGGCCATGAGCCCGCGCGTGAGCATCCGCGACTCGCGACGGCGACCGACGATCTGCAGGAGATACGACTTGTTCGTGAGCGCGCGCCGGTGCCGTTCCCAGGCCTGGGCCTTTTCGAAGAGCGCCGCCGCTCGGTCGAGGCTCGCGAGGCAGCCCTCGAAGTCCTCGTCGAAGTACTGGACGGTTCCGGTCGCGTACTCGAGCTCGCCTCGCGCGCGATCGTCGCCGCCGTCCCCGAGACGCTCGCGCATCAGCCGCACGAGCTCCGCCGCCCTCCCACGCCGTCCGAGATCGCCCATGGCGTCCACGAGCACGCCCATCGTCGCCACCTCGGCGTTGACGTCCCCTGCCGCGTGATGCATCTCGATCGCCTGCTCGAGGTAGTTGATCTGGTCCTCCGGTCGCAAGGCGTCGGCGGATGCCCTCGCCGCCTCCTCGAGCAGCTCGGCGCGCTCGGCACCGTCCGGCGTGATCGCGAGCGCCTGCTCGGCGAAGACAAGCGCCTGCACCGGAGAGCCGAGCGAGGTCGCGCGCTCGGCGGCCTGCCCGAGCCAGTCCCGCGCGCGGGCGGCGAGCGCGTCGGCGTCGGGTCCCTCGGGCGTCGCGCGGAGCGCCTCGAGGTAGTGCGCCGCGACGACGCCCGCCATCTCATCGTCGTCGACGGCCTCGAAGTAGTGCGCGGTGGCGAGGTGACGGCTGCGCCGGTCGGCCTTCGAGAGCATCCCGTAGCCGACCTCACGGATGAGGCTCTGGACGAACGCGAACTGACCACGCTCCGGCGAACGCGGGTCCGCCTCGCGGGTGAGGAACTCCCTGCGTACGAGGTCGGCGAGGCGCGGTTCGAGCGAGTCGGGCGTCTCGCCGGTCACCGCCGCAAGCGCGTCCAGCGTGAAGCTCTTGCCGAGCACCGAGGCGTCCTGCACCAGCGTTCGGTCTTCCGGTCCCAGCGCGTCGAGGCGCGAGGCGATCAGCGCGTGCAGCGTCTCGGGGACGTGCAGCTCCCCGAGGTCGCCGACCAGCTCGTACGCGTCGTCCCCCGCGCGCAGTACGCCGCGGTCGGCGAGCATCCGGATGGTCTCGATCGCGTAGAGCGGGACGCCCTCGGTGCGTTCGACGATCCGCGCGACGGCGTCGTCCGCTGCACCGGGTAGCAGGCCGCGCACGAGCTCGGCGATCGCCTCGTCCGGCAACGGCTCCAGGTGGAGACCCACGAAGCTCCGCTGGCCGGACCCCCACGCCGGCCGCCGGTCGGCGAGCTCCGGACGCGAGAGCGTCACGACGAGGATCGGGCGGCTCTTCGACCATTCGAGCAGCGACTCGATGAAGTCGAGCAGGCCGGCATCGGCCCACTGGAGGTCCTCGAAGACCATCGCGACCGTCGCGGTCTCGCTGATCCGGTCAAAGAATGCGCGCCACGCGGCGAAGAGCTCCTCGCGTCCCCCGGCCGGCCGTTCGTCGAGGCCGAGGAGGAACGCGAGCCGCGGTTCGATCCAGCGGCGCTCCTCTTCGTCGGGGACGTGCTCCCCGATCGAGGCGGCGAGCTTCGAACGGGAGACGCTCGGCGAGTCGGACTCGGCGATGCCCGCCCGCATGCGCACCATCTCGCCCAGAGCCCAGAACGTGATGCCGTCGCCGTACGCGGGGCAGCGGCCGTGGTGCCACCACACGGTCTCGGTGAGGCCGTCCACGTACTTCAGGAGCTCCCACGCGAGGCGCGACTTCCCGATGCCGGCGATGCCGGTGACCGAGACGACCCGCGCCCTGCCCTCGCGGCCCGCCGCGTGCAGCAGCTCCTTCAGGAGCCGGAGGTCCTCGGCACGGCCGACGAACGGCGACTCGATCGTCGCGCGGTTCGCGCCCTGTCGCCCCGCCACGACCCGGAGGGCCCGCCACGCGCGTACCGGCTCGCCCTTGCCCTTGAGCTCGAGCTCGCCGGCCTGCTCGAACGCGATCGCGCGCGAGGCCGCGCGGAACGTGGACTCGCCCACGAGCACCTCGCCGGGCTCGGCGGCGGACTGCAGCCGCGAGGCCGTGTTCACCATGTCGCCCGTCACCATGCCCTGACGCTCGGTGTCGGCCGAGGTCGCGGCCTCGCCGGTGAGGACGCCCGCGCGCGCCCGGAGTGGAAGGCCTTTCGCCTCGCCCAGCGCGGCCACCGCGTCCACGAGCTCGAGCGCGGCGCGGACGGCCCGCTCGGCGTCGTCCTCGTGGGTGACGGGCGTACCCCACACCGCCATCACCGCGTCGCCGATGAACTTCTCGACGACGCCGCCGAACCGTTCGATCGCCGTGGTCGCGGCCTCGAAGTACGCGTCCATCAGCACGCGCATGTCCTCGGCGTCGCGCCCCTCGGAGAGCGACGTGAACCCCACGAGGTCGACGAAGAGGACGGACACCAATCGGCGCTCCGTCGAGGGCTCGGGAACCGCGGTCGCAGCGGCGGGGACGGGCCCATCGTGCGGCGCTTCGCGAAGCGAAGCGCCGCACTCCCCGCAGAACTTGCTCGCGGCAGGGTTGGGCGTGCCGCACGCCGGGCACGTTCGCTCGAGCGGCGACCCGCACTCCATGCAGAACTTGCGCCCGGCGTCATTCTCGGTGCCGCAGTTCGCGCAGGTCATCCCGGTTCCGCCATGCGGGGAAGGGTACTCAGGCCGGGCTCGCGCGCCTAGGGCCGGCCTACCCGACGACCGGTTCGGCTTCGATCACGTACATGTCGCCGGCCTCGACGACGCGGCCCAGCCTCAGCCCGCTCGCGTCGAACAGGGCCGAGAACTGCTCGGTGTTCCGCTCCCGGCCGCCGAGCATCACCATCATGTGCAGGTCGATGAACGTCGCGCGCCGGTCGCGCGCGGTCTCGGCCGCGCGTGTAGGCATGAGTCGCTCGACCAGCACGAGCCTCGCGCCCTCGTCCATCGCCGCTCGGCACGTCGAGAGGATCGCCACGGACTGCTCGTCGCTCCAGTCGTGGATGATGCTCTTCAAGACGTAGAGGTCGAATCCGGATGGCACCGACTCGAAGAAGCTTCCCTGGACGACCTCGCACCGATCGCTCACGCCCGCGGACCGGAGATAGCCTTCGGTGTCCGTCAGCCCGGCGGGAAGGTCGAACACGGCGCCGCGGAGATGGGGGTTCGCCGCGAGGATCGCCGCCGCGAGCGTCCCGGTCCCTCCCCCCACGTCGATCAGGCTCTCGACCGACGAGAAGTCGTACGCGTCCACGACGTCGCTTGCGATCTGCTCCGTCCACCGCTGCATCGCGATGTTGAACCGCGCGGCGCTCTCCGGATCTTTCGACAGGCTCTCGAACCGCGGCTCGCCGAAGACCTTGTCGTACGCGGGCTTGCCCGTTTGCAAGGTGTACATCAGCTCGGCGAACGATGCGTAGCCCTCGCGCGGAAGCATCACCGCCCATGCCCGGAGGGTGCCGGCCTTGTCGGTGAAGCACTCCGAGATCGCCGTCGCGCCGAACCGGCCGTCTCCGGTCTCCTCGAACACACCGACCGACACGAGCGCCTGGAGCACGCGGCGGAGCGGGTCCTCAAGCACGCCGGTGGCCTCCGCGAGCTCCGCGGGGCTCTTGGGCCCGTCGGCCACGAGGTCCGGGATCTTCAGCTCCGAGACCACGCGCACGCCCTGCGTTGCGCGGAACCCGTCGATCAGGGTGAACGCGCGATCGGCGGCTTCAGAGTCCACAGCGCGAATCGTACGAGATCGAGTGATGCGACCGTTCGCCGCTCTCAGCCGGCCATTCGTCTTCGGTCCTGTCGACAGCGTTGAAGAGAGCCGGTGCTGGGTGGGCATCGACGAGGCGGTACCGTGGTCTCCGACATGCGCTCGTTCCGATGGTGCCTAGCCGTCGCTCTCGCCGCAGCGTGTAGCCGGACCCCGGCCCCCTCGATGTCGTCGCTCGTCCCGACATCAACGCAAACCGTGCCGACCCCCAGTCGCGAAGGGCGATCGGTCCTCGCGGCGGCGCCTGCATCGTTCCTCCAGGCGTGTCGCGAGACGGCGCAGCATGTGGGCTATCCCGTTCCGTGCCCGTCGGAGATCCTGGCGGGAGGCACGCCTCCACCGAAGGTGACGTCGTGCCGGATCGGCCTCATCGGTGCAGGTGGAGTCGGCGGCTGCGCGCCGTCTTGGCGGGGCTGGGTGGTCGGTTCGATGCAGACCGATGAGAACCATCTCGTCCTGCAAGCCTCGCCCGAACCGGTCCGCTCACTCTCGAGGATGGTCAACGGCCCCGGCTGGTACCCGGGAGCGAGCGTGGTTCGTCTCGGGATCGTTCATGCGGGCGCATGGAAGATGCACGAGGTCTACGCAGATCCGGCCACGAACGAAGGAAGCATCTTCTCGGGCCACATCGTTCTCGTGTGGACCGTCGGAGGGCACACCTACGCCCTCGGATTCCACGTGAACGGCCCTCGCCACGAGACCCAGGCGCTCAACGAGGCCGTGGCCCGATCCGTGACCTTGGTTCCGCCCTAGATCGGAGCGCAAGCACGGCCGAAGACCGAATGACAGACTCGGCCCTACGCCGGGCTAGACTGCGGCGACCGGCGGAGAGGGGAAGACATGGCAGAGACGATCACGATCGAGGGTCAGCAGTACCTCAAGCGAAGCCCGCTGGGGGTGCTGGGCCTGACGGTCATCACCCTCGGGATCTACTTCTTCGTCTGGTACTACAAGATCAACGACGAGCTCCGGCGGTACAAGCACGACGACACGATCAGCCCCACCCGCTCGCTGATGGCGATGATCTTCGGTTGGCTCATCATCGTGCCGCCGTTCATCGCGATGTGGAACACGGCGAAGCACGTGCAGGATGCCGAGGAGCGCGCCGGCGTCACGCAACGGATCGAGCCGGCGCTCGTCATCGTGATCATGCTGGTCTTCTCGCTCGCGAACGGGATCTACGTCCAGGCGCACCTGAACTCGATCTGGGATCGCGCGGCTGCGATGCCGCCGCCCGCACCCGGGACGACGCCGCCGGCGATGCCGCCGGTGCCGCCGCCTCCGGCGATGAGCTGAGCTCGCCAGCCGCCTACAAGCCGCCGTCCACGATCGAGCGATCGCCGAGCGGTTCGTCGAGCGTGATCACGGTCCGCTTGAACACGCCGATGTCGATGCATGCGACGTCGCCCGCGGACGCGTCGTTGCCCTCGAAGAGCGTGATCGTGACGGCCTTCACGCCGTAGCGCACGTTCACGTGGTCGAGGACGTAGCACGGCTCGATGCCCGACACGAAGTCGATCGTCACCGTGCGGTCGTCCTTGCCGACCGAGGCGGTGTCGAACGGGCGAGCTCGGACGTTGTCCATCCCTGGGCGGGGCACGACCACCTGAGGCTGGGCCGGAGCCGGCGGCACGTCGTTCGGACACGCCGTGACCGCGACCGTGACATCGGGACCGGAACCCACGACGGTCTCGACACCGCACGGGAGGTGGCCCGAGGCCTTGGGGGTTCGGGCGCCCGCCGCGACGACGGCAAGCAGGACGCCGAGGGAGACGAGGACGGCGATCGTCGCCTTGAGGGACGTGCGCACGGGCGGGTCCTTTCGTTCGGGCGGGGAAGCGAATGGACGTTGGACGCTCGTGGCGCGCTCGGACGTTCCCCCTACCCGGCCGGATCGAGGATCACGACGGGGATGTCTCGCGTCGTCTTGGCCTGGTACGTGTCGTAGTCGGGCCAGATCTTCGCCATCATCGGCCAGAGGCGCTTCTTCTCGTCCGGCGTCGCCGTGCGGGCGCGCGCGTCGATCTCGTCGGGGCCGACCTGGATGTGCACCTCGGGGTTCGCGACGAGGTTGAGGTACCAGCTCGGGTGCCGCCTGGCGCCGCCCTGCGAGGCGACGAGCAGGTAACGGTCGCCGTCCCGGCCGTAGATCAGCGCCGTCCGCCGCAGCTTCCCGGTCTTCCGTCCGCGTGTGGTGAGCAGCAACGTGTGGGTGCCGTGCCACCGATGGCCCTTCGTTCCGCCCGACTCCACGTAGCCGCGAATGTGGTTGCGAACCCATCTCGTGGGGCTGTCGAAGACCTCTTCGTCGTTCGGTGCCATGTCTCGACGATACCGCCCAAGACGATCCGGGTCGTGCGGGGCGACCTGGTCGGTTGCCGCAATCGACGGTCGCTTCTAGGTTGGAGGGACCAACGGCTCCCTCGTCCGAAAGGAGCGACCCCCATGCCCGTATCTATGTCTCTTCGCGTTCGGCGATCGCGCGTCGTCGCGCTGGCGCTGCCGCTGCTCCTCCTGCTGAGCGCGGTCCCGGCTCGCGCCGCGGGGGTCGAGGTCGTCGCGACGTTCGACGAGGCCGCGGGGCAGAACCCCGAGGGCCTCGCGATCGACTCGCAGGGCAATACGTTCGTGAGCATGAGCGCGCTCGGCGAGCTCTGGAAGTTCCCGGCCGGCTCGACCACGCCGGAGGTCTTCGGCACGATCTCGGGCATCGTGCCCGGCACGGACTTCGGCCTGCTCGGCCTCGCCACCGACGCGCGCGGCGACGTCTACGGCGCCGTCCAGGCCGCCGATCCTTCCGTCAATGGTGTCTGGCAGTTCGACGCGTCGACGGGCGACGCGACCCATCTGCCCGGCTCCGAGGCGATCCAGCTGCCGAACGGGCTCGCGTTCGGCCGTCGGGGCACGCTGTACGTCACCGACTCGCTCCAGGGCGCGATCTGGCGCATCCCGCCGGGCGGCGAGGCCGAGGTCTGGCTGCAGGATGAGCTCCTCACCGGCGACGGCAGCCTCGGCCTGTTCATCGGCGCGAACGGCATCGCGTTCCGCCACGACGTCCTGACGATCACGAACACCGAGCGCCGCACGTTGCTCTCGGTGGCGGTGCTCGACGACGGGAGCCCCGGCGCCCTCGACGTCCGGGCAAACTTCGACGAGGGCTTCAACCCCGACGGCGTGCAGCAAGACGTGTTCGGCAACGCGTACGTCGCGATGAACACGCAGAACGCGATCGTGCGCGTGGCGCAGGACGGAAGCCAGACCGAGCTTGCGTCCGGCGATCCGCTCGACTTCCCGTCGAGCCCGGCGTTCGGCAACACGCGCGGCGACCGCCGGAACCTCTACGTCGTGAACTTCTCGATCGGCGAGCTGTTCGGCCTCCCGAGCGGCTTCGGGCCGGCGCTCCTGCGGCTGAACGTGGCGGCGCCGGGTCAGCCGCTGCCCTGACCCCCTCTCAGGGCCGGCGGGCCCCGGCGGGCGCGCAGCGCCCGCCGGGGCCCGAACCCACTCGCTCCCGGCGCGCATACTCGTGACGTGTTGGGTCCCCTTCGCGTGACGCGTTCCGTACTGATCCCCGAGCGCGAGCTCAGGTGGCGGTTCAGCCATGCCTCCGGGCCGGGCGGGCAGTCGGTGAACACCGCTGACTCGCGCGTGGAGCTGAGCCTCGACGTCGCGAACACCACCGCGCTCGGACCCCGGCAGCGGGCACGGGCACTGGAGCGGCTGTCGCGCCGGCTCGTGGACGGCGTGCTCACCGTGACGGCCTCGCAGGAGCGGTCGCAGCTGCGGAACCGCGAGGCCGCGCGCGAGCGCCTCGCCGGGATCCTCCGCGACGCGATCGCGCCCCCGCCGCCGCCGAGGAGACCGACCCGACCCACGAAGGCCGCGGTCGAGCGCCGACTCGCGGACAAGAGGCGGCGCGCCCGCACGAAACAGCTTCGCCGCGCCGACGACGAGGACTAACTAGCGCTCGAGCGTCGCGCGCGAGGGCGGCCGCTCGCGCTGCAGGCGCTCCGACACGCGCTCGGTCTCGCGCATCACGCGCAGGACGTTGCGGCCGGCAACCTTCCGGAGATCCTCGTCGCCGTAGCCGCGTCCCGCGAGCTCCTCGAACAAGGCCGGGTACGTCGAGACATCCTCGAGGCCTTCGGGCGCCGTCGTGACGCCGTCGTAGTCGCCGCCGACGCCCACGTGGTCGATGCCGGCGACCTCCCGCACGTGGTCGATATGGTCGGCGACCTGCGCGACGGTCGCGGTCACGCCCTCCGGCTGCGCCCACCACGCCTCGATCGCCGCCCGCAGAGCCTCGGGATCGTCCGCGAGCTCGTCGCGGAGACGCCGCATCTCCGCGAGCGCGGCGCGATTCGCCTCCGCGCCCTCGGGAGCGACGAACGACGGCACGAACGTCACGAGCATGACGCCGCCGGTTCGGCCGACGAGGTCGACCACGTCGTCGGGCACGTTCCGCGTCACGTCGCAGATCGCGCGCGCCGACGAGTGCGAGAAGAACGGCGGTGCCTCGCTCACGTCGATCGCCTGGCGCATCGTGTCGTCGGAGACGTGGCTCAGGTCCACGAGCACGCCGAGCCGGTTGAGCTCGCGCACGACCTCTTCGCCGAACGCGGTGAGGCCGCCGTGCGGATGCTCGCCGGTCGCCGAGTCCGCCCACGGCGTGTCGTCGTTGTGGGTGAGCGTGAGGTAGCCGGCACCCAGCCTCGCGAGGATCCGAAGCGTCCCGAGCGAGCTGCCGATCGAATGACCGCCCTCGACACCGATCATCGAGGCGACCTTGCCGTTCGCGGCGATCCGCTCCACGTCGTCGGCCGTTCGCGCGAGCTCGAGCCGATCGGGATGCGCGCGCACGAGCTCGAAGAGGGCGTCGATCTGCTCGAGCGTCCTCGTGACGGCGAGCTCCTCGCCGGTCTCGGACGGCACGTACACGGACCAGAACTGGCCGCCGAGCCCGCCGGCGGCGAGGCGCGGCAGGTCGGTCATGAGTCCCGCGCATGCGCCGGCCACGTCGGGCTCCGAGCCGTCCTTCTCCCGCGCCTCGCGGAGGGCCCACAGCAGGTCGTTGTGGCCGTCGATCAACGGCGCCGAGCGCAGCAGCTCCAGGATGCGGTCCCGCACGCGCGCATCGTAGGGCCTCGGCGGGGCCGGCGCAGGATCCGTTCCGGGGGACCATAATCGTGCGGCCGTATGTCGTCTTCGGAGATGTCGCTGGAGGTCGTGAGCTACCGGCCCGACCCGTCCGAGTTCGCGTGGACGTTCGGCGGCGTGCCGCCCGTGCGCACCGTGCGGCCGGGGACGGTGCTCGAGCTCTGGTGCGAGGACGCGTTCGGCGGCAAGGTGCGCGGCCCGGAGGACTTCATCTCGCGCGTCATCGAGTTCCCCTTCGTGAACCCGCAGACGGGACCGTTCCTCGTCGAGGGCGCGGAACCGGGCGACACGCTCGCGATCCACTTCGTCTCGATCGAGCCGTCGCGCGACTGGGGCGCGTCGTGCCTGGTGCCGCTGTTCGGCGCGCTCTCGAGCACGCACCAGACGGCGACGCTGCAGGAGCCCCTGTCGGAAGTCGTGTGGATCTACGAGGTCGATCGTGCCGGGCGCACGGTGACCTATCGGGCGCGGAACGGCGACCACGAGATGGCGCTGCCGCTCGACCCCATGCACGGCACGGTGGGCGTGGCGCCGGCGAACCTCGAGTCGCGGCTGTCGCTGGTGCCGGACGCGCACGGAGGCAACATGGACACGCCCGAGATGCGAGCGGGCGCGACGTGCTATCTCGGCGTGAACGTCGCGGGCGCGCTGTTCTCGCTCGGCGACGGCCACGCGCGGCAAGGCGAGGGCGAGACGTGCGGCGTGGCCGTCGAGGCCGCGATGGACACGGTGATCGCGATCGACCTCATCAAGGGACGTATGACGCCGTGGCCGCGGCTGGAGAACGACGACTACGTGATCACGACCGGCTCGGCGCGGCCGCTCGAGGACGCGTTCCGCATCGCACACACCGAGATGGTGGGCTGGCTCGTCGAGGAGTACAGCTTCGAACGGCTCGACGCGTATCAGTTCCTCACGCAGGTGTCGGAGAGCCCCGTCGCGAACGTGTGCGACCCGAACTACACGTTCCTCGCGAAGGTTCCCAAGCGGTACCTGCCGCGCGTCGACGCCTACGGCGGGATGCACGCAAAGCTCGCCGCGGTGGCCGACGAGTACCGGCGCGGCCGATAGGTCACGGTCGTGGGACGACGAGCGCGATCGAACGGCCGCTCGCCGGGAGCGGCCGCTCGACGCATCCGGCGTCTAGCCGGCCGTCCCGCTCGCGACGACGTCAGCGAGCACGGCATCGCCGGACGGAAGCCAGGAAACCGGGTTGTAGGAGCTCGGCACGAGCACCCCGAGCGACGCGACCTCGCCCGACGTCACGTCGACGACCTTGACCACTCCGAGCGGCAGGTCGAGCGGCTCTTCGGATCCGGTGTATGGGTCCGGCACTGAGGCGCGAGCACCCTCGAAGGCGAGAAACGCGATCCGGGTTCCGTCCGGGGACCACCTCGGCGACCACCCCTGCAGGTCGCCAGGGAGCGAATCGATAGGACCGCCCGAGGCATCCATGATGCCGATCAGACCGTCGTGGAAGAAGGCCAGCCGCTTCCCGTCGGGAGAGAACGCCGGCGCCTGGTCGGCGAGGTGGTTGTGCGTGAGCCGGACCGGGCGGCCGCCGGCGGCCGGCACGCTCCAGATCTCCTGGGTTCGGGACAGGCCTGAGCCGTCCAGGCCCTCGGCGCCGCTGTTGTCGTACACGATCGTCTCGCCGTCGGGCGACCAGGACGGAAACTCGTCGGCGCCCGGATCGGTCGTCAATCGATGCGGTTGACCGACGGGTCCATCGTCGTCGAAGCGCACGACGTAGATGTCCTGCGCGGAGACGAATGCGATCTGCGATCCGTCCGGGGACCAGGCCGGCATCCGAACGCTGTTCGGCAGGCCCCAGGTGTGGAGGGTCACGAACTCCGACGCGGAACCGTCGATCGCCGTCGCGGCGAGCCGCCCGCCCTCGCTGCACGCCCCGCACCCGCCGACATTGATCGCCCATGTCAGGTAGGCGACCGTTTCCCCGTCCGGGGAGAGGTTGAGCTCCCACGCGTCGGGAGGGAGCGCGCCCACCTCCAACCGCACCTCTCCATCCATTCCCACGATGGAGGGATGCAGGCCGGTCACGGACGCGGGAGTGAGGCTTTGCGTCACGGACGGCGACGCCGGTGAGCTGCCTCCGGATGAACCTTCCTCGCCGGACGCGCTGCAGGCGGCGAGCGTCAGCGTCGCCACGACGAGTGCCGCGTTCCATCGTTTCATGTCGACCCTCCGTTCGAAGACGTCGCAGGCACGCTAGGGCTGACGCCGACGACCCGAAAGGATGGAATCCCTACGTTTGATCGCCGGGCGAGGCGGAGTCCGGGAACCGTTCGGCCGCGACCGGGTAGCGGCTCGCCAACTCGGTTCGCGACCGCACCCCGAGCTTCTGGTAGATCCTCCGGAGGTTGGACTCGACGGTCTTCACGCTGATGAACAGCCGCTCCGCCGCTTCCTTGTTGGACCTCCCTGCAGCCACCATCGTGGCCACGCGACGCTCCGTCTCCGTCAGATCGGCGGGCGTGGGCGGTCGACCGCCGATGCGCGCGAGACCCCCTCGCGTGCGCTCGGCCCAGATCGGCGCTCCGAGGACCTCGAAGTGCGAGAGCGCCTCCTGCATGGCGAGTCTGGCCTCCCGCTTCCTCTTCATGCGGCGCAGGACCTCGCCACGCACGAGTTGCGTGCGCGCGAGCTCGAACGGGATCGCGACGCGTTCATGCTGCTGCAGGGCGAGCTCGAGCTCGAGGAGCGCCCCGGGAGCATCCCCCAGTGCCGCCGCGATCAGGGCTCGGCATCGAGACGCGGTTGCGAGCGCAAGCGACCGGTCCAGCAGGAGACCTTGCTGCTGCAGCCGATCGGTGAGCGCCTTCGCTTGGTCGAGGCGGCCCAGCGCCACGAGTGCCTCGACGAGATCCGGTACGAACGGGAAGGCCCCCGGTTCCTCGACGCTTCGAGATCCGAGGATCTCCGCGCAGGGTTCGAGCACTCGAACGGTGCCCTCGTGGTCCTCGGCCGAGAGTGCCAGGAATCCGAGGACGATCCGATGGTGAAGCTCCAACCACACGTTCCCATGCGCCTTCGCGATGGCAAGCCCTTCCGTCGCCGCGAGCCGCGCGTCGTTCGTTCGACCGAGCAGCGATGCGATCCGCGCCGAGGTGTACAGGACTTGATCACGCATCTCATCGAGCCCGGCCTGCGCAACGATGTCGGCATGCTCGTCGGCGAACCGCTGAGCTGCCTGCCAGTCTCCCGCCAAGCACTCCAATTCGGAGAGCAACGGGAGCGTGTCGTGCCGCATCGACTCCAGGCCCGCCTCGATGTAGCGCCGATCTGCGCTGAGGATGGCGACGCGGGCTTCGTCGATCCTGCCGGCCCGAAGCAGCTGAGCTCCGCCGATGCTGTCCGGCTGAATCCCCTCACCCGGAGCGATGTCCGCGTCGAACGATCTCGCGCGCTCCAGAAGTGGCTCCCCGTCGAGCCCCATCAGGAATCGCGCTTCGGCAAGGGCTCCGAGCGAGACCCGGAGTGCCACCGCGTCCGACGCGCGCTCCGCGAGCGTGAGCGCCAAGCGAGCATGTCGTTCGCAATCCCCGAGCTCGAGGCGGATGCATCCGGTCCATGCGAGGTTCGTATGGATGAACGAGAGGAACACGTCGTGCTCCCCGATGTGTTCGAGCGCGGAGAGCATGAGCTCCCGGACGCGCATGATGTCGTTGTACGACCGGATGGCCAGCTCGATCTGTGCGATCGCCTGACGTTGCCCGGGCTCGAGCGATGCGATCAGCGACTCGAGCATTGCGCGCGCGCCGCGGACATCCCCCGCGTCGAAGCGATTGAGCGCCGCTTCGCGACGTCGGTGGAAGCGTCGCCCCGCGTCCTTCGGCGGCGTGAGTCCCTCGGCGAGCTCCCAGAGCTCGGCCGCGGCGACCGGTGCGCCCCGGTGGCGCGCATGGACGGCCGCCCTTTGGGCGAGCGATGCCCTCTTCCGGTCCGGTCCGTCGGCCGCGAGGGCGGAGTGACGAGCACGCTCTTCGAGATCGGGCGCACTTTCCGCGAGTCGAGAGTGCACGGCGCGGCGGCGGTCGAGCGGTGCCGACCAGTAGGCGGTCGAGCGCAGCAGCGGGTGCGTGAATCGCAGGCGGTCGGCATCGACCACCACGATCCCCGCCTCCTCGCACTCCGAGAGAACGGCGGCTGCATCCAGCGATGGAATCGTGTCGCGAAGCAGCGCCTCGGTCGGCCGCGCCATCGCCGACAGGAGAACGAGCCCCTGGGCCGTGTCGGGCGAGAGGGCTTTCAGCCGACGTCGGAGCATCTCCGTGAGGTCGCTTGGGACGCGCGCTGGACGGCCCGGTGCAGGCGCCTCACGTTGCATTGCCCGGGCGAGCTCCAGTGCGAAGAGCGGATTGCCACCTGCATCGTCCAAGCGCTCAAGTATCGACGCCGCGGGGGGGCGATCGGATCGAGCGCGGACGACGCGCGTCAGCTCCGCTCGCTCGAGCGGGCCCACGTGAACCCGACGGACGTCCCATGCCGAGATCGATACGGCGAGTGGATCGACGGCCCCGGGGTCGCGTCGAAGCGTGGTCAAGAGCGCAAGGCGCATCGGGCCGGCTCGCTTGAGTGCGAACGCGAGCGCGCGCACGGAGGATGCATCGAGCCATTGGACATCATCGATCGCGATCATCAGCGGAGACTTGGCGCCCATCGTCCGGAGACCACAGAGCACGCCGAGCGAGACGGCGCGACGGTCGTTGGGTGCGCTCGCGGCCCGTCGTCTCAGCAATGCCACCTCAAGCGCGCGCCGTTGCGGCGGCGGTGCGTCCGAGAGCGCCTCGTCGAGGACTTCCCCGAGAACGTCGCCGAGGCCCGAGTAGGCCAAATGGCGCTCGCCCTCTCCCGGCCGGGCCATCAGAACCCGGAATCCGGCCGTGGTCGCCATCCGGATTCCCGCGAGCCACAGCGTGGTCTTGCCGATGCCTGCCTCACCCTCGAGCAGAAGGGCACGAGGCAGCGCCGCCTGATCCCCGACGAGCTCGGCGAGGACGGCGAGTTCGGATCGGCGGCCGATGACGTCGACGTCTGCCACTTGGCACCTCATGGCGAGCGGGACCGCGTCATCATCGCAAGCTGAGACCGACCTTGCCGCGGTAGCGCCGTCCACGAGCGAGCCAGTTCGGCGGCGTGACCGTTGAAGGTCACTCGACGTTCCTGATTGGTTGGAACGCCCGAGGTGGAAACGTCGACCGGGGGCCCGAATCGGCCCCCGGCGACAACTGCAAGCTCCCTACATCACCTCGAAGGACTCGAGGACCGTGATGTCGGCGCCGCCCTGCAGGACCGGGCAGCCGGTGGCGTACTTCGCCGCCTGGTCGAGGGAGTCGGCCTCGAGGACCGTGTAGCCGCCTGCGGTGGCCGGCGTGTCGCTCACCGAGCCGTCGGGGCTGATCCTCTTCGCGCCTGGCGTGAACGGGTTGCCCTGGTCCGCGACGGCGGCCGGGCCGATCTCCGTGAACCAGGCCTCCCAGGCCTTCATGACCTCGGCGCGCTCCTCGTCGGTCTCGGGCATCTTGCCCTGGCCGAACAGCAACAGGTACTTGGCCATGCGATCCCTCCTCGTGCTCCGGGCCCCCGGTGGGGACCGTCATCCCTACGACGAACCGGCGGCCCGAGATTCGACACGCTACTCCGGTCGGGTCGGGCCCGCCTGCGTGATCGTGCCTGCGCGCCCGGTTTGCGTGAGCGCGCAACCCGGCGGACGATAGGAAACCGATCGCTCGACCGACCCGAGAGGTCGAGGGGAAGGGGGCTCCCATGGTCAGGAGAGGTACCCGGTCGATCGTGTGGCTCGTATCCGTCATGCTCGTCGGGGGGCTCACGGGCTCCGCCGCGGGCGGATGGGCGAATGCCGCACTCCAGGCGAGCGCGCTGCATCCACACGTCGCGAAGGCGGCCGCGTTCGACCGATCCAAGGCGCTCCGCGTCCTCGCGAAGCAGCCGGTCGGCAAGGTGGCGAAGCCGCACGTACCCGAGCACGGCGCGCACGTCGCCGACACGGGGTTCACCGGCGACGCGGCCGTGCAGACGACGAAGGCGGCGAACGCCGCGATCGCGAAGCCGGTGGTCACGTTCGAGGGCATCTCGAACGCCGACAACCAGGACCTGTTCGGGTTCTCGGTCTCGCCGCCGGACCCCGACGGCGACGTCGGGCCGAACCACTACGTGGAGATCGTGAACCTCGCGTTCCAGGTCTTCTCGAAGACCGGCACGACCCTGCTCGGGCCGGCGCCGATCGGATCGCTGTGGGACGGGTTCGCGATCGAGGACTGCACCGACCCGTCGGGCGACCCGATCGCGCTGTACGACCAGCTCGCGGACCGGTGGATCCTCACGCAGTTCACGACCCGCGGTCCCACGTACTACAACTGCGTCGCGGTGTCGCAGACGCCGGACCCGACCGGCGCCTACTTCCGCTACGCGTTCTCCACGGGCGTGAACTTCCCCGACTATCCGAAGTACGGCGTGTGGCCGAACGCGTATTTCCTCTCCACGCGCGAGTTCGCGCCGGACGACTCCTTCGCCGGCATCGGGGCGTACGCGTTGAACCGGGACCAGATGCTCGCGGGCGATCCGGACGCGAGTGTGGTGAGCTTCCTGTTCCCGCCGGGCACCACGCCCTATCTCACCGGCGACGGCCTCTTGCCGACCGACCTGGACGGCACGACACTGCCGCCCGCCGGAAGCGCGAACTACTTCGTCGGGACGATGGACGACGGCGCGCAGTACGGGGCACCGTTCGACGGGATCAACGTGTTCGCGTTCTCGGTCGACTGGGCGAACCCCGGCGCAGCGTCCTTCACGCAGGTCGCGCAACTCCCGGTCGCGTCGTTCGACTCGATCTACCCGTGCCGTCCGGGCAGCAGGAACTGCATCCAGCAGCCCGACACGAAGAACAAGATCGACATCCTGTCGTACCGTCAGCGGCCCACGTGGCGGCTCGCCTACCGGAACTTCGGCGGCTACGAGAGCTTCGTCACGAACCAGTCGGTCGAAGCACAGCCCGCGCTCGCGGGGGTCCGCTGGTACGAGCTCCGGCTGGTCAACGGCCAGTTCTCCGTCTACCAGCAGGGCACGTTCGCCCCGAACTCGCTGCACCGATGGATGGGCAGCGCCGCGATGGACGCGTTCGGCAACATCGCGCTGGCGTACAGCGTCTCGAACCGCGTCATCCATCCGGGGATTCGCTACACGGGACGGCTGAGCGGAGACCCACTCGGGGAGATGACGCTCGGCGAGGCGGTGTTGAAGCGGGGCACCGGCTCTCAGACGGGCAGCGCCCGGTGGGGCGACTACACGTCGTTGAACGTGGACCCCAACGACGACTGCACGTTCTGGTACGTGAACGAGTACTACGAAACGTCGTCGTTCAGTGGGTGGCAGACGCGGATCGGGAGCTTCCGCCTCCCGGGCTGCTGAACGCGAACGTCGGGCCGAGCTCGGCGCCCTAACGGGCGTCGAGCTCGGCCATTCGCTGCCTGGCCCGCTCGGCCATCGCGGTCGCCCCCTTCTGCTCGGCGAGCGCGAGCGCGCGGCGAAGCGCCGCCATCGCGTCCGCGGTGTGGCCCGCCATCACCGCGATCTCGGCTTCGGCGAAAGCCACGAGCGAGCGTCCGAGGAACTCATCCGTCCGGTCGCTCAGCTCGACCGCCTCCGCGATGAGGACGTCAGCCTCGTCGAACCGTCCCTCGCGCGCGTGGAGCTTCGCCTCGACCGCACGCCACTGGTATTGGTTGATCGCGTCATCGCTCGCCGACATTCGGCGGCACTCCTCGGCCCACCGCCAGGCATCGTCGTAGCGACCGAGGTCGTAGCTCGAGATCGCGAGGTTCACGGCCGACGTGGAGGCGTGCGCGAGGTCGCCGTACGACATGAGCCGGTCGTATCCGATGCGGATGTACTCCAGGGCGGCCTCGGCGTCGCCGGCAACCGTCTCGATTCGCCATCGAGACTCGAATGGACCCGCCGGCTCGTGGCCGAAGATCTCGCGGAGCGCATCGCGGCCGAGCTCCCACATGCGACGCGCCTCCTCGTAGCGACCGGTGAACGCGAGGACCGCCGACCGGGACATGAAGGTCAACCCGCGCACGGAGGGCAACGCCATCGATTCCAGCTCGTCGACGTCGGCCATGATCTGCTCGACGGACGAGGGACCCAGCGTTCCCGCGATCACGCGCGTGACGATCGCGGACCGCTCGAACATGCCGTCGCCCGCGGCGCGCGCATGCGGCAGCCCCATCGCGGCGAATTCGCGAGCGCGCGCGAACTCGCAGCTGTTCCAGGAGAGCTGTGAGCGAAGGAAGTACGCGACGCCGAGGCCGCGCTCGTCGCCCCACTCCTCGAACCTCGGCAGCAGCCGGTCGATGAGAGCGGCGATTTCGGCCGACGACCCCTCGGGGTCGACGAGGCCGCGGGCGCTCGCCTCGCCGAGCAAGGCGTGCGCCTCGCATCGCTCGTCCCCGTTCGCCCTCGCGATGCGGAGCGCCTCGCCGAACGCCTCCTGGGCCTCTTGTGCGTGGTCGGCGCTGATCAGCATCGACCCCAGCGCGATGAGATCCCATGCCCGGCGAGGGTCGTCCGGGTTCCAGAGCGCGGCGGACCGCCTGGCCAGCACCTCCGTCGCCGCGTTGTCGGCGCGCTCGTACGCACGCCTCGCGGCGGCCGACAGTCGCTCGGCCGCGCGCTCGGCCAGTCCGCGCGACCGCTCGTCCTCCGGTCCGAGCTCGAGTCGATACGCGTGCGCGCGCTCCAGGTGATAGCCGATGAATTCGTCGGCATCCACCATGCCTTGGTGTGTGCCCAACCAGGTCGCGAAGCGCTCGTGCAGGTCGGCGCGGGCCTCCTTCGGGAGCATCTGGTAGGCCGCGTCGCGCAGCAGGCCGTGGTGGAAGCGGAACGCCTCCTCGCCGGGGAGGTCGGAGCGATCCGGTCGCACCAGGTCTCGGCGAACGAGCTGTTGGATGCGCTTGCCGATGTCGGCTCCGTCGGGTGAGAGCTCCGCCACCGCGCCCGCGTAGAACACGAGGCCGACCACCGCCGCGCGACCGAGCAAGGCTCGGTCGC
>DATBIS010000059.1:0-3274 GCA_036556805.1 Actinomycetota bacterium | reverse complement strand
ATCACCGACGTGGGTCACATGACCGACGACGTCTCCGACACCGGTCGCGACAAGATGGAGCTCGCGGAGTCCGACGAGGGACTCTCGGCCGAAGAGATCGCGAAGAAGTACACGGACGCGTTCCTCGAGGACTCCGACCTCGTGGGGATCGAGCGCGCGGACCTGTACCCGCACGCCACCGAGCACATCGCCGAGATGATCGCGATCATCGAAACGCTCGTCGAGAAGGGGCACGCCTACGAGGTGGACGGGACCGTGTACTACGACGTCACGACGTTCCCCGGGTACGGCAGACTCTCGGGCAACACGCTCGACCGGCTCCGCGCGGGCCATCGGCAGGAGGTGGCGGTCGACCCCGCGAAGCGGCATCCGGAGGACTTCGCGCTGTGGAAGAAGGCCGGAGAGCATCGGGCGCTGAAGTGGCCGAGCCCGTGGGGCGACGGGTTCCCCGGCTGGCACATCGAGTGCTCGGCGATGTCGATGAAGCACCTCGGCGAGCGGTTCGACGTCCACACCGGCGGCAACGACAACAAGTTCCCGCACCACGAGGACGAGATCGCGCAGTCCGAGGGCGCCGTCGGCCATCCGGTGGTCTCGATCTGGGTGCACGGCGGCTTCCTGCAGATGGCCGGCCAGAAGATGGCGAAGTCGGCGAAGAACATCTATCGGGTCACGGACCTCGCCGAGCAGGGCATCGACCCGCTTGCCTACCGGCTGCTGTGCTTCGGCACGCAATACCGCAGCGAGATGAACTTCAGCTGGGAGGCGCTCCAGGGCGAGCACCGGCGCCTCGTCGACCTCCGACGCAGGATGGCGTCCTGGGATGGCCCCGCGGCCCTTTCCGACGACGCGAAGGCGTTCGACGCGAGGTTCCGCGAGGCGATCGCCGACGACCTCGCGACGCCGCGCGCCCTCGTCGTCGTCAACGAGGTCGTCGCGTCGAGCCTGCCGCCCGGGGAGCGCTACGCGCTGCTCGCCTCGTGGGACGCGGTGCTCGGCCTCGACCTCGAGCGCGACGCTCGCACGGCGTGGGAGCCGACCGAGGAGATGCAGGAGCTCGTGGCGGAGCGAGACGCCGCGCGCACCGCGAAGGACTACGCGCGGTCCGACGAGCTCCGGGACCGGTTGCAGTCGATGGGGCTGGAGGTCATGGACGGCGCCGAGGGAACCACGATCCGCCCGCGGTAGGTCGCGGGCTCACAAGCCGAGGGGAACGCCCGACCGCGCGGCCGCCGACGCCATCGCCTTCGAGAAGAACCCCGCGGACTCGAGGCCGGGCAGGGAGGCCATGGTCGCCTCCATCTCCTTCACCGCCACCACGCCGTCGGCGTCGCCGAACAGATGCAGGATCACACGGTCGGTCTCCGACTGGGGCCGGACCCCCGTGCCGACTGGTGCCCACAGGCGCTCCATCGCGTAGCTCGTGATCCGTCGCGCCTGCCGCGAGCGCGCGAGGCGCATCCGCGCCTGAGCCCGGTAGAACGCGAAGTGCCGCCGCTCGTCCTTGATGATCGCCTGCAGCAACTGCACGAGGATCGGATGCTCGGTCTTC
The DNA here is from genome assembly GCA_036556805.1 of Actinomycetota bacterium. Classification (GTDB taxonomy): domain Bacteria; phylum Actinomycetota; class UBA4738; order UBA4738; family HRBIN12; genus DATBIS01. The sequence continues at coordinate 1,722 of DATBIS010000059.1, read as the reverse complement.
GCGATGAGGCGGTGGTAGCCGGTAAGGGTCGTGAGCTCGTTCGCGGCGCCCCAGGTCATGTGGACGGCCACGAAGTCCCGGAAGAGCGCCGACCCCACGAGCGTGCCGACGTGGCTCACGTACCCTTTCGCGCCCACCTTCCGACGGATCCATGTGTTGCGGTCCCGGCGGCTCGGGTACGGGTCGTCCGCACGAAGCGGCTCGTAGACCGGCGGTACCGGGTGCCCGGCCTCGCCGAGGAACCGGCTGAACGCCTCGCCGTGCCAGAGCTCCTCGTAGACCCAGCACGAAAGGAACGCCGTCACCTCGGGATCGAACGCGGCCCGCGTGGCGAGCAGGTCGCGCAGGAAGATCACCGTGTGCGACTCGATGTCCATCATGTACGTGAGGCATCGGGCCTCTTCGAGCGGCAGCGGGTCGTCGCCGATCCGGTGCCACTCCACGCTCGACAGATCCACGCGCTTGGACGCGCGCAGGTACCTGTCCAGGTCGAAGTCGTGGTGGGTCGTCATCTCGTTTCGCGCCGTTCTTCGCGCTCCCCGCCCCGAAGGATTACCCAAGGTCGCGGCGGTTGGTCAAGAGACCGCCTGGAGGTCGCGCGTCGACCGATTCAGCCGCCGGACGCCGCCGTCCTCCACGACCACGATGTCCTCGATCCGCACGCCGAACCGGCCCTCGAGATAGACGCCGGGTTCGACCGAGAAGGTCATGCCCGGCGCCAGCGGCGTCGTGTTGCCCTCGACGATGTAGGGGGGCTCGTGGACCTCCCGCCCGATCCCGTGTCCCGTCCGATGGAAGAACTGGTGGCCGTGGCCGGCGTCGGCGATGAGCTCGCGCGCGGCGCGGTCGACCTCCTGGGCGGCCACCCCGGGTCGCACGGCGTCGCATGCCGCCGCCTGGGCCTCTCGCACGAGGTCGTAGACCTCCACGAACCCTTCAGGCGGCTCCCCCACGACGACGGTCCGCGTGGTGTCGGAGAAGTAGCCGCCGAGCTCGCCGCCGAAGTCGAGGACGACGGCGTCTCGCGCGCGGATCGACTTTCCGCCCGCCTCGTGGTGCGGCGAGGCGCCGTTCGGCCCGCTCGCGACGATCGTGAACGCGGAGCGGTCGTGACCGTTCTCGACGAGCAGCCGCGCGAGGTCGGCGGCGACCTCCTCCTCCCGCCGGCCCTCGAAGGCGAGCTCGCAGACCTGCCGGAACGTCTCGTCGGCCGCCCGTCCCGCACGCGCGAGCACCGCGAGCTCGTCCTCGTCCTTCACGGCACGCAGGCCGCCGATCACGGACGAGGCGGGCCGGAAGCCGACCTTCGGCCGCTGCCACTGCAGCCCGAGCAGGTGCGACGCCCACATCGTGTCGCCGACCGCGATGCGTCCCTCGCCGGGGAGCAGGTTGGCCGCGGCCTCGTAGGGGTCGTCCCCGTCGGCCCACGCGAGGATGTCGAGCTCCGGACCGACCGGGCTCTCGAGCGCGAGCGGCTGCTCGAGCTCGGGCACGATCAGGACCGGCGGCGACCCCGCGCGCACCACGAGGAGCGTCAGCCGTTCGAACGCGGGCGGGTCGTAGCCGGTGAGATACGCGAGATCCGGGGAGGGCGACACCATGAGCGCGGCGTAGCCCGCCGCGCCGGCCGCCTCGGCCGCCTTCGTCATCTCGATCGCCAGCCGCGTGCCGTAGCCGGCGCCGGCGACGATCGGCGTGTCCGACCCGCAGGTCTCGACCGCC
>DATBIS010000058.1:0-10098 GCA_036556805.1 Actinomycetota bacterium | reverse complement strand
AAAGACCCAGCTTCGCGTCCGGGCACGGGCACTCCGTGAGGGTTCCTACGGCTTGAGTGCCGACTGGCTCTACGACACCGAGTGATGTCACGGCGGGATCGACGATCCCCTGGACCACGGTGGTTGACGCTCCGTGCTGGCCGTCCGTAATGGGTGAATCGCCCAAGAGCAGTGCGAAGGGCGATGCATCGTGATTCCAACGGCCACAGTCCGTCGAACTGGCGCCGGCGGCGAACTGTAGACAAATCATGCCCCCCGGCGCAGACCACGCGAACTGCTCCCATGCGACCCCGTCCAGCGTCCCCGTGGCAACGGGAGCGACGCCGGGAGGGGGCCCCACGATCTCCGGATCCGACCTTCTCGCATCTGAACCCTGCCGCACAAGCATGAAGACGGTCGTGGAGGCGATGAGCACGAGGAGTGCGGCAGCGATCGCCCTAGATCGTGAAGAATGCGGCGTCACCTGGACGTCGAGCGTGTTGTCCACATCGGGACCATCGGTTCCTGGGTGCGCAGCCTTGAACCACTTCAGCTCAGGGACTGCGCAGGGATTGAGCAACTCCCAGCGATCTCAATCGACCCTCTCGAGCCACGCTCCGTGCGGATCGCTCAGGGCGAGGACGTTCGATCCGTCCGCCACCACGAACGCGCCCCGCTCGTCCGCCACATCGATCCAAGGACCGGTGAGGGACGGCACGCCGCCGGCGCCCTCATTGGTGATCCACGTGACGGGCAGACCGCGCACCAGCTCGCCGAACGCCAGCCTCGACTCCTCCGACAGGTACGGCATGAGAGCCGAATGGAAGACGACGATCGTCGTTCCCGCGGGAGCCTGCGCGACGAGCTCGGCCGTGCGTTCCACCGCGTCGCCCGGCTCCACGACCGGAGGTTCTCGTCGTGCAAGATCGATGGCGGCGCGAAGGCGCGCGAGCCGTTCGGTCTGATCCGGCCACACGCACGCCTCCAGCCAGCGCATGTCCGCGTCGAGGGCAACGTCCAGGGGAGCGATGTCGAGACCATGCCGCCACACGACCTCGAGCACGCTGCTCGAAATGGGTACGTGACCCACGGTTCGGCACGCCAGCACGACCGGGCTCGACGGGTCACCCACCGTTCGTTCGTCGTATCGGTAGCGATACCGATCCAACAGCAGGCACAAGCCGGCGCTCGCTCCGATCTCGATCAGCGCCAGCGGGCCTTCCAGGCGAGAAAGAACCGGCAGCAAGGTGGCGCACCGACCGACTTCGTTGGTCTGCGCTCCGTGCTCCCGAACGACGTCGAGAACCTCGGCCTTTCGCTCGAGCACGAACTTCCTGAACGAGCGGTAGTCCGCTCCCATGCCTCCGAGGAAACGAACGCTCGCGAAGAGGAGGTTGGGTTGTCGCTTGGCGGGAGGGAGCGCGTCGAGGAGTTGGATGACCTCGAGGTCCTCGGCGACGCCGAGCGCGAGCCGCTCGTACAGCGGCGACCGGCCGTGCGCCTCGCGTGTCGCGAACTCCCGATACCGCCGTCCGGTGTCGCTCGACACCGTTCCGTTAGCCGCCTTCCGACAGCCGCTGGGCGAGCACGCGCATGACCGCGAGCGCGACGGCCGGCCGTTCGCGAAGCATGCTCTCGAACTCGCGACCGCCGATCCGGATCGTGCGCACGTCGCCCTCTGCGAGGAGCGAAGCCATGCGCGGGGCGCGCGTGATGAGCGACATCTCGCCGACGACGTCGCCGGCCGTCCGCCGGGCGATCGCGTGCTCGTCCCCGTCGCGATCCTGGATCACCCGGATCACGCCGTCGACCACGATGTGGAGCTCCTCACCAAGCTCGCCCTCGGCGGCGATCGCCTCACCGTCCATGTAGCCCCGCTCGTCGGCGATCCGAGCGACGCTCTCGAGGTCGCTCGGTTCGAGGTCCGCGAACAGCGGAACCTTGCGCAGGAACAGCACGCGCTCGATCAGGGAGATCGCACCGGTCGTGGTCATCGTCGCTCCTTCGCGTACGGCGCGGACGTGGGCCGCGCAGAGTCGGATGAACGGATCTTCGTGCTGCTCGGCGGCCGCGAGCCCGTCGCCGTCGCCGACGGGAGCGGTGGAGGCTTCCCACAGACGAAGCAGGGGCCGCACCATCGCGGGGTCGCCTGCGGCCTCGAGCGTCTCGAGCGCGTTCGCGCGCTGGGCGGCCGGCCCGTCGAGGTTCTCGATCGCGGCATGGAAGGCATCCCGGCGGACCGCGAGCATCGAGGTCGCCCAGAGCGCAGATTTCGCGGCCCGGCGTCCGCGCTCGAGGATCGCGTCGTGGAGCAGGGCGACGGGTTCGGCGTCGACGGGGACTCGGGCCGCGAGAGCCAGGTCGCGCGCGGCGCTCGCGGAGGCGGTTCGCACGAACTCCCGCACGAGGTCCGCTTGACCGTCCGCGTCGAGTGTCCGCGCGGCCTCCGTGGCCCCTTCGACGGTGCGCGGGTCCTCCAGCGCGGGAAGGACGTGCTCGACGGCCGTGTCTCCGGCACCACCGAGCGCGCGGCCGGCGGCGATGCGGACCGCCGGGTCGGGGTCGCCGAGCGCCCCGATAGCGGGCCCCAGCGCCCGCTCGGGAGCGACGGCGGCGAGTCGGGCGAGCGCGGCCGCGCGCACCTCGGTCGAGGGATCGAGCGCGTGCGTCTCGGCGAACGCAGCGGCAACCTCGGCGGGCGCGAGGGCGAGCTGCTCGATCGCGGTGCGACGCACGGCGGGGTCGCCGGATCGAAGCAGCTCTTGCAGCTTCGCCTCGGCGCCGGCCTCACCCCACGAGATCGCTGCGGCCGCGCCGGCAACCGACGGATCCTCGTCGTCGATCAGCCGGCGCACGGCCTCGAGTCCCGGGTCCACGGCATGCAGCGCCGCCAGCCGAACGCTCGCGTCGGCGTCGTCGAGTCCCTCGGCGACATCGGGCCGGGCGCCCGGCGAGAGCTCGGCCGCCAGTTGGTAGGCGAGCCGGCGAACGCGCACGTCGGGGGAGCGCATCGCGGAAGTGAGCGCTCGCCCGGCCTCGACGTCGTTCGAAACGACGAGAGGCACGTCTCGCGCCGTGACGGCCCCGAAGACGTGCGGCCGCCCCGCGTGGAGCGCATCCACCAGCGCGTCGGCGTACGAACGGCGGATCGCGAGCGCCACCGCCGCCGTGGCGATCGCGGCGGCGAGCCCGATCATCGCGAACTGCCTCGGGGTCATGACGTCCTGCCCGACGAGCGCGACGAGGCCCGCGATCGCCGTGCCGACCTGCGAGGGTCCGCCGTTCATGAACGCGCGCGTCTGATCGCGCCGGTCCTCGGGCACGACGTTCACGAGCGTCTCCCAGGCCGGTGAGGCGACTCCCTGCAGCCACACGCCGGTGACGGCGCGCTGCGCCGCGACCGCGACGAGCCCCGACTCGACGAGCAGGACCGCGAACGAACCCGCGTACAGCAGCGGCAGCACCAGGATCACCGCCGTCACGCCGAACCACGCGAACAGCCGGTTCGTGAGCAGCACCGAGACGAGGAACGCGCCGCCGGTGATCGCGGCGCCGAGCAGACCGAGGAATCCGGCCAGCTCCTCGGGATCGCGGAACCGATCGGACGCCGCGCGCGCGAACGGCAGGAACAGCGAGAAGTAGAGGACCGAGAACAGCACGGCTGCGACCGCCATCCACCGGAGCAGACGGGAGCGCCGCACGAACCCGAAGCCGCGCGCGATGTCCTCCAGGGTGGAGGCGCCCCGGCGCGCGACCCGGCGGCGCGGCGCGACCGAGCTCGGGCCCAACGCGAGACGGATGAGGACGAACGCGGCCCCGAGGCCGGCGATCCAGACGAAGAGGAGGTTCTCGGTGCCGATCGTGCGCGCGAGAGGCCCGGTCATCAGCCCACCGGCCACCGACCCGAGGATCCCGCCCGCGCCGAAGATCGGGAACAGGCGCTTCGCCTGGCGGGTGTCGACGACGGCGCCGGCGGTTCCCCACAAGCCGATCGCCTGACCGAGCATGGCGATCGCGACGGTGACCCAGAGCACGGGATAGATCCATCGCACGTCGGTGAGCAGCACGCCCCGTTCGGCCGCGATCGCGATGCCGAGGGCGACGGGCGACAGCACGTAGGTGCGTCGTGGGCCGAGCCGTCCGAGGACGCCGGTGAGCGCCACCATCGCGACGAGCGTCACGGCGGCCTGGAAGAGGTAGATCGACGGCAGCGCGTCCGTGCCGATCCGATCGAAGAAGAGGGCGTTCACGCCGCTCTCGCCCACGGCGATCGCCGCCATCGAGACGAACATGAGGGCGACGACGAGCCCGACGGTTCGGCCTTCGCCCTCGCGAATGCGTAACGCGCGCGAGGCGAGCCCCACGGCAGCCGCTAGCCGGTCGTGGTGCCGACCCGCAGCGTGGGGAGGACCAGCGCGTCGAACGGGTGGCCCTTCAGGGAAACGTGCCGCCGCTCGAGTCCGTCGGCGGACAGACCTGCGCCCTCGCGCACTGCCTCGGTGAGGAGGATCTCCCCGATGCCGGCCTGCGACGCGAGGTGCGCCGCGATGTTCACGGGGTCGCCCAGCGCGGTGAAGTCGCTCGATTCGTGATCGCCCACCATGCCCACGAACGCCGAGCCCGTGTGCACGCCTGCACCCAGTGGCACCCACGGTCCGTCGGCGTCCTCGTGGCCCGTCGCGCGAAAGAGCTCGCGCGCAGCGGCCATCGCCTTCCGGGCGTGGTCCGAGCCCGCGAGGAACGGCACGAAGAGCCCGACGATTTGGTCGCCGACGAACTTCTCGATCACGGCGTCGTGCTCGATCAGCACCTCGCGCGAGAGCCGGTAGAACCGGTTCATGAGCCGGGAGAACTCCATCGTGGGGATCTGTCGCGCGAGCTTGCTGGAGCCGCGGACGTCCGCGAACAGCATCGACGCCTCCACCTCGGCGCCGCGGACGTCACCGTCCTCCTCGGCGGGAGGGCACAGCGCCGCCTGGCCGTTGAGACTCACGAAGCATCGCGAGCACAGGTTCGGGTTCTTGGACCACGGCGTGAACCCGTAGCGGCGCAGGATGAACCTGCCGGGCGCGCCGAACGGTGCCCGACACAGCTTGCATCGGGGGTTCGAGGGGACGAACCGAAGCGGGCTGCCCTTCTGGAGGAGGGGATGCGTTCCGCGCAGGAAGTCCTGCCACTCCGCCTGAGCGGAGCCGTACCCGTGCCCGTGCCCGTGCGGCATGCACGCAGGGTACCGTCCCCGTATCGCAACGCGCCAGGGTTCGTCGGGGTCAGGCCGCCCGACGGCGACCGCGCACCTTGCCGAACACGATCTTCGCCAGGCCTCGCGCTCCGATGACCCTCATGAGGTTCTTGGGGTTCAGGTAGTCGCCGATGGACTCCGAGCCCGTCATGACGCCGAAGAACCGATCGGTCTCTGCCTGGTCCGCGGCCAACGTCTCGAAGAGCACGCGTTGCTCCACGGCGGGCGGGGGGAAGGACGCCAGCTGCGTCGTGAAGTCGAACATCGGGAGCGACTCGGCGTCGCGGACGCGTTCGTAGTCGGTCATCGCTTCGGCCATCGGCCTGGCCCCGCCGAGGCCCTCCACGATCGCGCCGGCGGCGAGCTCTGCCTGCCGGAACGCGTTCCCGATGCCCTGGCCCGTGATGGGGTCCATCACGAGGCCGGCATCGCCCACGAGCACCCAGCCGTCCCCCCAGGGGCGCCGCACGACGTTCGGAACATCGTTCGTGGATCGGATCCGCTCGGCTCGCCGGGCCTTCCGGACGCGCTCGGCGACGTCGGGGCCCATCGCGTCGAACGTCGCGAACGTATTCGCCTCGGGGTCGGCGCGGAACTCCTCGAATTCCTCGACAGGCCACGAGATGAACGAGAGAGCGAGGCCGTCGTTCGTCGGCCAGAGGCCGGCCGATCGCCGGTCGCGCGAGTAGATCTCCCCACCGGCGAGCGGGAGGTCCTCGAAGTACGTGTACGACGCCATAGAGGTGGAGGCCGCCTCGCGGGTGATCGATGCCTCGAAGGCCCTCGCGACCAACGAGTGCTTGCCGTCCGCGCCGACGACGAGGGGTGCGCGCTCGCTGAACTCGCCGCCTCCGTCCTTCGTGCGCCCACGGATGCCGACCGCGCGGCCGTCTTCGACGAGGATCTCCCGGACCACGATCCGCTCGCGCACCTCGGCGCCGGCGTCCCGCGCGGCGCTCACGAGGAGCTCGTCGAGCAGCGTCCGTCGCGGGCTGTGGACGGCGTCCACACCGCGATCCGTCGGGTAGGAGCCCGCCAGCCGCGCCCACCCCAGATCGAAGCTGACCTCGTGCGCCGGGGGCGTTCCGGCCGCCACGACGCGATCGAGGAGCCCCCACTCCTTGAGGAGGGCGCCGCCGGGGACCTGCACCTGATGCGTGGAGAGGGTGTCGCTCGGGAACTCGGCCCGATCCACCGCGAGCACCCGTAGGCCCTCACGCGCGAGCAGCATCGCGAGTGGGGAGCCCGCCACGCGGGCGCCAATGACGATGACGTCGTACATCGTCGTTACTCCTTTCCTGATCCGGGCGGCGAGGACGGCGCCAACGCCATCGTGAGGACGCGATCCAGGGCATCGAGCCGCCGATCCATCTCGTCGTCGTCGAACTGCTCGGTGATCGTCTGCATCCCGATGAATCCCGCGATCGCGACCTCCGCGAGGGCGTCGGTGTCGACCTCGCTCCCGATCCACCCCGTCTGCTGCGCCTCACGGAAGTCCTCCGCTGCGGAGCGGATCCAGGTGCGCAGCGACCCACACACCTCCTCGCGAACATCGGGGTTCGCGGCGAGCTCGTCGGCGAGCCTTCGAAGGGGAGCGGGGCCTCGCCCCTCGCGCGCCAGACGCACGATCAATCGCGGCACGGCCACCATGCGGTCGACGATGTTCGGCAGCGTCGCCACCTCGGCGGCCACGCGCTCCTGCCAGAGCCGACCTTCCTCGTCGAGCACGGCGAGGGCGAGCGCGAGCTTCGAGGGGAAGTGGAAGTAGAAGCCGCCCTTCGTGAGCCCCGACGCGAGGATGATCCGGTTGAGCGACGCCCCCGCGTAGCCGTTCTCGATGAACTCCGTCCGAGCGGCTTGCAGGATCTGGCCCCTTGATCGCTCCGCTCGATCGAACGCTGCCGCGGGTTCCACCAGGCTCTCCTCTCGATCGTCCTGGTCAAGACTACAAACCGACCGGTCGGTTTGTCAAGCGACGGACGACCGAGGCCGGTTTCGCGCCAGGGCCGCCTTCCGTAGACTCGGCGGGTGAGGGCGCTTCGCTCGTTCGGTCTCGTGGTGGCCCCGCTGCTCGCCCTGTCGACGCTCGTCCCGCTCACGGCCGAGGTGGCGCCGATCGTGCGCAACCCGGCCGACCCCGCGTATCGCGTGCATCTGCACACGGGTCCGAAGGGTGCCGTGTGGGCGGGACACGAGCGGATCACGTTCACGAACGCGGACCCCACGCCGCTCGACACGATCTGGATCCGCATCTGGTCGAACGGCGTCCAGGGTTGTGACCCGCTCGCGATCGACGTCACGAACGTCACCGGCGGCACGGCCGGGGCCCTCTCGGTCGACTGCACCGCGATGCCGGTCGACCTCGACGCGCCGCTCGACCCGGGCGGCCGCACGTCGGTGGAGATGGATGTGAGGATCGAGCTACCGGCGATCAACGACCGGTTCGGCCGATACGGAGGGGTGTCGCTCGCCGGCACGGCGCTCCCCACGCTCGCGATCCACGACGACGACGGCTGGCACCTCGATCCGTTCGCGGACCTCGGCGAGAGCTTCTACTCGATCGTGGGCGAGTACACCGTCGACCTCACGGTCCCGCGCGCGCTCGACACGGCCGCCACCGGGCGCCTCAAGAAGACCACGAAGACGGGAACCCGCGAGATCAGACGGTACGTCGCGCACGACGTTCGCGACTTCGAATGGGCGGCGGGACACCTTGCGAGGCTGCACGAGCGCGACGACAACGGCGTTCGCGTGAACGTCTGGTACCGAAAGGCGATCGTCTCGAAGCCGGAAGCGAGCCACATGCTCCACGCGGCCCTGAAGTCGATGAACGAGTTCTCCGGCGACTTCGGCGCGTACCCCTACCCGGAGGTCGACGTCGTACTGTCGGCGTTCACGACGTTCGGCGGGATGGAGTATCCGCAGATCGTGTTCTCGAATCCCGTGCGCTACACGGTGTCGCACGAGCTCGCGCATCAATGGTGGTACGGCATCGTGGGCGACGACGAGTACGCGGAGCCCTGGCTCGACGAGTCCTTCGCGACCTGGTCCCAGTACCTGCCGTTCGACCCGTGGAAGAACTGCCAGGCATACGGCTGGCCGTCCGCCGACGCCCGCATCACGAACGACATGGCGTACTGGTCGACGCACGCAAGCCAGTACTGGGTGATCTACTCCCAGGGTGGTTGCATGCTCGCGAACCTCTCCCACCGGTTCGGCTTCCACGACTTCCTGGACCTGCTCGCCGAACATGCGGGGAACGCATGGCTTGGGGTCGCCCGCACGGAGGACTTCCAGCAGGTCATCGAGGACGCCGCGGCGGTCCAGTTGCCCTCCTTCGACGTCGACGCGTTCTGGTCGGATTGGCGCGTGGGTCCGCCGTAGCCCGCTTCTCCGCGCCGGCCGTTCCCGGCTAGAATCCGCCGCAACGCAGCCCATCCGCCGAAGGGGGAGCACGCATGACCAACGTCACGAGCCTGATCGCGCAGGTGCCGATCTTCGCCGACTGCTCGCCCAAGGACCTCGCCGCGGTCGTGCGCGGGCTCAAGGAGGTCAACCATCAGGCGGGGACGGTGATCGCGCGCGAGGGCGACCCCGGCATCGGGCTGTTCGTGATCGCCGAAGGCACCGCGAAGGTCTCGGTGGGCGGCAAGACGAAGGCGAAGCTCGGGCCGGGGGACTTCTTCGGCGAGATCGCGCTGCTGGACGGCGGGCCGCGGACGGCGACGGTGACGGCGCAAAGCGACGTGAGGCTCTACGGGCTCACCGAGTGGGCGTTTCGCGGCCTCCTGCAGGAGCACCCGGCCGTGGCCGTGAAGACGCTCCAGTCGATGGCCGGCCGCCTCCGCCAGGTGACGAAGGCCGCCACGGCCTAATCTGGCATCACCTGCATCTCGGCCGAACCCAGGGAGCCGAGCCATGCCCGAACCGCCGGAGGAACTGACCCGTCTCGCGCAGGAGCGCGCCCGGGCGCGCGCCGCAAAGGACTTCGCGAAGGCGGACGCCCTTCGCGAGGAGATCGCCGCTGCCGGGTGGACGGTCGTGGACGACCCCACGGGCTTCCGGCTGGACCGCGCCGAGCCGGAGCCGGCAACCGACCGCCGGATGGCCGCCGCGGAGGTCGAGTCCGTGCTCGAGCAGCCGCCGTCGAGCGACGTGAGCGTGCACTGGCTCGTCGAGGGCTGGCCCGAGGACGTCGAGCGCGGACTCACGGCGTTCCGGGCTCACGCCGGCGCGCACGACGTGCAGCTCGTGGTCACCGACGTCACCGGCGAGGACCCCGCGCGATGGGGCGGAGAGGTCGAAACGGTGCGCCTCGAGAAGAGCACGGGGTGGGGCGCCGCGCGCAACGCGGGGCTTCGACGATCGACGGGGCGGGTCGTGATCGTCGTGGACGGCAGCGTCGAGCCGGCGGGCGACGTGCTCGGCCCGGTGGTGGAGGCGCTCTCGGAGGACAAGGTCGGCGTCTGTGGGCCGTTCGGCATCACGACGAAGGACCTGCGCGAGTTCGACGAGGCAGGTCCCGGGGAGGTCGACGCGATCGAGGGCTACTTCATGGCGTTCCGCCGGGAGATCCTCTCCGAGGTGGGCATGTTCGACGAGAAGTTCAAGTGGTATCGCACGGCCGACATCGAGTTCTCGTTCCGGATCAAGGATCAGGGGTATCGCGCCGTCGTCGTCGAGCTGCCCGTTCGCAAGCACGAGCACCGGATGTGGTTCAACACCGACCCCGCCGAGCGCGCGAGGTGGTCCAAGCGCAACTACTACCGGTTCCTGGACCGGTGGCGTGATCGATGGGATCTCTGCGTCTCACCCGATCCTCCCGAGCACGACCACGGGCCGGGACACCGGCACGAGCACGGTGTGACCTAGTCGAG
>DATBIS010000057.1:0-3823 GCA_036556805.1 Actinomycetota bacterium | reverse complement strand
CCGGCGTCGACGACTGACCTGGGGCCGGTGGTTAGGCCCTCACGGCTTCGAGGGCGCGCCCCGCCTGCGCGAGGTGCACGCGGTCGTGCCCGGCGATCATGCGGAACGTCAGGTCGAACGACTCCGGACCGCGCTCGGCGTGGATCCCCACGCGAGCGCGGTCGGCCTCGGTGGTGCCGTCCCACAACCTGACGTTCGACGCGCGAAGCGCGTCGAACGTCGCGAGGAGCCCGGCCGGGTCCGCGCGATCCTGGGGTAGCCGGCCCACCCAGAGGTCCTGGTCGTACCCGATCAGCGGAGGCTCGTCGTGCGCGAGGATCCAACGGTAGCGGCCCGAGCACACGACCTCGGCGTCGAACATGTGCGCGACGCATTCGAGCGCCGACCACTCACCGGGCGACGGGGCCGTGCCGAGGTCCTCTCCCGCATCCTCGAGGAGAGCCCGGATCAGCGCGGGAGTCGAACGCATCGCCTCGGCGGGGTCGTCGGGCCCGAGCGCCGCGAGCAGATACTCTTGGTACTCCTTCGCCTGGGTGATCGGATCGGGGGCAGGCTCGCTGAGATCCATCGCTCGCTCCTTCCTCACAGGCCCATCTCGTACTCGATCTCGTCCGTCATCGCGATGCCATCCTCGCCGAACAACGGGATCGCCGGCTTCACGATCCTGCTCTCGTTCACCGCGCCGGCCCGCACCTCGCGCACCGTGAACCCGAGTCGTTCGTAGAAGGCCTGCGCGCTGCGGTTGTCGTTCGTGGTGATCGCGCGGAGCGTTTCGCAACCAGCCTCGCGTGCGGCGTCGGCGAGCGCCTCGACGAGCGCGGTGCCGATCCCCTCCCGCGGCCGGAACGACTCGATGAGGCCGATCCACGCGACCCCGTCCGCCACGCGGAGCGCCGCGTAGCCCACACGCTCTCCGTCGAGCTCGGCGACGAAGCCCGGAAGGTCCGCGGGACGGTACCGCTCGCCGTTTGCGACCTGCTCCGGTCCTCCCCAGCCTTCGTCGAGGAGCCGCTCGATCCATCCGGCGTCGCCTGTGTCCGCCGCGCGGACGCCGATCATGCGGGCCGGCCGCGCTGCAGCGCGCGCATGAGCGCGCCCTTCTCCGTGGGCGCGAGTCCGAACAACAAGAACGCGGTGAAGTACGTGATGGCCCCGACGATGCCGGTACCGGCGAGGTCGACCGGCCACGCCGCGTTCGCGAGCGCCGCGTGCGCGCCCAGCATGCAGAGCGCCGCGATCGCGGCGGGGATCGCGAGCCGCGCGTAGTGGCGGTCGTAGGGCTGGATCCGCGCGAACCGCCACACCAGCCACAGCCGGAGCGCGTTCGAAACCACCAGCGCGGTCGCCTGCGCGATCGCGGCGCCCTTCGGGCCCATGCCCGGTACGAGCGCGAGCGCGACGCCGAGATCGATCGCGAACGAGGCCGCGTACACCGACAGGTCCCATCCGGTGCGCCCGATCATGATGAGGATGAAACCGGCCGCGCCCACGCTCACGTTCACGATCTGGCCGATCAAGAGGATCCGCAGCCACGCGGAGCCCGCGCCGTAGTCGGAGCCGAACACCTTGAGCACGGCCCCCGGCACGATCGCGAACAGCAACAGGAGGGGGATCGTGCCGGCGAGCGTCCAGCGCGTCACCGACTTGAACAGGCCGTCGAGCCGATCGCGCTCCCCGCGCTCGTGCAGGTCGGCCACGAACGGGCTGAACATGTACGAGACGGCCGTGAGGAACAGCACGAGCGCCTGCGCCACGCGCACGGCGGCCGCGTACACGGACAGCTCCGGCGAGTCCGCCGGCAGATAGTGCGCGAGCACGAACAGGTCCGTGTAGAAAAGCGCCTGGGAGAGCAGCGCGGCCGGCGCGCGCGGCGCCCCGTATCTCAGCAGCGCGCCCGCTTCCCCCGGTTCGGCCGGCAGCTGTGCGGGGAAGCGCGAGGTCTCCTTGCGCCAGAAGAACGCCGCGACGCCCGTCGCGAACACCCACGACGCCGCGTAGGCGAGCACCGTGACCGGTACCGTCTTGCCGATCGACGCCCACGCGACCAGCGTGAAGACGATCCACGAGATCGACTGGCCGATCCAATATGCGTAGAGCGTGTGGCGCATGATCTTCAGGCCGCGCGACCCGCCGAGGTACACCTGTGCGAGCGCGACGAAGACGAGCGCGAGCGCGGCGGCGCGATACGTGTTCGCGGGCGCCTTGAGCAGCCGCCCGATCGGCCCAGCGGCGAGCAGCACGACCACGCCGACGAGCGCGGACACGACGAGCGCCACCCCCACCGCGATGCGCACGATCGCGCGCGCGCGGCCGCCCTCGCCCCGCCCCACCTCGATCGCCACGCGCCGCACGGCGGCCATGTCCATGCCGAACCGCGTCGCGGCCCCCGCGACGAACGCGAGCTGCGTTGCGACCGTGACCTGCCCGAGGGCCGCGGAGCCCTTCCCGAACGCGCGCGCGATCAGGATGTTCATGCCGAAGCTCGCGGCGACGAACACCGCGAGACCCACGATGTTCTGGCCGGTGCCGGCGAGGATCGTCACGTGATCCCTCGCCCCATCGCCGAGGCCGAGGGCCTGCGCGAAGGTCCCGGGACCGTCGACGCCTCCGCCGCGGGCGCGCTTCTTCCGGTCGGAGGTGGTCACGGTCGCACCAGTATCGCCGACGCGTGCGTGCCCGTCAGCGATCGAGCTCGCGTCACGATTGGTCGATCAGCAGACCCGGAAGTACGGTAGACAGCAGGCCTGAAACCAACCTCACGGCCCGGAGGACGACGATGGACGAAAGCGTGATCGGCCGCATCAACGAGCTGGCGCACGAGGAGCATGAGCTGTTCGAGAGGGAGTCTCGCGGCGAAGCCACCGACGAGGAGCGCCGCCGCCTGAAGGAGATCGAGGTCTCGCTCGACCAGTGTTGGGACCTGCTGCACCAGCGCCGCGCGCGGCGAGGCGCCGGCCTCGACCCCGACGACGCCGAGCCGCGCGACGCCCGCACCGTCGAGGGCTACGTCGGCTGATCATCCAACGGAAGGGAGATCCCGATGGAATATCGGACGCTGGGCTCGACCGGCGTGCGCGTGAGCACGCACTGCCTGGGCGCGATGATGTTCGGCTCGTGGGGGAACACCGACGTCGACGCGTGCGTGCGGATCATCCACGAGGCGCTCGACGGCGGCATCAACTTCGTCGACACCGCCGACGTCTACTCGCTGGGTGAGTCGGAGGAGATCGTCGGGAAGGCGCTCAAGGGCAAGCGCGACGGCGTCGTGCTCGCCACGAAGGTGCACGGCGGCATGGGATCCGGGCCCAACGAGCAGGGGAACTCTCGCTTCTGGATCATGACCGAGGTCGAGAACAGCCTGCGGCGCCTCGGCACCGACCACATCGACCTGTACCAGATCCACCGGCCCGAGGGCATCACCGACATCGAGGAGACGCTGGGTGCGCTCACCGACCTCCAGCGGCAGGGCAAGATCCGCTACTTCGGCTCCTCGACGTTTCCGAGCTCGCTCGTCGTCGAGGCGCAGTGGACAGCCGACCGGCGCGGGCTCTCACGGTTCCGCACCGAGCAGCCGCCCTACTCGATCTTCGTGCGACACATCGAGGACGACCTGCTGCCGGTCGCGCAGCGCTACGGGATGGGCGTGCTGGTGTGGAGCCCGCTCTGCCGCGGCTGGCTCACCGGCCGCTACCGCCGCAGCGACTTCGACGAGTCGCCCGAGGCGCGCGCTACGCGGACGAAGGAGCGCGGCGACGTGATCGCCAAGCAGTTCGACCTCGCGCGACCGGAGAACCAGCGTAAGCTCGACATCGTCGAGGGCCTC
>DATBIS010000056.1:0-1546 GCA_036556805.1 Actinomycetota bacterium | reverse complement strand
CACGCGGTCGTTCCGCACCGCCGCCGGGCCGTTCGACGCCGTCGTCCAGGGGGCGCCCGACACCGATCCCGACGACTACGCGGCCGCGGGCGCCACGTGGTGGCTGCTCACCGACGACGGCGGATCGGGGTGGGAGAGCCGGCTCATGGGTGAGATCCACGGCGGGCCGCCGCGCTGATCCGAGAGCCCTCCTCCAAGGTCAACCGGTCGGGAACAGCGCTCGCTCGGCGAGCAGGGCCAAGAGCTGTTCCACGGCGATGTGGCACTCCTGGATGTGGGCGGTCACCGTCGACGGCACGCGGATCGCGACCTCGGCCAACGGGGCGACGGCGCCTCCCGATGCCCCGGTGAGCGCGATCACCCGGACGTCCTGCGATCTGGCCTGCTCGGCGGCCCGAACCACGTTCCGCGAGTTCCCGCTCGTGGAGATCGCCATGAGCACGTCGCCGGTGCGCCCGAGCGACTCGACCTGCCGTGCGAAGACGCCCTCGATGCCGAAATCGTTCGCGATCGCCGTCAGGAGCGACGAATCGGTCGTGAGCGCGACCGCCGGGATCGAGGGGCGCGGGTTGTCGACCGTCAAGGTGCTGACGAGTTCGGTGGCCAGGTGCTGGGCGTCGGCGGCGCTGCCTCCGTTGCCGCAGATCAGCAGCTTCCCGCCGGCGCGCAGCGACGCGATCAGGATCGCGGCCGCGGCTGCGATGTCGTCGAGGCACTCGGCCTCGACCCGTCGGACGGTCTCGGCGGTCTCGCGCAGGTAGGCCTGCGCGACCGCACGGTCGTCGTTCGTCACCCGGTCTCCTGTTCGACGAGCGCCGTGATGATATCCGCGGCCGCGGCGAGATCGGGAACGGCGTGGTCGGGCCGCCCGGGCCCCCGCGACTTCATGTCGGTGCGCAGGTCATGGACGGGTGGGCGACCAACGACGTTCGCCCCGCCGGGCGCGAACGCCCTGTGGATCGACCTCGAACGGCGCGAACTGACCGCCCATCGACTCGAGCGCGGCCCGTACGGCCGCGCGAGCCTCCGGAGGGGCCGCGATCAGCAGGTATCCGCCGCCGCCGGCGCCGCAGATCTTCCCGCCGGTCGAGCCCGCGGCGGAGGCGGCGGCGAGCATGGCCTCGATCGGGGTTCCTTCGGCGATGTGTGGGTTCATGCGTCGCTTGGCCCCGAACGCTTCCCCTAGCAGCGCCCCGAGCCGCGTCATGTCACCGGACTCGACCGCATCGCGCATCACGTAGGCCATCTCTTGGAGCTGCTTCATGCCCAGCAGGGTCTCCTCGCGCCCGGCCTCGAACATCGCGATCTGCCGGTCGATCAAGCCCACGTTTCGACGGACCCTTCCCGTGTAGCAGAGGAGCAGGTGCTTGCGGAGCTCCTCGAGTGCGTCGGGGCCGACGTCGACCGGGGTCACCCGCGCGCCCTCGCGATCGAACTCGATCAGGTTGAATCCGCCGAAGGCGGCCGCGTACTGATCCTGCCACCCGCCCGAGATCCCGAGGTCGTCGCGCTCGATCGCGTACGAGAGCCTGGCCACGTCCTCGCA
>DATBIS010000055.1:0-61402 GCA_036556805.1 Actinomycetota bacterium | reverse complement strand
CGTCGCGATCACGAGCGGGAAGTTCCACGGCGTGATGAGCGCGCAGACGCCCACCGGCTCGCGCAGCGTGACGTCGAGGCCCTGGTCCTGGATCGGGACGGTCTCGCCGAAGATCTTGTTCGCGGCCCCGCCCCAGTACTCCAGCGTGTCGGCGACGAGGCCGATCTCGCCCCGGGCGCTGCCGATCGGCTTGCCGGCGTTCCGCGCCTCCAGCCGAGCGAGGTCCTCCAGCCGTTCGCGCACGAGGAACGACGCGCGAAGCAGCACGCGTCCCCGGGCGGTCGCCGAGGTCCGAGGCCAGGGACCTTCTTCGAACGCGCGCACCGCCGTGTCGACGGCGCGGCGTGCGTCCTCCGGTCCCGCCTGTGCCACCTCGGCCATCGGTCCGCCGGTGCCCGGCTCGATGACGGTGAAGGTCTCCTGGTCGGCGGCGAGCGCCTGCTCTCCGCCCAACATCAACGGCAACGTCGTCATCGTTCCTCCTCGAACGGCTCGGCGCGGGCGCCCGCGCATGATACTCCCGCCCTTTCGAGGCTCACCTCCAAGGGCACCGCAGTCGACGGACGGATGCCTAGGATGGTCGGCGTCGATCGCGCTCGAGGAGGCGACATGCCGAAGGCGGTGTGGACGGGCAACCTGAGTCTCGGGCTCGTCAACGTACCCGTCTCGCTGTACGCGGCGACCCAGCCGAAGGACGTCCGCTTCCACCTGTACGACCGAGAGGGGAGGCGAGTCCGCTACCGCCGGGTCGTCGAGATGGGTCCCGAGGATCCGTGGGAGCCGACGAGTCCTGCTCCATCCGCCGCTTCGGCTCGTGCACCTTCGAATGACGACGTCGACGAACCGTCCGTGCCACCTACCCCACGGGCCCCGGAGCCCGCGGAGCCAGAGCCCTTCGGGGAGCGCGAGGTCGACTATGCCGACCTCGTGCGAGGCGTCGAGATCGATCGCGATCGGTTCGTGATGCTGGAGCAGGAGGAGATCGAACGCGCGAGACCGCAGCCCAGCCACACCATCGATCTCGAACACTTCGTGAGCCTCGACGAGATCGACCCGATCTTCTTCGAGAAGAGCTACTTCCTCGCCCCGCGGCGCGACGCCGAGAAGCCGTACCTGCTCTTGCTCAAGGCGATGCGGAACGCGGGCCGGGTGGGCATCGGCCGCTTCGTCCTTCGCACGAAGCCACATCTGGTGGCGATCCGCCCGATGGAGGGCGTCCTCGGCCTGGAGACCTTGTACTTCGGCGACGAAGTCCGCGAGCCGCGCGAGATCGTGTCGACGCTCGCGGGCATCAAGGTCTCCACCCGGGAGCTCCAGATGGCGGAGTCGCTGATCGACATGCTCGCCGTCTCGTGGGATCCGAACGCGTATGCGGACGAGTATCGCGAGGAGCTCCTCCGCGTGATCTCCGAGAAGACGGCTCAGGAGGTCGAAGCTCCGACGACCGCTTCCTCCAACGAATCGCGGATCCAGGACCTCATGGAGGCGCTCAAGCAGAGCGTCGAGGCGGCGAAGAAGGCGAAGGCTCCCGCGAAGAAACGACGCCGAGCCGGCTAGCCACGGGTCGTGGGCCAGGGCAGCTCGAGGGCGTCGAGCAGGTCGAGGTCGCCCGGCGAGTGCCCGCACTCGGTGAGGTAGCGAGCCAGCTCGCTTCTGTGCTGCGAGCCGTGGTTCACGATGTGCGCGAGCACGAGCCACCGCGGCGGCTGAAAGTCATCGGAGAGCACCATGGGATCGTTCAGCGTCCCCTCGTCGAGCGATTCCACGTAGGCGCGCAGCCGCGCGTCCTCCTCGAGGCAGAACGCGTGCAGGCTCCCGAGGTCGTCGAGGACGTGGCCGAAGTCCCACACGTACTTGTCGCCGACGTTGTGCCCGATGCAGGCCTCGTGCCAGCTCCAGTCGACGTCCACGAGGTGTCGAACCGTGTCGAACGCGGTCGTGTGATCGAGGTTCGCCGGTCGCCGGAACTCGTCGTCCGTCAGCCCGGCCGCGGTGGTGAGGATCTTGTCGTTCGCCCACGCGTGGAACCGGACGAACGCAAGCATGGTGTCGGAGTCCACCCAGCCATCCTAGCTACCGTGACACGGCGACGATGCTTCAGCCGATCCGGCGTCGATCGCGCGATAACGTGACGGTTCCGCCGAATCCTCAGGAGGTCGAAGTGTCGTCATCCGTGCTGTACATGTCGATGTCGCTCGACGGCTACATCGCCGGGCCGAACGACACACCCGATAATCCGGGCGGTGACGGCTTCGATCGACTCCACGAGTGGTTCACGACGCCGGACGGCGAGTTCGGCCGACCGGCCGGTCCGGCGGGGGAGCTCTACGACGAGATGGACTCGTACGGCGCGATCGTGGCGGGCCGGCGCACGGTCGAGCAGGTCGACCATTGGGGTGGCGATCGTCACGGCGCGCGGATCTTCGTACCCAGCCGTCGGCCGCCCGGCCCCACGGTCGCGAACTATCCGTTGGTGACGTACGTGTCCGACGGCATCGAGAGCGCGATGGCGCAGGCGAAAGAAGCGGCGGGGGAGCGATACGTCCTGGTGCACGGCGCCTACACCGCACAGCGAGCGCTCGAGGCCGGTGTGCTGGACGAGCTCCAGATCGATCAAATCCCCGTGCTGTTCGGAGATGGCAAGCGGCTGTTCGACGTGTTGCCGTCGCGGATCGAGCTGGGGATCGGTCCGGGTGATCGACACGCCCGAGGCCACGCACATCCGATATCGGGTCCTTCGCTGAACGATCCGACCTGAGATCTCGGCCGTAGTACCTCAACCAGGCGGCAACGGGAGGGGCTTATGATGCGCGCGGTTCGTCGACTGTCCTTGATCGCCACCTTTGCCCTTGCGGGCGGCTTCGGCTTCGCCGGCTCGGAAGCCGCATCGGTAGTCGCGCAAACGTGCGATGCCGCCTGGAACGTCGTGGCCAGCCCGAATGCGAACGACAACGTCGACAACGGCCTCGGGGGACTGGCGGCGATCTCCGCGAACGACATCTGGGCCGTCGGCAACAGCGGGACCTATGCGGCCGCGCGATCGACGCTTGCCGAGCACTGGAACGGGGCGAACTGGACGATCTCTCCGACGCCGAACGGGCCCAACGCGGTCAACTGGCTCATCGGAGCCGACGCCGTGTCCTCGAGCGACGTGTGGGCGGTGGGGTACAGCGCGACGAACCCGCCCGAGCAGAGCTTCCGGGTCACGCTGATCGAACACTGGAACGGAAGCAGTTGGTCCTTGATCCCGAGCCCCAACCCGACGCCGCCCCTCAGCGGCGGCCCGGTGAGCAACGAGCTCTACGGAGTGGCGGCGGTTTCCGCGAACGACGTGTGGGCCGTCGGAACGTCCCAGGACTTCGGGGCCGGGAAGACCCTGATCCTCCACTGGAACGGCTCCACCTGGTCCAACGTGAACGCTCCCAGTCCGGGACAGTTCGGCTGGCTGCGCAGCGTCAGCGCCGTCTCGGCGAACAACGTCTGGGCGGTAGGCACCCACTCCGTGAACGGCAACCAGACCACGCTCGTCCTGCACTGGAACGGCTCGACCTGGTCGGTCGTCTCGAGTCCGAACGACGGACCGTTCGTCCAGGAGCTGTTCCGCGTCCGCGCGATCTCGGCGAACGACGTCTGGGCGGTGGGATATCACCTGTCGGTGTTCGGCGTCGACCAGGTCTACCAGACCACGATTCTGCACTACAACGGGACCGCCTGGTCCGTCGTGCCAAGCCCCGACGTGAACCAGGAGAACAACTACCTCTTCTCGGTTGACGGCACCTCGAGCACCGACGCCTGGGCCGTCGGATTCTTCGATACGGGTTTCGAGCTCCGCACCATGACCCAGCACTGGGACGGCTCCGCGTGGACGATCGTCTCGAGCCCGAACGCGAGCACCGTGATCGACGAGCCGTCCGACGTCGCCGTGATTTCACCCACCGACACGTGGGCGGTCGGCCAGTCGTTCGGTTTCTTCACGTTCAACACGCTCGCGATGCACCGCACGAGCTCGTGCACGTCCTCGACGATGCACGTCGCGTCGATCGTTCCGAAGGCCGCACGCAGTCAAGTCCAGGCGACCGTGACGATCGCCGACAGCGCGAACGCTCCCGTCTCCGGGGCGGCGGTGACCGTGGTCGTCACGAAGCCGGGCGGCTCGCAGACGACCCTGACCCGAACCACGAACGCGCAGGGGAGAGCCACGTTCTCGACGGCACTCGCGGGATCCGGGACGTACACCTTCGCCGTGACCGCGGTCGTCAAGACCGGGTTGACCTACGACGCCACCGCGAACGTCGAGACGAGCGACAGCGTCACGGTGCCATAGAGGAAAGCAGCTGCGTACTAAGCAAGGGCCAGACCGAGGACCCGGTCGCCTTCGGGATCGGCCAGCCACACCCGGTCGTCGAGCTGCGCAATCCCCCCAGACAACCAGTACTTGTGGATGGTGAACGCGGGAAGGAAGCTCGTCACTGCACCCGAGTTCGCGTCGAAGCCAACGGCGGCCCCGCCGTTGATCCACACGGTTCCATGTGAGTAGCTCGCACCGATCGATTGGTCGGCCAGCTTCTTCGACGGCGAGCTGCTGCGTGAGCCGGCGGGGTCGATTCGCTGGGCTCTTCCCGAGTCAACGAGCCACAGCCATCTCGGTGTCGACACGATGAATCGGTCGTTGTACCCGGCTTGCATGTCCGCGAACGCACCCGTCTTCGGATCGACCCGGTACATGCCGCCACCCTCCGAGGCACGCCCCCACCACACGGAGCCGTTGCCGACGCCGAGCGCCGATGCCGAGGTTCCGAGGTTGGCAAGCACCTCGGCCGCCATCGTTGATGGGTTCACCGTGACGAGCCTGACCCGGCTGCGGCAGCACACGACCCAGACGGCACCCTCGCCGACGGCGATGGCGTACGGGAATTCGATCGGAAGCGTCGCGGCGATCGTGTTCGAGGCCGGATCGATCCGCACGAGGGCATCGTCCGTAAGCGACCAGACGGACCCGAACCCCGCGGCGAGCCCCTGCGACACGGAGCCGTAGCGTCCCGGAGACTTCGACGTTGACGTCTCGGGTAGGCGCGCGACCACGTCACCGTTCGGGCCGATTCTCCAGATCGAACCGTCTTCTCGACTCTGCACCCAGATAGAGCCGAACGCGGCGACCATGAATCCGGGTCTTGGGACGGGGACGTCGATGGTTGCTTCGCTGTGCGACGAACGTGGAGCGGATGGAGGAGCGACCGACGGTGAGACGGACGAAGAGGTCGCAGTGGTGCACGCCGTCAGGGCGATGACGGTCGCGAAGACCAGCCGGCGACGCACGTGGCGAAAGCCTTGCGACGCTCGCTCGACAGGCATCATGCGAGCGATGTTCATCTCAATCTTGACCTCGCCGGCGGCCCTCTGGTTCCGATTGCCTCATCAGGGCCTGACCTCAACGGCCGTCTCGATGGCGGGCTCTGCGCAGTTCAGGGAGCAGCCCCGACGTGAACGCGTGTCTGCACCTTGAGATCCAACTTGGCGTGCGGGGACGATCAGGAGGCTGCGAGCGGCCCATTCGAGCCCGGCTGACTCGGCGTTCAGACTGTACAGGGCCCCGACCTGCGCTCTGCTCGTAGTCCCAACGGGGTTCGAACCGCGTCTCCACCTTGAGAGCGGGAACATCTGCGGCTTTCCTCGTTCGGCGTCTTCCGGCGTCGTCGTATATCCGCGGGTCAGAGGACCTATCCGGACGGAGCCGGATCGCGTCGAATGAGGGGTTCGTGCCCATATTCGTGCCACGGCCTCTGGCTCCTATACTGGGTGCGCTCTAAGGCGATGGAGTTCGCCTTGACCGCCGGATGGCTGATGACTCCTACGGTGACGTAGGAGGCCGTATGAGCAGATTCGTCGCGGTAGGGGCAGTCGGCGTCGCGGGATTCTTCGGAGCGATCGCCCGTTATGGCCTCGAAGGCTTCGTGAGTCAACGGACTGGCGAGTTCTTCCCGTGGGGGACATTCGTCGTGAACATCACGGGTTCATTCGTTCTCGGCTTCCTCTTCGCGACCTTGGTCGAAGGTCAATCGACCATGGCTCCATGGCTCCGAACGGCAATCACGGTGGGATTCGTAGGCGCGTATACGACGTTCTCTACGCTAACGCTGGAGACCTTCCGCCTGATCGAGGATGGCGATCTCTTGAGAGCCGCGGCGAACTCGTTCGGCAGCCTCGCGGCAGGTCTCGCTGCGGTGTATCTCGGCGTAGTGCTCGGAAGGGTGGTCTAGATGCGGTTCTCGGGAGAGGGAAAGCTCGTTCGCGTCTTCATCGGAGAGTCCGACCGCTACCAGGGGAAGCCCCTCTATCAGGCGCTCGTCGAACGAATAAGGCAGGAGGGGTTAGCCGGAGCGACCGTCATCCGCGGCATCGAAGGGTTCGGTGCGAGTTCGCATCTGCATACATCAAGGATCTTACGGCTCAGCGAGGATCTTCCTGTTGTCGTGGAGTTCGTGGACGACGAGGAGCACATCGAACGAATCCTGCCGATCGTCGATGGGATGGTCGGCGACGGCATGGTGACGGTCGAGCGTGTTCAAGTCGTTACCTATCGAGCGACGCGGCGGGACTCCGAGCAAGTCGCAGACCGACTACGGATGTTGGCGGCTGAGGCTTCTGCCCTACGTCGCGAAGGCGGAGACGTGCTCGACGACTCCATCCGCGCTGCCTACGAGTACGGAGCCTCCGAGGATCAGATTGCCGAGGCCACCGGACTGTCGACCGACGAAATTCGACGGGTCGTCCAGCGTGATTCTCGAACCTAGATGGTTCCGGACCGGTCTGTGACTGAGATCCGGAGAGATATCGCAGGACGGCGTCGCGGCGGCGATCCTGAACCGACGTCCGCGGATCGTGGACGCGCTCGCGCAAGGCCGCCGAGCTTCAGGAGCGGGATCTCCAGGGTCGCCGCGATCGTGGATTCCTCGCGCCGACGCGCGGCGAGACGCTCGCTCGGCTCGGTCATACGAGCACGCGGATGATCGACACCGTGTACGTCCAACTATGTAGAGGAGCGTCGCGCGAGTTCGCCGACGCGATCGATGCGATGGTCGAGGCGGCGCTCTCGCGGACTTCGCGCGGACTTTCTGCGGACTCCTGAGCGAAGGTCGAAGCTCAATACCGCCGCTGACCTGGGTAGTCCCAACGGGGTTCGAACCCGTGTCTCCACCTTGAGAGGGTGGTGTCCTGGGCCACTAGACGATGGGACCCTATGCGCTTGACCTGCGGTTTCGCTCGCCCGGAGCCGGTCATCGCGGCCGAATTGGCCACGAGATTGGCCTCGAGCCGAGCCGCAAGACCGTGAACGATCGGTGCTCGGGTCACTCTACGAGAAAGCGCGCCAGGTTGGGCCTTCGACAGGCTTGCCGGCCTGTCCGCACCGAGTCTCAATCTCACGAAGGGCGAGCCGATGGTCGTTCTGAGGAGGTTCGGTCCAGCGATGCGCACGGAACTCGCCAACGGAATCGGGTCGACACCGGCCGCCCGAAACGCGACACGCCGACACGCAACTCTCTTGCCCCTGGTCGCCAGCGCGCTCGCGGGTCTTGCGTTCATCTCGGTGCAATTCTTCGTGGAGCGCCGAGCGGCATCCTCGCTCGCGACTCCCCACAGCCACTTCGATGTCGAGTGGTCGACGTTCAGGTTTCAGTTCGCGGGCGACGTCGCGAGATTCCTCGGGCTATCTCTCGCCGGTATCGCGTTGGTCATTCGCGGTCGGCGGAGGGCCTTCTGGATCCCTGCCGTTGCATACGTGTGTGCTCCACTCCTGTTTGGGTGGGGCGACCACGATTGCCAGTTTCTCGGCCGCCTCCCGGCCGCGGTGGGGTCAGGCTGGCGCCCGTTCACGTTCGGATGCGAGAGTAGCGTCGCAGCCGGTTGGGGACCGGCGATTCTCGAACTCGCTTTGGTGCTGGTGCCGGCCCTCGCCCTCACCATTGCGATCGGCGTGGGATCAGCCAATGGGTTCACCCGCGTCCCCGCACAAGTTGGGTCCGGGAAGCTGACGGCGTTCGACCTTGCTTCCCTTGGATTCGTGATCTTTGCGGTGGGCGCGGTTCTGTGGGCTTGGGGGCTGGCCGGGACCCGGCCTTCGCCGCTCCTGGCCCAGCTTCCGAAGGGGTTGCCGCTGGTGGCTTTCGGGCTTCTCTTTGCGAGTTTGCGACCACGCGTCGCGTGGATACTGCCGGTCGTTGCGGCGCTACTGGCGACAGGATGGGCGTCTCTCGCAATGGCCGGGGCGGCGTTCTCCCAAGCAGGCCTGTCGGGAGTCGTTTCCTCCCTGCCCTACACTCTGCCCTTCCTGGCTCTGCCCGTGTTGGCCGCGGCGTGGGAGCCGCTCTCCGACTGGACCCAGTCACTGGCGGACAGTCCACGCCGAGGAGTCGCGCTGCTGAACGTGATGAACGTAGCCGATGCTGCGTTCACCGCGTTTGCAGTACGCAATGAGGGCGCTGTCGAAGCCAATCCATTCGTCCGCGCAATCGGCCTCCCGGCGAAGGTCGTTCTCGTGGGAGGTTTGAGCCTGCTCTTGTTTCGCTTTCGGCCCCGCGCGATTGCCTGGCTCAACCTTGCTTTCGCTTGCCTACTCGTTTGGCATGTCGCCGGATTCTGGGCGAGTCCTCGCTGAGCCCAACCGTCACCTAGCGCCACATTGGATGCAGCACGCGCCGGGCAGGACTTGGACCCTGCGCAGAGAGGGAGAGACACCGGTCGCTTGGCGTGATCCGGCCCTTCTCTAGAGCTCCTTGAAGAGCTGGCGCGCCGTCTCCCGATAGCCCAGCGACTCGTAGAGCGACCGCGCCCGTTCGTTGTCACCGTAGACGTTGAGCTCGATCCGGTCGAGGCCGTCGGCACGTGCGCGTTCCTCCAGCAGCTTCATGAGCCCGCGCCCGAACCCACGCCCTCGATGGGGCTCGTCGACCACGATGTCGTAGAGCCAGGCGACCTCGCGGTCGCCGTGTCGCTCGCGCGCGTACCAGAGAAAGCCGACTCGCTCGCCCGAGTCGGCATGCTCGGCGATCGCGATCACGTGGTTCGGCGTGGCGAGGCCCGCGGGAAGCAGGCGGCGTGCGACGGCCTCCGCCTCGGCGGCGGCCGCCGATGCCGACACCTTGCCGTTGCGGGCCGTCTCCGCGGCGTAGTCCTCGGTCACCTCGGCGAGCCACGGGCCGAACTCGTCCTCGCGCATCGCGCGGAGCCGGATGTCGGTCATCCGGCGATCGTCGTTCCGAGGGTTCGGCCGCAGCCTCGGCAGAACACGACGCGCACGATCGCCAGCTCGGCGCCCTCCTCGTCCGACGGCACTTCCATCGTGCGGTGGGCGGCGTTCGTGGCGAGCTCGCGATGGCACGTCGGGCATCGCGGTCCCGAACCGCCGTGGGTGGGCATGCCGAGCCCGCGACGGATCGCCGAGCCCATTTCGACACGGGCCGGCGGAGAGAACGCCACGGTGCCTTCGCCGTAGCCCGAGAGCAGCTGCGTCACGGTCTGCCGCACGCGGTCGAGGTCCACGCCCAGATTGGTGAGCACCTGCGCGGCGACGCCTTCGCCCTCGCGAATCAGCCCGAGCAGGATGTGCTCGGTGCCGATGTAGTTGTGCCCCAGCGCGAGTGCCTCCCGCAAGGACAGCTCCAGCACCTTCTTCGCCTTCGGAGTGAACGGGATGTGGCCGGCCGGCGCATGTTGGCCTCGACCGATCATGGCCTCGACCTCGCTCCGGACGCGGTCGAGCTCCACCCCGAGCGTCACGAGCGCGGTCGCGGCAACGCCGTCCTGCTCCTCGAGCAACCCCAGGAGCAGGTGCTCGGTGCCGATGTAGTTGTGGTCGAGGAGCCGCGCCTCACCCTGCGCGAGCACCACCACGCGGCGGGCGCGGTCGGTGAAGCGCTCGAACATCTCAGTCCTCGCCCTGGTCCCTCGTGAAGCCGAGCTCGCCGTCGAACTCCTGCAGCTTCTCGATGTGCATCCACGCGTGCCGCTGCGAGATCCGGGTCAGCAGCAGATGGACGTCGTCGTCGGACAGGTCGCCCGGCTGCTCCTTCGTGATGAATCGCGCCCGCCAGTGGTCGAGCGTGTCGGTGATCGCCCCGGTCGGCGGGAAGACCTTCGTGCCTCGCGAGGACACCATCTTCAGCGACATCGGCGTGTCGCTCGTGAGCTCCATCAACGATCCGCCGAGCTCCGAGGCCGACAGCGGCGACTCGAGGAAGACGTCGAGCCCCACGACCGCACGGCTGTCCGGCTTCACGTAGTCGGGATCGGGCGAGAGCTGCGGCAGCTGGAGCGGGCGATGCTCGCGTACCGTCCAGTTCTGCGACCGGCTCCCGAGGTTCCCGATGATCGCGTTCGTGTAGTCGGTCGTGGGGGTGCCCCGGTCGTAGCCCACCACGTCGCCGGTGAGGATCCCGGCCTCGAGCGTCACCAAGACGGCGTGCTCGATCGAGGCGGCCTCGTCGAAGTGACCCAGGTAGCGGAGCATCATCACGGCGGAGAGGATCACCGCGGTCGGGTTGATGACGTTCTTGCCCGCGTACTTCGGCGCGGAGCCGTGCACCGCCTCGAAGATCGCGCACTCGTTGCCGATGTTCGCGCTCGGCGCGTAGCCGAGGCCGCCGACGAGCGCGGACGAGAGGTCGCTGATGATGTCGCCGTTCATGTTGGTGGTCACGATCACGTCGAACTGCTCGGGCCGCTTCACGAGCTGGTGCGCGCAGTTGTCGATGATCACGTGCCACGACTCGATCTCGGGGTAGTCCGGCGCCACCTGTTCGAACACGCGCTTCAGCGTGCCCTCGGTGAGCTTCATGATGTTCGCCTTGGTCGCGCAGGCGACGCTCGCGCGCCCCTCGGAGCGGGCGAACTCGAACGCGAACCGCGCGATCTTCTCCGAGCCCTTCACGCTGATCAGCTTCAGACACTCGGCGACGCCGGGGGTCTGGAGGTACTCGATGCCGGCGTAGAGGTCCTCGACGTTCTCGCGTACGACGACGAGGTCGACGCCGCGTCCGCTGTACGGGGTGGTGACGCCGGGCAGCTCGCGCACCGGACGGACGTTCGCGTAGGTCTCGTAGAGCTTGCGCAAGGTGACGTTCGCGCTCTTCTCGCCGAAACCCACCGGCGTCTCGAGCGGTCCCTTCAGGACGACGCGCGTGCGGCCGATCGAGTCCATCGTCTCGGGCGGCACGCCCGAAGGGAGACCACGCTTGAAGACCTCCGCGCCGGCCTCGCACTCCTCCCAGTCGATCGGCGCCCCGGTGGCCTCGACGATGCGCCGGGCAGCGGTCACGCACTCGGGTCCGATGCCGTCCCCGGGGATCAGCGTGACGAGCGTTCGTTCGGAAGGGCCTGCACCTGCGCTCAACGGAGCCTCCTCTGGATGCCGCGTGCCCGCTCATCGTACGACCGGCGCAGCGGCCCCCACGCCGCCGGTCCGCGGCAGGCTCTTTGATAGGGTCGCCAGCTCATGAGGCTCCGCCCGCTCGTCGTGCTCGCGATCTTCGTGATGGTGATGGCGGCCTGCACGGGCGGCAGCAGCGTCACGACGCCGACGGGTTCGGTGTCAACGTCGGTGCCGCCGACGAGCTCGAGCACCGAGCCGCCCAAGCTTCGCGGCTTCGAGAACATCCAGCACGTCATCTTCATCGTGCAGGAGAACCGGTCCTTCGATCACTACTTCGGCACGTTCCCCGGCGCCGACGGGCTCCCGACGAACGCCAAGGGCGAGTTCACCGTCTGCGTGCCCGACCCCGTCACGGGCGAGTGCGCGAGGCCGTTCCACGAGTCGGCGCTCGTGAACAAGGGCGGGCCGCACTCGCAGCCGAACTCGGTCATCGATGTGAACGGCGGCAAGATGGACGGGTTCATCAAGGCGATCGTGGCGGGTCCGAACGACTGCGCCGACACGCGGCTGGAGCGCGACTGCGAGGGCACGCTGGGCCCGCAACAGCAGCCCGACGTGATGGGCTACCACGACGCGCGGGAGATCCCGAACTACTGGGCGTACGCCGAGCACTACCAGTTGCAGGATCACATGTTCGCGCCGGCGGACTCCTGGACGCTTCCCGCGCACCTGTACCTCGTCTCGGCCTGGGCGGCGGCGTGCACCGATCTCGAGGACCCGATGAGCTGCTCGTCGGACTTGATCCAGGAGGACACCCTCTCGCACCTCCGCCACGGCGCGACCCCGGCGATCTTCCCGTGGACCGACATCACCTACCTCTTGGCGAAGCACGGCGTGAGCTGGGGCTATTACCCCGGCGAGGGGTGCGCGGACAACTTCGTGCACTGCAAGGACAGCTCGGCGACCCCCGCGCAGAACCCGCTTCCGGGGTTCGCCACCGTCCACGAGAACGACCAGCTCGGGAACATCCAGCCCCACTCGGCCTTCCTGCAGTCGCTGAAGGACGGCACGCTCCCGACCGTCTCGTGGATCACGCCGGGGAGGGGCGGGGCCAGCGAGCATCCGGGAACCGGCGCGCCGCTCGTGAAAGGCCAGGCCTACGTGACCCGGATGATCAACGCGATCATGCACAGCGCGTACTGGCCGACGACCGCGATCTTCCTCACGTGGGACGACTGGGGCGGGTTCTACGACCACGAGCCCCCGCCGATGGTCGATGAGAACGGCTATGGCATCCGGGTCCCCGGCCTCGTGATCAGCCCGTGGGTGAAGCCGGGCATCGACTCTCAGATCCTGTCGTTCGACGCCTACCTCAAGTTCATCGAGGACCTGTTCCTGGACGGTGAGCGGCTCGATCCCAAGACCGACGGACGCCCCGATTCACGTCCAACCGTGCGGGAGGAGGTGAGGATCCTCGGTGATCTGCGCAAGGCCTTCGACTTCAAGCAGGATCCCTTGCCGCCGTTGATCCTGCCTCCGCACCCCGATCCGGGACCGGCGTCCACGCCTGGGGGATAGGCCGTCGGCGCTTCGAGAAGAGCTGGGGCGCAAGGATTCGAACCTCGACTAACAGGGCCAGAACCTGTCGTGCTGCCATTACACCACGCCCCACCGGCCCGAGCGATGCTAACAGCAACCTTCCCTTGGATCGGCACGCGATCGGCATGTGCGGTCGTTCCGGGACCTGGCGAGCATCGGCCACCACGATCCCTTGCCGCCGTTGATCTTGCCGCCGCACCCCGATCCGGGACCGGCATCGACGCCCGGGGATAGCGCCGCTCGCAGCACCCGAACATGGTCCCTTGCGGCCGGTTCGGGGCCCGCGATAGCGTCGGGCATGCCCCGGACGCCGCTCCTTCGCACGCTCTCTTGGATCGCCGGAGTGCATCGCGAAGCCCTCCGGACCGGCATCGCGGCCGAACAGCTGCTCGAGGCGGAGCGATTCGATCGACGGTCGTTCCTTCGCGGCGCGATGGTCGGAGGTGCCGCGCTGCTCGCAAGCGGATGCACGCGCGAGCCAGTCGCGAAACGAACGGGTCATCCGGCGCCCCGCATCGCGATTGTCGGCGCGGGGCTCTCCGGGATGACAACGGCCTACCGCCTGCACCAAGCCGGCGTGTCCAGCACCGTGTACGAGGCGAGCGAGACGCTTCTGGGGCGCACCATGACCCTGCGCGGGTTCTTTGCCGACGGTCAGACCGCGGAGCAAGGCGGCGAGTTCATCAACTCCGATCACCGCGCGATCCGCGCGCTCGCCCTCGAGCTCGGGCTTGCGCTGGACGACCTTACCGACCACTACCGGGCGGGGACGGAGGCCGTGACGTATGTCGACGGCGGGCCGTACTCACCCGCCGCGATGCTCGCCGATTGGGCTCGGGTGTATCCGGCGGTCGCTCGCGACGCGAAGGCGGCGCCGTGGCCGACCCTGTGGGACCGTCATTCCCCGGACGCCGCACGCCTCGACCGCATGTCCCTTGCCGAGTGGATCGAGAGGAACGTGCCGGGCGGGCTGCGCTCGCGCTTCGGCTCGACACTCTCGCTCGGGTACACGGGCGAGTACGCGCTCGACCCCGGCGACCAGAGTGCGCTGAACCTGCTGGGCGAGCTGGGGTATTCGCCGCGGCGCCGCCTCGAGATCTACGGCCCGCAGGACTGGCGGTACCGCATCCGGGGAGGCAACGACCGGGTGGTGTCGGCGCTCGCCGACCGGCTCCCGGATGGGGCCGCGGTTCTCCATTCGCCCCTGGTGGCGCTCGGCGCTTCCGGCGACGGGACCGTTCGCCTCACGTTCGCCTCTGGCGCGTTCACGATCGAGGTCGTCGCCGATCGGGTGGTGCTCGCCCTACCATTTGCCGCCCTCGCCCGGGTCGACCTCGACGGGGCCGGCTTCTCGACCCGGAAGCTCCGGGCGATCCGCGAGCTGGGGATGGGGACCAACGCGAAGCTGCATCTCCAGTTCGGCCGGCGCATCTGGTACGAAAGCGGGAGCGACGGGGACACCCTCTCCGACACCGGATACCAAGAGACCTGGGAGGAGGACGCCGGCAGTCCGTCGCCAACCGGCCTCCTCGTGAACTACTCGGGCGGCGCCCTGGGGGCGGGGTACCCGGTCACGGATCCCCACGCGAAGGCGCCCGAGTCCGTGACGCGATCGACCCTCCAACAGATGGCTCCGGTGCTTCCGGGGATCGCGGACGCGTTCAACGGGCGTGCGTACCTCGATAGCTGGGTGAGGGACCCGTGGCACCTCGGCTCGTACGCCTGCTTCCGGCCGGGGCAGTACACGGCCTTCAACGGGGTGCAGGCGGGTCGGGAGGGAAGCGTGTACTTCTGCGGCGAGCACACATCCATGAACTTTCAGGGCTTCATGAACGGCGCGGTGGCGTCCGGCGAACGGGTGTCGCGGGAGCTTCTCGCCGATCTCGGCCTCGGGCCCTAGGGAGCGACGCGTTTGACCATGATCGACCGCGTCGCTACGGTTGGGTCGAGGCATAGCCGCTCCAGGGGAAGGAGTCTGTTCATGAACAAGGGCGGCCTCGTCGCCGAGGTGTCGAAGCGCACCGGGCTTTCCAAGGCGGACTCCGCCCGCGCGATCGACGCCGCGATCGACGCGATCCGGGAGACGGTGGTGAAGGGCGAGCGCGTGACGCTCGCGGACTTCGGGACGTTCGAACGGAAGCACCGCAACAAGCGAGTGGCTCGCAATCCGCGGAAGCCCGAGACCCCCATCGCCGTGCCGGCGCGCGACATCCCGTCGTTCTCGGCCGGGAAGCAGTTCAGCGACCAGGTGCTGACGAGGCGCCGGCGTGTCTCCCGGTAACTAGTCGAACGTCACGATCCGGAGCGTTCGCGCGACCTTCGCGCCCCCCTCCTCCGCAAGGTCGAACTTCACCCGTTGACCGAGCCGGAGCAGCCGGATGCCCGCCCCCTCCAGCGAGGTCGCGTCGATCTTCACCTCGAGCCGGTCGTCGGTGAGCAGGACCCCGGACGTCGTCTCCTCGTCGAACTCCTTGATCGTGCCCTGGGTCATCCGGTTCCCCTCTCGTTGCCCACCTGGATCCGCGTCCCCAGGTCCATCGCGAGGCACACCTCCCGCGTACGGCCCTGCCGGCGGGCGCGGAGCAGCGTGAGGATATCGCCCGGCGCGTCCAGATCGAAGGCGAGCTCGGGGATCTGCACCACCGTCGCCGGGATCTCGGCGAGCGCCGCGGTCTCGAGGTGCTTGCGGAACGACTCCGAGCCGAACCGCGCGGGGATCGCGCGCGGCGGTCGTCGCAGCAGCAGGTTCGTGCCCGCCTCGTCCTCGTCGGGGACGAGCACCACGGGTCCCAGCGCGTGGACGCCGCGCCTGAGGGCTTCCGTCGTCACGAGCGCCGCGTCGGCGAGGAGCACCGCGAGCGCCTCGGCGCCGGCGTCGTTCGCCTCGGCCTCCACCTGGCGCACCGCGTTCGCGAGCGGCGGCTTCTCCTCGACGATCGTGCGAACGCCGCGACGCGCCGCGACCTCGAGCACGGCCTCGTCGGGGGAGATCACCCACGTGTCCCACCCGGGGAGGTCGGTGGCGTCGAGCACGTCCTCGAGCATGGCGAGCGTGAGCGCGCCCCGCTCGAGCGGCGTGAGCATGGGCGCGAGCCGGGACTTCGCCTCGGAGAGGGATTTCACGGGAATCGAAAGGACCTTCACGGGGGCTTCAGGGTAGTCCACCCGGCGAGGTAACCTCACGTCGCCCGCGACCCGGAGCGGTCGCCGAACGAGGGAGGTTGGTCGCTGGTGTCCACCCTGGCGCTCACGATCGCGCCACGGCGTCCCAACACCACCGCTCGCGTCGCCTTCCAGGTCGCATGCGCCGTTGCCGGCAGCCTTGTCATTGCCGGGCTCGCGCAGGCGCAGATCCACCTGGCGTTCACCCCGGTGCCGATCACGGGTCAGACGCTCGGCGTGCTGCTGGTGGGCGCGGCGTACGGCCCCGCCCTCGGCCTCGCCACCCTGGCGCTCTACCTGCTCGAGGGGGTGGTGGGGCTCCCGGTGTTCGCGGCACAGGCGGACGGATCGCACCTCACCGGCACGGCGGTGCTCGCGTTCTCCTCGGCGACCGGCGGCTACCTGTTCGGGTTCGCACTCGCGGCAGGGCTCGTCGGATGGCTCGCTCGTCGCGGCTGGGATCGTTCGTTCGGCAGCGCGATCGGCGCGATGCTGCTGGGAGAGGTCGTCGTCTACGCCGTCGGCCTGCCGTGGCTGAAGCACGCGCTCCCCGGCCTGACCACCCAGCCGGCGTCGTGGGAGCTCACCCTCGAGCAGGGGCTCTATCCGTTCGTCGTCGGCGACACGATCAAACTGCTGCTGGCCGCCGGCCTCCTCCCCGGCGCCTGGCAGCTGTTGCGCCGGTTCCGGCCCGAAGAGTCGTGACGATCGAGCCCTGGTATCAGGTCGCGAAGGCGGTCGCCCTCCCGCCGGTCAAGCTCTGGTTCACGTGGCATTTCGAGGGCCTCGAGCACGTACCGTCCGAAGGACCGGCGATCATCGCGTGCAACCACATCTCGTACCTCGACCCTCTGGGGAACGCCTACGCGATCGTGAAGGCGGGCCGCCGGCCTCGGTTCCTCGCAAAGGAGGATCTGTTCCGGATCCCGGTGGTGGGGAGGGCGCTGCGGGGCGCGCACCAGATCCCGGTGGACCGGGCCAAGGCCGGCGATCCGTCGCCGCTGCGCGCCGCCGAGGACGCACTCCGCGAAGGGGAATGCGTCCTGATCTACCCCGAGGGCACGGTCACCACGATGCCGGACTCCTCGCCGATGCAGGCGCGCACCGGCACGGTGCGGCTGTCGCTCGCGACCGGCATCCCGATCGTGCCGATGGCGAGCTGGGGTTCGCAGGCCGTGTGGCAGAAGTCCGGCCGTGGCTCGCTGAAGTTCGGACGCCCCGTCTGGGTGAAGGCCGGGCCGCCGATCGACCTGTCCGCGCACGCCGCCGAACGCAACGACCGCGAGGTGCTGCGCAAGCTGACGGCCGACCTCATGGCCGAGATCGGCGCGATCGTCGAGGACCTCCGCGCGCGGTATCCGAAGCGGTGGGTGCAGCCGCGGTAGGCTCTGCGGCGTGACCGAAGACGCGAAGCAGGGATTCACGACGCGCGCGATCCACGGCGCGACGCCCCCCGCGATCGACCAGGAGCCCGCGAGCGTCCCGATCTACCAGACGTCGACGTTCCGGTTCGACAGCTCCGAGGACTACGCCGACACGATCTCGTTCCGCAAGCAGGGGTTCACCTACACGCGCGGCTACGGCAACCCCACGTTGCTCGCGTTCGAACGCGTGATGGCGGACCTCGAGGGCACGGAGTCGGCGTTCTCGTTCGCGTCGGGCATGGCCGCGATGCACACGGTGTTCACCACGCTCGCGCGTTCCGGCGACCGCATCGTGACGTCGAGCGAGCTCTACGGCGGCGCGTACTCGCTCTTCACGAAGGTCATGCCCAGGTACGGGATCGAGGTCTCGTTCGTGAACCCGCACGACCTCGAGGCCGCGGCGGCCGCCCTTCCCGGCGCCGCGTTCTTCTACGTCGAGACGATCGCGAACCCCAACGTCACGGTCGCCGACCTCGCCGCGCTCGGCGAGCTGTGCGGCCGCGAGGAGATCCCTTCGGTGGTCGACAACACGTTCGCGTCGCCGGCGCTTTGCAATCCCGCCGTCTACGGCTTCGACTTCGTGCTGCATTCCACGACGAAGTACGTCGGCGGGCACAACGATCTTATCGGCGGCGTCGTGTGTTGCGATGCCGACGGGATGCGGACCTTGCGCGACACCGCGATCGAGACCGGCGGGACGATGGCGCCGCTCGAGGCGTGGCTCTGCCTGCGGGGCCTCATGACCCTCGAGTTGCGCATGGAGCGCCATTCCTCGAACGCGCAGGCCGTCGCGGAGTTCCTCGAGCAGCATCCGAAGGTGGAGCGCGTGCACTACCCGGGGCTGGCGTCGCATCCCCAATACGCCGTCGCCGAACGCGAGCTCCCTCGCGGGTGCGGCGGGATGATGGCGGTCGAGGTCGGCGGCGGGGTCGAGGGCGGCATGCGGTTCTGCGACGCGCTCGAGATGGGCTGGGTCGCCACGAGCCTCGGCGGCGTCCACACGCTGGTTGGCCACGCCGCCTCGACCACGCACCGGCAGCTCGACCCCGAAGCTCGACGCCGGGCGGGGATCGCCGACGGCCTCGTGCGCGTGAGCATCGGACTCGAAAACGTCGAGGACATCCTGGAAGACTTCTCGAGGGCGCTGGAGAAGGTGTGAGGGCGCGCCGGCGGCGCGTGGCGGTCTTGTTCGGCGGCCGTTCCGCCGAACACGAGATCTCCTGCCTGTCGGCGCGTTCCGTGATCGACGCGCTCGATCCCGAGCGCACCGAGGTCGTCCCGATCGGGATCACGAGGGAAGGCCGCTGGCATCTGCTGCCGGGCCCGCCCGCGCTCCCGTCCGAGACCGGGCGCCTCCCGGAGGTCCGCGAGGCCGACGGCGCGGCCGTGGAGCTCTCGGCCCAGGGGGAGTCCCGCGAGCTGGTCGCCGCCGACGGCCGGAGGGAGACGATCGACGTCGTGTTCCCGGTGCTGCACGGGCCCTTCGGCGAGGACGGCGCCGTGCAGGGCATGCTCGAGCTCGCCGACGTGCCGTACGTGGGCGCGAGCGTGCTGGGCTCGGCCCTCGGGCTCGACAAGGACGTCCAGAAGCGCCTGTGGCGCGACGCGGGGCTGCCGGTCGTGCCGTTCCACGTCGTCCGCAAGCCGGAGTGGGAAGACGACCCCGAGGACGCGGCGGCCGCCGCGGAGGCGCTCGGCTACCCGGTGTTCGCGAAGCCGGCCACGCTCGGGTCGAGCGTCGGAGTCGGGAAGGTGCACGGGCCCGGCGAGCTCGACGGGGCCCTCGCGGAGGCGTTCCGCTACGACCCCAAGGCGCTCCTCGAGAAGGGTATGGAGCCCGCGCGCGAGCTGGAGTGCGCTGTGCTCGGCAACGACGACCCGGTCGCCTCGATCGCCGGCGAGATCGTCCCCACCGGCCACGAGTTCTACGACTACGAGGCGAAGTACCTCGACGAGCACGGCGCGCAGCTCCTCATCCCCGCCGACATCAAGCCGGGCGTGATGGAGGAGGTCCAGCGGATGGCCGTGGCGGCGTTCAGAGCCGTCGAATGCAGCGGCATGGCGCGCGTCGACTTCTTCCTGATGGGCGAGGACGAGCTCTTCCTGAACGAGATCAACACGATCCCCGGGTTCACGTCGATCTCGATGTACCCGAAGCTCTGGGAGGCGTCCGGCCTCGGCTACGCGGACCTCGTGGAGCGGCTGCTCGAGCTCGCGGTGGAGCGGCATCGGGAACGTGCCAACCGGAGCACCGCCGCGCGCGAGCTCAACGGCTAGATCCCGCGCGAGCTCAGCAGCTCGCTCGGTCGTCGTTCGGGTCGAACACGCAGTGGTCGTTCCCGGGTCCGCCCTTGAGCGAGTCGTCGCCCTTCGAGTCGAGCGCCATGAGCAGGTCCCCACCGGTTCCCCCCAAGGTGTCGTCCGCGCCCGATCCGGGCCCAGCCGACACGACGTCGCTGCCGGCTCCGCCGTTCACGACGTCGGCCCCGGCGCCGCCGGCGAGGACGTCGTCGCCGCCGCCCCCGATCAGCGTGTCGTTCCCGCGGCCGCCGAAGATCACGTCGTCACCGCCGCCGCCGTTGATCGTGTTCCCCGCGGCGCCGCCGCAGTTCGCGACCGGCGCGCCGGCCACCGAGCACGTGGTCTGCCAGCTGGGGTATTCGTCGAGGCTCGCCGCGTCCGTGATCTGCGCGACGTTGGTGCCGTCGGGGGCCATCGTGTACAGGTCGAAGTCCCCGTCCCGGTCGCTCGAGAACGCGATCGCGGATCCGTCCGGCGCCCACGCCGGGTCGTAGTCACCGTCGTTGTTGTTCGTGAGGCGCGTCTCGTTGCCGCCGCTCGCGCTCGCCGTGAAGATCTCCTGGTTGCCGGCGACCTCGCGCATGAACGCGATCAGCGTCCCATCCGGCGACCAGTTCGGCTCGGCGCTCGCACCGGTCGCCGAGGTGATCTTGTCGACCTGCGTGCCGTCGGCGTTCATGACGAACAGCTGTGGCGTGCTGCCGACCCGGTCGCTTTGGAACACGATGCGGGAACCGTCGGGCGACCAGCTCGGGAAGAAGTCATCCGCCGGGTTGTGGGTGAGGCGGGTGAGGTCCGTCCCGTTCGCGAGCATCACGTACACCTCGTAGTTGCCGTCGCGGTTCGACACGAACGCGATCCTGCTGCCGTCGGGCGACCACTGGGCCATGCCATCGAACTTCTTCTTGTCGGTGAGCCGCTTGATGGCCGTGCCGCTCGCGCTCACCGTGTAGATCTCGTAGTCGTTGCCCGATCGGTTGGACGAGAACGCGATCTTGCCGGTGGTCGACCACGCCGGGTGATAGTCGTCCTTTGCGTGGTTCACGATGTGCAGGAGCGAGGTTCCGTTCGACTTCACCGTGTAGATGTCGTTGTTGGAACCCGGTCCTCGATCGAACGCGATGCGGCCGGCCCCGGGATTCGTGGCCGTGATCATGTCGTCGAACGGCGATCCGATCGCGTTCTCGATGCTCGGCAGCGTGTCGGTCCCGTCGCCGCTCGCGTCGTGCGTCTGGAGGTTGATCGTCATCGGCCCCGGTGCCGAGGCGTAGGTGACCGTGTCGGACCCGTTGCCGCCGTCGAGCGTGTCGTCCCCGCCGAGGCCCGCGAGCGTGTCGTCCCCCCCGAGGCCGTTCACGACGTTCGCCGATGCATCGCCGGTGAGGGTGTCGTCCTGCGGCGATCCCGAGAGGTTCTCGAAGCCGGAGAACGTGTCCGATCCGTCGCCCGAGGCCGTGCCGGTCGTGAGGCTCGCCGTGACGCCCGAGTCGGCTCCTGCGAACGACACCGTGTCCGTGCCGCCGCCTCCCGCGAGGTCGTTGTCGCTGTTTGCGTCGGTGATGATCTCGTCGGCGGCGGGCGAGCCGGTCACGTTCTCGATGGCCGCAAGCGTGTCCGAGCCCTCGCCCGACGCCGTGCCGGCGCCGAGGTCCACGTCCATCGGGCCGGCTGCCCCGGAGTAGTCGACGCGGTCGCTCCCGCCGCCCCCGTTGAGATCGTCCGCTCCCGAATCCCCCACGAGCGTGTCGCCGCCCGCGTCGCCGTTGAGGTCGTCGTCGTCGCCGGCTCCGTCGAGGGAGTCGGCGCCGTCGCCGCCGTCCAGCGTGTTCGCGCCCGAGTCGCCGGTGAGCGAGTCGTCGAAGCCCGAGCCGGTGACGTCTTCGAACCCCGACAGCGTGTCGCTGCCGTCTCCGCCCGATGCGGTCCCCGCGCCCAGGTCCACGTTCACGCCCGACGGTGCCCCGGAGTAGTCGAGCTCGTCGCTGGTTCCGGCGCCACCGGTGAGCGAGTCGTTGCCGCCGTCGCCGGACAAGGTGTCGTTGCCATCGTCGCCGTCCAGAACGTCATTGTCGCTGCCGCCCGCGAGCGTGTCGCCTCCGTCTCCGCCTTGGAAGTCGTTGACGTTGCCGTCGCCGGTGAAGGTGTCGCCCTGGGGCGATCCGATCAGGTTCTCGACGCCGTTGAGTTGCTTCGATCCGTCACCGCCGGTCGCGACGTCGGGGTCCATGCCGCTCAGGTTCACGGTGATGCCGCCCGACTGATCGGAGAAGTCGACGGTGTCGCTGTCGGCGTCGCCGAAGACCTGGTCGAAGCCTGTCCCAAGGTTCTGGATCGTGTCGTTGCCCTCGAGCCCGCAGATGATGTCGTCACCGCTCGTGCCGTCGAGGGTGTCGTTGCCCGATGTGCCCGTGATCGTGCAGGGCACTCCAAGCAAGAGTCGAAGAGTGGTCCCTTCGGAGAAGCTCCTTGAAGACAAGACTGGTGGCCCGCTCGTGGCCTTCGCTGCGGCCCTCGGGGCCGGACCGGCGAACGCCGCGAGCGCGAGCGCGCCGCCGACGACGAGCAGGAAGACGAAACGAGCGGCGCGCTCGGTTCGGTAGGAGTCCGCGCCCAGACCGTGATGCACGGCGATCA
Organism: Actinomycetota bacterium; assembly: GCA_036556805.1. Taxonomy (GTDB): domain Bacteria; phylum Actinomycetota; class UBA4738; order UBA4738; family HRBIN12; genus DATBIS01. Next base: position 38,917 of record DATBIS010000055.1, on the reverse strand, counting down.
GGATAGGCGGTTCGGGGCGCGTTGACGGAGGGGTCTTCGACCGACCGGCGGCCGACGCAAGCGACCTACAGGTGGACGACGGGGCAGGTGAGCGTTCGCGTGATCCCGTCCACCGACTGGATCTTCGCCACCACCAGCTTGCCGAGCTCGTCGACGCTGTTGGCCTCGGCGCGCACGATCACGTCGTACGGGCCCGTGACGTCCTCGGCCTCGGCGACCCCGCCGATGTCGCGGACCTCCTTCGCGACCTGCGCGGCCTTCCCGACCTCGGTCTGGATGAGGATGTACGCCTGGATCACGGTGACCTCCCTCCGAAGGGCGCCATGCTAGCCCCGGCCCGTCGGGCCGCGCAACGCGGCGTCGCGACGCGCCGACGGCCCTGCGAAGATGGAGCGGAGATGTTCCTCGATCGGGCCGACGCGGGCCGCCGCCTCGCCGAAGCCCTGCTCGGGCGCTTCGCGGAAGGCGGCGTGGTGGTGCTCGGCATCCCGAGGGGTGGCGTCATCGTCGCGGCCGCCGTCGCGCGGGCGCTGGGGGCGCCGCTCGACGTGGTCGTGCCCCGCAAGATCGGCGCGCCGCGCAACCCCGAGCTCGCGGTGGGCGCGATCGCCGGCGACGTCCAAGTCTGGGATCTCGGCCTGATCCGTCGGCTGGGCGTTCGCACCGAGTATCTCCGCGAGGAGGTCGCGAGGCAGGAGGCGGAGATCGAACGTCGTTCGTCCCACTATCGAGCCGGCCGAGAGCCGGCGTCGCTCGCGGGCACGATCGCCGTGATCGTGGACGACGGGATCGCGACGGGGGCGACCGCCGCGGCCGCGATCCGGTGGGTCAAGTCGCAGGGAGCCGCGCGCGCGGTGCTCGCCGTTCCGGTGGCGCCGCCCGACGCCGTCGAGCGGTTGGAGAAGGAGGCCGACGAGGTGGTCGCGCTGGAGACCCCGCGGGACTTCCGCGCCGTGGGGGAGTGGTACGGGACGTTCGGGCAGACGTCGGACGCCGAGGTCGTGCACGCGATGAGCCAGGCGGCCCGGTGAAGGTCGCCGAGACGGCCATCGCGCTCGTGTTCGCCGCGCTGGGGGCGCGCTCGCTCGTGTACTGGCTCCGTCGTCCGTTCGAGACGCCGGATCTACGCGACCACCTGCTGTTCGCGGCGTATCTCACCGGCCGGATCGGGCTGTGGTTCTCGCTCGCGGGCCTGTTCCTCATCCTCGCGATCGACAAGGACACGCGGTTCTCGGGCGACGAGGGGCAGTTCGCGCAGTACGCCTCCCACTACGGGTGGTACGTCATGGTGTTCGCGGGGCTCTCCGCGCTCCAGCTCGTGGCGGGCTACTTCCTGGGCCGGCGCGAACAGCGCGACGATCGCGGCTGACGCCTACCCCGCGGCCTTGACGATGTCCTCGGAGAGCTCGGGGAACTCCTGGAGTCGCGCGACGCGCTCGGCCTTCAGGCGTTCGACGAGGTCGGCGTATTCCGCGGCTCGCCCGGTGCGCTCGTAGAGCCGCTTCGGCTGCAGGAGCTCGACGTCGTCGAAGTCCGGCACGGACTCGGCCACCAGGTAACCGAAGTCGTCGTCCTCGCTCCACGAGATCGTCTGCTCGGCGATGCCCTTCACGCACGCCGACGTGTGCGGGATCTTCACCTTCTTCGACCGATCGTCGTCCTCCTTGCCGCCCACGCGCCCGGTGTTCAGCAGGTAGGTCTCGATCGGATGCGTGGCGAGCAGGTCGAGGATCCGGTTGCCCTGCAGGCCGTGCGGAAGCGGGAAGAACGGGTTCGTGCCGGGGACGCGCAGGAACTTCCCGGCCTCCGCGGCGCCGCCCGCCGACGTCCCGGTGGTCTCGCCGAGCATGAAGAACGCTGCACCCTGCGCCCGGTTCAGCTTCGCGACGGCCGGCACGAGGTTCTCGTTCCGGTTGAGGATCAACAGGTAGTCCACCGGTCCGACGTTGCGCGCGTCCTCGAACGACAGCAGGTCGGCCATCTCGAACACGGCACGGCCGTTCTGCGTGTAGTGCTGGTTGAAGAAGTCCACGTGCCCCTGTTCGTCCTGATAGACGTTCTCGAGGTACGCCGTGGGCTTCGTGACAGCTCCGTAGATCGACGGCTCGAAGTCCGGGTCGAGCGAGAACGTCTTCGCGAAGCACCCGTTCTCGGTCCCGTACGCGAGGCCGCCCGGCATCAACCCGACGAAGTCGTCCTGTACCGGCCGCGAGCCGTTCTGCGTGGTGAACGTCGTCGTGGTCTTCCCGGTGCCCGAAAGCCCGATGATCATGAACACGCGGTCGCCGTTGGCCGTGGGGATCACCTTCAGCCCGGCGTGGAGGGCCAGCCCGCCCTTCTCGTACACGATGTTGTTCCACATCCGCAGGCCCCCCTTCTTCGACTCGCCGAAGTAGTCGGAGTTGAGGACTCGCGTGACGTTGTGCTCGAGATCCACGGCGATGCAGCGCTCGTCGGGGTAGCCCGGCGCCGGGAGGTTCGGCGTGTAGATCACCTGCACGTCGGGCGCGGCGCCGTCGGTGCGGTCGAAGTACAGCTTCCGCTGCATGCCGGCGATGTTCGCGTTCGCCTTCTCGATTGTGAGCCGCGCGCTCGATCGCATCGAGGGGTCGTTGCCGATGAACCCGTCGAGCACCAGGAGGTCCTGCTTCGCGAGGTACTCGTCCTGCAGCTTCGCGATGCGATCGAACTCCTCGCGGGTCATCGTCTTGCCGCTCGAGGAGGTTCCCACGACGTAGGTGCTGCCGGCGCTGCGGGACAGGACCTTCGTCTGTGTGTTGGTGTTCCCGAACTCGGAGAGCCGCGTCTGCGACATCTCCTCCGTGAACGACCGCAGCTCCTCAGCGCTGGGGTCGACGTGCACCTTCGGCAACGGCGTCCTCCTTGGCGTCCGGCGCGTGCGGCAACGCCGTTGTGCAAGCCGGATCGGTCCTGGGAGTCTATCGAAAGCGTGAGCGACCTTTCGGAAGACGAGCTGCTGGAGGCCATCCGGCGCGTGCTGTCGGGTGCCGGGCCGGAGGTCGTGGTGGGTCCCGGCGACGACGCGGCGGTGCTCGCCCCGGCCTCGGGTGAGCTCGTGATCACGACCGACGTCATGGTGGAGGGCGTGCACTTCGACCCGGCCCTCACGTCCGCGCGCGACCTCGGCTACAAGGCCCTGATCGTGAACCTGAGCGACATCGCGGCGATGGCGGCGTCGCCGCGCTCGGCCGTCTGCGCGCTCACGATCGGCGGGCGGCCCGACGTCGGCTGGACGATCGAGCTGCTCGGCGGCATGCGCGAGGCGTGCGACGAGCATGCGCTCTGGCTGGTCGGCGGCGATCTCTCGCGCGGGGGCGTCACGTCGATCGCGGTGACCGTGACGGGTGAGGTGGCCCCCGGCCACGCCGTGCTTCGCTCGGGTGCGAAGCCGGGGGACCGGCTCGTGGTGACGGGGTCGCTGGGCGGGTCCGCCGCGGGCCTGCGGGCGAGCGGCCGACGAGGTTCGTGGAGCGAGGATGAGCGCGACGCGATCCGGCGCCACGTGCGGCCGAGCGCCAGGGTCGGCGAGGGCGCGGTGCTCGCACGCCACGGCGCCACCGCGATGATGGACGTGTCGGACGGCCTCGCGCTCGATCTCTCGCGGCTCGCGTCCGCGAGCGGCGTGGGCGCTCGGCTCGAGCTCGCGGCCGTGCCGCTGCATCCCGCGGCCACGTTCGCGGAAGCGCTCGGAGGCGGGGAGGACTACGAGCTGCTCGCCGCGCTGCCGGTCGGCGAGGTCGACGCGGCGCGCGCGGAGCTCGCGGACGCGTTCGGCACGCCGCTCGCCGACGTCGGCGAGATCACCGACGCCGGGATCGAGTCGGTGGCGGAGGACGGCACGGTGCGGCCGCTCGAGCCGGCGGGATGGGATCACTTTGCCGGCTGAGCCGGCGCGGCCGCGCGCGCTCACGATCGCCGGCAGCGACTCGGGCGGCGGGGCCGGCATCCAGGCCGACCTCAAGACGTTCAGCGCGCTCGGGGTCTACGGGATGACGGCGATCACGGCCGTCACCGTGCAGAACACGAAGGGCGTGAGCGGGTTCGAGGAGCTCTCACCCGACACGGTTGCATCGCAGATCCGCGCGGTCGCCGACGACATCGGCGTGGACGCGGCGAAGACGGGCATGCTCGCGAGCGCCGACATCATCGAGGCGGTGGCCGACGCGATCGAAGCCACGCGGATCCCGAACCTCGTCGTCGATCCCGTGTTCGTGTCGAAGCACGGCGATCCGCTGCTCGCCGAGGACGCCGTGGGTGCGCTCGCGAAGCGGATCCTCCCCCTCGCGACGATCGTGACGCCGAACCTCGCGGAGGCCGGCGGCCTCGTGGGCGAGCCGATCGAGACCCGCGATGACATGCGACGCGCGGCGGTGGCGCTGCTCGCAATGGGTCCGGGCTCCGTCCTCGTGAAGGGCGGGCACCTCCGTGAGGAGCGCGTCGCGACCGACCTCTTCGCGGACGGCTCGACGCAGGAGTGGATCGAGGCCGAGCGCCTCGACACCCCGCACACGCACGGCACCGGTTGCACGCTGTCGGCGGCGATCGCCGCCCACCTCGCGAAGGGCGCGGACCTGCGTGACGCCGTGCGCGCGGGGAAGGCGTTCGTCACCGAGGCGATCCGGCATGCGCTGCCGCTGGGCGCGGGCATCGGCCCGGTGGATCAGCTGTGGGGGACGCGCCGCCGCTAGCTCTGCGGCGAGGTCGTGGACGCCGCGCGGGGGATGCGCACGACGCGACCGGCCTTGATGCAGCTCGTGCAGGCGTTCACGCGTCGGGGCGTGCCGTCCACCAGCGCGCGCACGCGCTGGATGTTCGGATTCCACCGCTTCGGCGAACGCCGATGCGAGTGGGAGACCTGCATGCCGAAGAACGGCTTCTTCCCGCAGATGTCGCAGACGGCGGCCATGTACCGAGGGTAACAGACGGTCAGGCGCGGATCCGTGCGATGGACTTCGCGAGCTGCGTCGACGAGAGCTGCCCCCGGATCGAATCCACGAGCGTGCCGTCGCGGTCGTAGAAGAAGGTGCCGGGTGGCCCGATCAGCCCGAGCGAGGTACCGATCGCGAGCGGCGGATCGAACAGGCTCGGGAACGGCAGGCCGTACCGGGCGATGTAGGCGGCGGCGTCGCTCCGCGTGTCCTGGACGTCGAGGCCCACGAACTGGACCTCGTCGCCGTAGGTGCGCGCCGCCTTCGCGAGCTCCGGAGCTTCCGCCTGGCAGGGGATGCACCAGGACGCCCACACGTTCACGACGACCGGGGTGCCCCGGAGTTGGGCCAGCAGCTCGTCATACGTGGCCGGATCGATGTCGCGGAGCTCGTCCACGGACCTGGGTAGGAGCGCGGCGGTCGTCGCGTTGAGCGCCGGCGAGCCGGTGGACGAGGTCTCCGGCCCTCCGTCGCTGCACGAAGCGGCGACGAGCGTTGCGAAGACGAAGACCGCGATCAGGCGTGTCACGGAGCCCATGGTAGAACGGGTCGATTCGAAGCCTGGAGGAACCCGCGTGCCGCTGACGCTCGACGATCCGATCCTCGAGATCGACAAGCGGATCGCCACGCGCCGCACCGGCGGAAGAACGAGAGGCGAGGAGGCGTGGAAGGTCCTCGCGGACTCGCTCGAGATCGCGACGGTCGGCGACCTCCTGCAGCACTACCCTCGCCGCTACATCGACCGCTCCCGCGTCGAGACCATTCGCGGCCTGAAGATCGGGCAGCAGGCCACGGTGATCGCGACGGTGCGCAAGGTCACGAAGCGCATGACGCGGCGTCGCCAGTCGATGGTGCTCGTCACGATCTTCGACCAGACCGGCTACCTCGACCTCACGTTCTTCAACCAGCCGTGGGCGGCGGGCATGTACCGCGAGGGGACGGAGCTCGCGGTGTCGGGGGTCGTCGCGTTGTACCGGGGCCGCCTGCAGCTCGCGAACCAGGAGGTCGAGGTCCTGCGCGGCGACGAGTCCGACCTCGTGCACACGGGTCGCATCACGCCGGTCCACCCCGCGACCGAGGGCGTGACGACGCGCACGATCCGCGAGCTGGTACATCGCGCGCTCGAACGGCTGGGACCCCTCGCGGATCCGTTGCCCAAGGACATCGTGAAAGCGGAATCGCTCGGCTCCTTCGACCTGGCGATCCGCAGGATCCATTTCCCCGAGTCTCCCGAGGAGCTTGCGATCGCACAGGAGCGGCTGAAGTTCGACGAGCTGTTCCTGCTCGAGCTCGGCGTGGCGTTCCGGAAGCATCGGGTCGAGGCCGAACAGCAGGGCTTCGCGCACGACGCGGACGGGGTGCTCGCGAAGCGTCTGCTTGCGACCGCGCCGTTCGTGCCCACCAAGGCGCAGGAGCGCGCGATGGAGGAAATCGGCGCCGCGATGGCCCGCCCGCGCCCGATGAACGTGCTGCTCCAGGGCGACGTCGGGTCGGGGAAGACGCTCGTGGCCGTGCACGCGGCGCTCGTCGCGATCGGCTCGGGACATCAGGCAGCCATCATGGCCCCGACGGAAGTGCTTGCGGGGCAACACTATCGCTCGATGGAGTCCCTGCTCGAGGGCGTGGGGGCGGTGCCGTACCTGCGCGTCGCAGCCGACAAGGGCAAGGACGACGGCCAGGCGTCGCTGCTGGACCCGGGGCCCGATGCCGGCGATCTGCCCGCGGTGACCTACGCGTTGCTCACGGCGGCGGTCACCGGCAACGACCGCAAGCGCATCCTCGGCGGGATCGCCGACGGCAGCGTGGATCTGGTGGTCGGCACCCACGCGCTCGTCCAGGAGGCCGTGACGTTCGCCGACCTGTCCGTCGCCGTCGTCGACGAGCAGCATCGGTTCGGCCTGCATCAGCGGATGGCGCTCCGAGGAAAGGGCGCCGAGCCCGACGTCCTCATCATGACGGCCACGCCGATCCCGCGAACGCTCGCGCTCACGTATTACGGCGACCTCGACGTCGTCACGCTCGACGAGATGCCGGCGGGACGCCAGCCGGTCGAGACGCGCGTCGCTCGCACCCCCGAGGAGCGCGCGAGTGCGTACGACCTCGTGCGGGCCGAGGTCGCGGCGGGCCGACAGGCCTTCGTGGTGTGCGCGGCGATCGACGAGGGGAACCGCCTGCAGGTGAAGGCCGCCGAGCACGAGGCGGAACGGCTCGCGACGACCGTCTTCCCCGATCTTCGCGTCGAGGTGCTCCACGGGCGCATGCGGCCCGTCGAGAAGGAGGAGCGGATGGAGGCCTTCCGCTCGGGGGAGACCGACCTGCTGATCTCCACGACCGTGATCGAGGTCGGCGTGGACGTGCCGAACGCGACGGTGATGCTCGTCGAGAACGCGGAGCGCTTCGGGCTGGCGCAGCTGCACCAGCTCCGGGGCCGGATCGGCCGGGGCGCGTCGGCCGGGCACTGCGTGCTCTTCGACGAGAGCGATCCGCAGAACCTCGAGGCCAAGCAACGGCTCGAGGCGATGGTGCGCACGACCGACGGGTTCGAGCTCGCCGACGACGACCTGCGGCTCCGGGGCGAGGGGACGCTCTTCGACACGAGGCAGTCCGGCATGCCCGACCTCAAGCTCGCGCGGCTCGCCGAGGACCTCGAACTCGTGAAGCGCGCCCGCGCCCGTGCGTTCGCGCTGATCGACGACGACCCGCAGCTCGCGGAGCACCCGGGTCTGCTCGACCGGCTCCGGGAGCAGTTCCGCCGCTCGGTCGAGTGGCTGTTCCAGTCCTGATCCTGAGCGAGACCGCCAGCCCGTACGCTGCGCGGATGCGGGTGATCGCGGGGAGCGCGAAGGGGATCCGGCTCGCAAAGGTGCCGGCCGGCGTGCGCCCGGTCTCGGATCGGGCGCGCGAGGGGCTCTTCTCGAGCCTCGGCGCCGCGGTGCCCGGCGCACGCGTCCTGGACCTCTTCGCCGGCACCGGCGCGCTCGGGATCGAGGCGCTCTCGCGCGGGGCCGAGCACGCGACGTTCGTCGAACGATCCCGCCCCGCGCTCGAGGCGATCCGGGAGAACCTCGGGCGGGCCAACGTGACGAATCGCGCGCGGGTCGTGGGGGCCGAGGTGGGCGCTTTTCTCAGCAGTCATGACAAACCGGGGGCCCCGTTCGGCCTGGTGCTCGCCGATCCTCCCTACGATTTCGGGGGCTCCGACCTGGACGAAGTGGTGTCCGGCCTGCGCGAGGAGTGGCTCGACCCCGCGGGCTGGACGGTTGTGCTCACCCGTGGCAAACAGAGTTCCATGCCTGTGATTCCAGTAGACTGGTCGCCCGCGAGGCGCCTCGCGTACGGCGACACCCTCGTGAACCTGTACCGGCCGGACCCGTCGGCCTCGAGTCGGGAGGAACAATGAGCCTGACCGCCCTGTGTCCGGGCACCTTCGACCCGGTGACCAACGGTCATCTCGACATCATCGAACGCGCATCGGGCTGCTTCGACGCGGTCCTCGTCGGCGTGCTCGAGAACCCGGCGAAGGCGCCGCTGTTCGCCCTGGACCAGCGGGTGGGCATGCTCGAGGAAGCGTGCACCGACCTCGGCAACGTCCGGATCGCGTCGTTCCGCGGGCTCCTCGTCGAGTACGCCCACCAGCAGCAAGCCACGGTCATCGTGAAGGGGCTCCGCGCGGTCTCCGACTACGAGTACGAGATCCAGATGGCGCAGATGAACCACCGGCTCGGCGGCGTCGAGACGCTCTTCATGCCGACGAGCCCGAAGTGGTCGTTCCTCTCCTCCTCGCTCGTCAAGGAGGTGGCCCGGTTCGGCGGGGACGTCGAGGGCCTCGTGCCGGACCACGTGAAGAAGGCGCTCATGGACACGCTCGAGCGGGGCGCATAGCGATGGACCTCACGTCGCGCCTGCAGCAGCTCGAGGACCTCGTGCGCGAGGCGAAGTCGATGCCGCTGTCGTCGTCGGCGCTCGTGAACCGCGAGGAGATCCTCGAGCTCATCCAGGAGATGAAGGAGAGCCTCCCCGAGGAGGTCAAGCAGGCCCGGTGGGTCGTGAAGGACCGGGAGGAGCTGCTGGGCAAGGCGCGCGCGGAGGGCGAGCGCCTCGTGCACGAGGCGAGGGAGGAGCAGCTCCGCATGGCGCGCAAGGAGGAGATCGTGAGCCGCGCGCGCTCGGAGGCCGAGCGGATCCAGGCCGAAGCCGAGGAGGACGGGCGCAAGATCAGGCTCGAGGCCGAGGACTACGTCGACGCGAAGCTCGCGCAGTTCGAGATCGCCCTGCGGAAGATCCAGGAGGACGCGCAGGCATCCGCGCGTCAGGTCGCGAAGACGCTCGACCAGATCGAGCTGGGCCGGCAGAAGCTACGCGGCGCGCCGATGACCGAGGCCGAGCAGCGCCTCGGGGGACACGATGACCTCGCGGACGAGCCGATCGTCGAGGCCCAGGAGATCGACATCGAGGTGGAGGAGGCCGAGTGATGCGGACGATCGACGTTCGCGACCTGCTCGGGAACCCGGGCGCCTCGAAGACGCAGGAGCTGCGGGACACGATCCAGGGCCTCGGCACGGCGCTCGCGACGGTGCCCGAGGACCGGCCGATCGCCGGCGAGCTGCTGCTCGAAAGCGTGGTCGAGGGCATCCTCGCGAGCGGCCGCTTCTCCGGCACGATGTCGCTGCAGTGCGCGCGCTGTCTGCGCGAGTTCACGCGTCCGTTCGACGTCGAGGTGGCGGGCGAGATGTTCACGACGTCGCCCGGCCCCGACTCCGACGACTACCCGCTCGACCCCTCCGGCGAGCTCGACCCCGAGCAGCTCGTGCGGGACACCGTCGGCATCGAGCTGCCCTTCTCGCCGCTCTGCAAGACCGATTGCCTCGGGCTCTGCGCCCGGTGCGGCGGTGACCTCAACCTCGGCGAGTGCACGTGCACCGAGCCGGAGCCCGACCCGCGATGGAGCGAGCTCGCGGCCCTGTTCGAGGGCATCGAGCTCGTGGACGACGACCCCGAAGGAAGGACCACGTAGATGGCGGTACCGAAGAAGCGACAGAGCAAGACGCGCGGCGACAAGCGCGCGGCGAACTGGAAGGCGAAGGCTCCCTCCTACGCCGAGTGCCCGCAGTGCCACCAGCCGAAGCTGCCGCACCGCGTGTGCGGGAACTGCGGCTACTACGCGGGGCGGCAGGCTGTCGAGGTCGAGTAGCGACGTGCGCGAGGCTCCCGCGGGCGGCCCACCCTCTCAGGCCTCCCCGGAGTCGCTCGACCGGGCGCTCGGGGTGACCTTCCGGAGCGACGACCTCCGCAAGGCGGCGCTCACGCATCGATCGTTCGCGTTCGAGAACGGTCTGGAGGTCACGAACGAGCGCCTGGAGTTCCTGGGTGACTCGGTGCTCGGCCTGGTCGTGACCGACCTCGCGTACCGGTTGTTCCCGGAGCTCCCGGAGGGTTCCCTCGCGAAGCTTCGCGCCGCCGTCGTGAACATGGCCTCGCTCGCCGAGGTCGCGCGCGCGCTCGACGTCGGCTCGGTCGTCCTGCTCGGCAAGGGCGAGGAGCAGTCGGGGGGCCGCAACAAGGCGAGCATCCTCGCCGACGGGCTCGAGGCCATCTTCGGCGCGGTCTACCTCGACCGGGGCCTCGATGTCGCGCGCGAGCTGATCGAGCGGCTGTTCCGCCCGCGGATGGAGGCGTACGCCCGCGGAGAGGGCGATCGGGACTTCAAGACGCTCCTGCAGGAGCTCGCGTCCCAGGAGCTGCACGCGATGCCGGAGTACCGGCTCGAGGAGCAGGGGCCCGACCACGAGAAGGAGTTCACCGCGACCGTGTACCTCGCGGGCGAGTCGCTCGGCGGGGGGCGCGGCCGCTCGAAGAAGGAAGCCGAGCAGCAGGCCGCGCGCGAGGCCTACACGAAGATCATCGAACGCGTGGGGCGAGGCGAGTAGGCGGCATGGAGCTTCCTGAGGTCGAGGTGGTCCGGCGAGACCTGGAGAAGGACGTCGTGGGCCGCCGCATCAAGGAGGCAGAGGTCAAGACCTCGAAGAACGCGATGCGCGTGATCCGGCGCCACGGTAAGCGCAAGGACTTCACCTCGCGCCTCGAGGGTCACAAGATCACGAAGGTCGAGCGCCGCGGCAAGTACCTCGTGATGTACCTCGACGGCGGCGACGCGGTCGTCACCCACTTCGGCATGAGCGGGCAGTTCCAGCGCGGCACGGGTCGCACGGCGCTCCTGCCGCACACGCACGTCGTGATCACGTTCCAACAGGGAGGCGACCTTCGGTTCATCGACCCGCGCACGTTCGGCGAGATGTTCGTGACGCCTGCCGACGAGCTCGCGAAGGTGAAGGAGCTGCAGCACATCGCGATCGACCCGCTCGACCAGGTGTTCACGTGGCAGACCTTCCAGTACCTGCTCGCCGAGAAGGCCGCGAAGATGAAGCAGCTGATGATGGACCAGAAGTTCATCTCCGGCCTCGGCAACATCTACTCCGACGAGGTGCTGTTCGCCGCGGGGCTTCGATACGACCGGCTTTCGAACACGCTGTCCTCGCAGGAGGTGCGGCGCCTGTACCGCGCGATCCAGGAGACGCTGCAGGAGGCGATCAAGGCGCGCGGCACGACGCTCGGCGACGACGCGTACGTCGATCTGTTCGGCAAGCCCGGCGAATTCCAGAACGAGCTAAAGGTGTACGGTCGCGCCGGCCTGCCGTGCCGTCGGTGCCGCACGCCCATTCAGAGCGTGCGGATCTCCGGCCGCACCGCGTACTTCTGCCCGCAGTGCCAGAGCTGATGCCGGGCGCTCCCTTGCGCAAGGCCGAACCCGGGTCGTAGGGTCCGCAACGACGAGTCCGAAGGGAGGTCGGGTCGATGGACAACGTCGACGTCATGCGTCGCCTCGAGGAGGCGTACGGGGCAAGGGACTACGACACGGTGCGCGAGCTCGTTGCGACCGACATCGTGGCGCATACCCCCGGGTCCGAGATGTTGCCGCCGGGCATCGAGGGGTGCATCGCGGCGAACGAGGGCGGCTTCACCTCGTTCCCCGACAAGAAGACGGAAGTGCTCGAAGCCTTCGGATCGGGGGACCGGACGGTCGTGCACGTGCGCATGACCGGCACGAACGACGGCGGGCTCGAGTGGGCGGGCGTGCCCGCGAACGGCAAGCCGGTCGACGTCGATTGGGTCCAGATCTCGCGGCACGCCGACGACGGCAAGCTCGTCGAGACCTGGGCGCAGATGGACGTCCCGAAGATGATGGTGCAGCTGGGAGTCATGCCGGCTCCGGAGGGGATGTGATCATGGCGACGCCCGAAGAGAACGCCGCAACCTGCCGCGAGTTCATGGAGCGGGTCTTCAACGAGGGCGACATGGGATTCGCCGAAAAGATGATGACCGACGACTTCGTCGGGCACTCGCCGCCGCCCGGCATGAAGGGGGACAAGGCCGGGACGATCGAGATGTTCCGATGGATGCGGAACCAGGTCCCGGACGGCAAGAGCGAGATCCTCGACATGGTCGCGGCCGGCAACAAGGTCGCCGTGCGGTCGCGCATGACCGGCACCGACACGAACGGCTTCATGCCGGGCATGCCCCCCACCGGGAAGACGTTCTCGGCCGAGTCGATCGACGTCATGACGTTCAACGAGGACGGGCTGAACACCGAACACTACGGGATCTTCGACGTGATGGGTGCGATGAACCAGCTCGGCCTCGGCCCCTCGCAGGGAGGCGAGGGCGAGCACGAGCACTAACGCGACGAGGTGAGCTCGGCGCCCGCGTCGCGCATGCGTGCGATCGCGCGTGCGCCGTCGCCGGCGCCGAGGTCGACCGCGCGGATCGCATCCTCGAGGACCGTGACGCCGAACCCGAGCCGGCATGCGTCCAGCACGGTCTCGAGCACGCAGTAGTCGGTGGCGAGCCCGCACACGACGACCCGCTCGACCCCGCGCTCCCGCAAGAGCGACTCGAGCGGCGTGGGACGGACCTCGCCGCTCACCGGGTCGCGCACGCCGAACGCCGAGTAGCCGTCCTCGCCCCCTGCCCCCTTCCGGATGCGCTCGCCGGCCGCCACGAGGTCCGGGTGCAGCTCGGCGCCCCACGTCTCCTGCACGCAGTGCGTGGGCCAGATCCCGCCGTCCTTCAAGAAGTGCGGCGTCACCTCCGGGTGCCAGTCCTGGGTGCACACGACGGTGGCCGCGGCCTCCAGGGCCCGGGCGATCTCGGCGTTTGCGAGCGGCACGACCAGCTCGCCGTCGCGCACGTAGAGGCTCCCCGCGGGGTCGGCGAAGTCGTTTTGGACGTCCACCACGAGGAGCGCGGTCGCGTCGTCGTAGCCCGTCATGCTTCTACCATCTTGGCGTGCGGCGTGTTCGCGTGCTGGTGACGGGCAGGGTCCAGGGCGTGTTCTTCCGGGTCTCGTGCGCCCGGCGGGCTCGCGAGCTCGGGCTCGCCGGCAGCGTGCGGAACCGGGGTGACGGGGCGGTCGAGGCGGTGTTCGAAGGGGGGCCGGCCGACGTCGATGCGATGGTCGCGTGGTGCCGTACCGGTCCCGAGCTGTCCCGCGTCGACGCGGTGGAGGTGCACGAGGAGCTTCCCGAAGGTGAACGTGAGTTCCGGATCCGCTGAGCGCAAGTTTCGCGGTGGAAATCCCAGGTCGGACGGGGTGCCACTGTTAGCATCCGAGCGAATGTTCCTCCGCTCGATCACCCTCCGCGGCTTCAAATCCTTCGCGGACAAGACCCAGTTGGACTTCATCCCCGGCGTCAGCGTGATCGTTGGGCCGAATGGGTCGGGCAAGTCCAACCTGGTCGACGCGATCAGTTGGGCATTGGGCGAACAGGGTCCCCGCGCGCTGCGCGGCGGCCAGATGGCCGACGTGATCTTCGCCGGCAGCCCCGCCCGCCCGGCGCTCGGCATGGCCGAGGTGAAGCTCGTGATCGACAACACGGCGGGGCTGATCCCGGTGCCGATGACCGAGATCGAGATCTCGCGCACGATCTTCCGCTCGGGCGAGAGCGAGTACCGGATCGGTGGCCAGATCGTGCGCCTGCTCGACATCCAGGAGCTGCTTTCGGAAACCGGCATCGGCCGGGCCCTGCACACCGTGGTCGGGCAGGGGCAGCTCGAGGAGGTGCTCACCTCGCGCCCCGAAGAGCGCCGCAAGTACGTCGAGGAGGCCGCGGGCATCGCGAAGCACCGGGCGCGCAAGGTTCGGTCGGAGCGCAAGCTCGCCGGCCTCGATCAGGATCTTCTTCGGCTGCAGGACGTGCTCGCGGAGCTCCGGCGCCAGCTGAAGCCGCTCCGGCAACAGGCCGAGATGGCGAAGCGGCACGAGCAGCTGACGACCCAAGCCGAGGAGCTCTCGGCGAGGCTCGCCGCCGCGCGGCTGCGCGCGCTGCTCGCCGAACGCGAGCGGCGGCAGTCGGGGTGGGACGAGGGTCTCGAGCTGCGCCGCGCCGCCCGGGAGCGCCTCGACTCGCTCGACGCCGACGTCGTCGCGGCCTCCGAGGAGCGGGCGCTCGCCGCCCGCGAGGCCGCCGCGGCCGAGGAGTCCTTCCGGCTCGGCCAGACCGCGCGCTCGGAAGCGGAGCACGCGTTGCGCGATGCCGTCGAACGGGAGGCCGCGGCTCGCGAGGCCTTCGCGGCGCACGGGACACGCGCCGCGAAGCTGGAGACGGTCGAGGCCGAGCTCGCCAGGGTGGAGTCCGAGCTCGCGCGCACGGTGGCCGGCCTGGAGGAGCAGGAGGCCGGCCTCGACGAGGCCGAACGCGAGTTCCGCCTCGCCGTCGACCGGCGGCAGATGGCCGAGGATGCGCGCCGCCGGCTCTCCGAGGAGACCGCCGGGCGGCGAGCGGAGATCGACGCCCTGGGGCGCTCGCTCGCGAGCGCCGAGGCCGAACGCGCGCGCGCGGCCGAGTCGCTGCACGAAGTGGGCGAGGCCGAAGCCGCGCTACGTGGGGAGCGCGAGACCCTCGAGACCGAGATCGAGCGGCTGGACGGTCAGTCCTCGCCGCTCTCCGAGCGGCGAGGCCGGCTCGAGGAGGAGCGTCGTTCGCTCGGCGAGAAGCTCGAGTCCCTCGAGGAGGCCGAGCGCCGGATGGCGGCTCGCCGCGACCTGCTGGAGGCACGCCGGCGCGACATCGAAGAGACGCCGGGATCGCGGTTCCTCGCGAACCACGACGGCCGCGCGGTGGGGCTGCTGAAGGACCTCGTTCACGTCCAGCCGGGATTCGAGCGAGCGCTGATGTCCGCGCTCGGCCCGCTCGCCGACGCCGTCGTGTACGAGAGCCAGGACGAAGCCCTCGCGGACGCATCCTCCGGCGCCGGCGCGATCCTCGCGATCTCCGCCGGCGGTCCCGTGCGCGTCGGTCTCGCCGAGGAACGGAGCCTCCTGTCCGCCGTCGAGGCCCAGCCCGCCGCGAGGGGGATCGTGAGCACCGTCTTGCGCGACGTGTATCTCGCCGCGTCCGTCGAGGAGGCGGCCGCGAAGCAGGCCGAGCATCCCACCGCATCCTTCGTCACGCCCGAGGGCGTGCTCGTGGGACCCGCGGTCATCCACACGGCCGCCGAGGCCGACGCCCGCGTGCGCGAGATCCTCGCCGAGCTCAAGGTCCTCGAACACGACCTCGCCGGGACGAGGAACGCGATCCGGCCTCGACGCGAGCGCCTCGCGGAGATCGCCGAGGAGGTGCGGTTCCTCGGCGAGCAGGTGGAAGCCGCGGACGCCGAGATCACCTCATCGGCCGAACGCATCCTGCGGGTCGAGGCCGACCTCGGCGCTCGCGGGCGCGAGCGGGAGATCCTCGCGCAGCGGCTCGACGCCCTCGACGAGTCCTGCGCCGGGTGGCGCGAGCGCCTCGCGGCGGTGGCGCCGGAGCCCGAGGCGTTGCCGGAGCTCCCGCCGAACCCCGAGCCGCCGATCCGGGCACGCGTGGGGGTCGAGACTCTTCGGCGCGAGCGCGCGTCGTTCGACCGACGGCTCGCCGATCTGCGTGGTGAACGAGCGGACCTCGCGGCGCAGGACCCGGCCCGCCTCCAGGAGGCGCTCTCGACCGCGGAGGAGGAGCGCGCCCTCGCCGAGGAGACGCTGCGGGAGGCGGAGGAGCGGGCGGCGCTCGCGACCGCCGACCGCGAGTCTTCCGTTGCGCGCGATCGCGCCGCCACCCAGCGCGAGGTCGACGTGAACCGCCAGTGGCGCGACGCGTCCACGGAGCTCGACCGGCTGCGCGAGACGTACGAGGACGAGGATCGCCTGCGCGGCGACATCGAGCGCCGGATCCGCGAGGCGGAGCGGCTGCTTCGCGAGGGTCACGGGGCCGAGCCCGCCGACGCCCTCGCCGGCCTCTCGGACGACGACAACGTCGAGTCGCTCGAGAAGCGGTCCGAGCTCGTGCAGCGCCGGCTTGCCCTGCTCGGCCGGGTGAATCTGCTCGCCGGCGGGGAGTTCGAGGCCCTCCAGGAGCGGCACGACTTCCTCGCGCGCGAGCTCGACGACGTCCGGAAGGCGCGCCGCGACCTCCTCGAGGTGATCGCGCGCATCGACCTCGAGATCACGCAGACGTTCGACGCCGCCTACCGCGACGTCGCGCGCGAGTTCGAACGGCTCATCGGCAACCTCTTTCCGGGCGGCGAGGGCCGCCTGATCCTCACCGATCCCGCGAACCCGTTGGAGTCGGGCATCGAGATCGAGGCGAGCCCCGGGCGCAAGCGCGTGAAGCGCATCTCGCTGCTGTCCGGCGGCGAGCGCGCGCTCGCCGCGATGGCGTTCCTGTTCGCGATCTTCACCGCGCGGCCGTCGCCGTTCTACCTCATGGACGAGGTCGAGCCCGCGCTCGACGACGTGAACCTGCATCGGTTCCTCAAGCTCGTGGACGGGTTCGCGCAGCGGTCACAGGTGATGATCGTCACGCACCAGAAACGCACGATGGAGATCGCCGGGATGATGTACGGCATCTCGATGAACAAGGACGGCACGTCGAAGGTGGTGTGCCAGGCGCTCGGCGATCCGGATGCCGCCGAGCTCGTCGAGGTGTCGGATCGCGTGGCCGAACCCGTCCGGCCGTGACCCCGCTCCTCCTGATCGCGCTCGTCGTGGTGCTCGCGTGCGTCGCGGGCTTCGTGCTCCTCCGCCGCAGGCCCGGCGCGACGGTGCCCGCGCGCGAGACGGTCGCGCCTCCGCGCGGGCCCGTCCTGCTCGGAGAGGGACTCGGCGCGAAGGTGCGCGCGCTGTTCGGCAAGGGCGTCGGCGAGGAGACCTGGCGCGAGCTGGAGGACGCCTTGCTCAAGGCCGACGTCGGGCCCCGCGCGGCGGCAGACCTCGTCGCCCGGATCCGCGCCGACTACCGCGAAGGGACCGATCCGGCGACGCTGCTGCGCGAGGAGATCGTGGCGGCGCTGGGCGAGGACGCCGACCTCGCGCTGCCCGACGGGCGCCTCGGCGTCGTGCTGGTGGTGGGGGTCAACGGGTCGGGGAAGACCACGACGATCGGGAAGCTCGCCCGACGGTTCGCCGAGGCGGGAAAGCGTGTGAGCCTCGCGGGGTCCGACACGTTCCGTGCCGCGGCGGGCGAGCAGCTCGAGATCTGGGCGGATCGCGCCGGTGCGAACCTCGTGTCGCAGGAGCGTGGGGCCGACCCCGGCGCGGTGGCCTTCGACGCGGTGAGGTCGGCGACCGCGAGGGGCTCCGATGTGCTGATCGTCGACACGGCCGGCCGCCTGCACACGAAGACGCCGCTGATGGACGAGCTCGCGAAGGTGAAGCGCGTGATCGAGCGCGCGGGCGCCGAGGTCGACGAGACGCTGCTCGTGCTGGACGCGACGACCGGGCAGAACGGGATCGCCCAGGCGCGCGCGTTCACGGAAGCCGTCGACGTGACCGGCGTGGCGCTCACGAAGATGGACGGGTCGGCGAGGGGCGGCATCGTGCTCGCCGTTCGCGAGGAGCTCGGCGTCCCGGTGCGGTTGATCGGCGACGGAGAGGGGATCGCCGACCTCCGGCCGTTCCAGGCGCGGGCGTTCGCGGATCGCCTGCTCGAGGAGTAGGCCGATGGCAGGCCGCATCCTCATCGTGGAGGACCACCAGACGATGCGGCGCGCGATGCGCTTGGTGCTCGAGCCCGAGTACGACGTCGTCGAGGCCGCCGACGGGGCGAACGCCGTCGACCTCGTGCGCGCCGAGCCGCCCGACCTCGTCCTGCTGGACCTGAACCTCCCGGGCGTGTCCGGCTCCGAGGTCCTCGCGACGCTCAAGGGCGACCGGGCGACCGCCGACGTGCCGGTGATCGTCGTCACCGCCACCGGCGAGGAGGATCGGGCGCGCGTGACGAAGCTGGGTGCCGACGGCTACTTCACGAAGCCGTTCAGCCCGCTCGCGCTCCTCCGAACAGTGGAACGCGCGCTCGAGGGAGAGGGATGAGCGGAATCGTGACCGTGAACGTGGAGCCGCGTCCCTCCTCGGATTCCACCATGACGGTCCCGCCCATCGCGAGCACCAGCTGCTGGGTGATGTACAGACCGAGGCCCGCGCCCTCGGACCGTCTCGTGCCCGCCGGGTCGGACTGATGGAAGCGGTCGAAGATCCTCGTGAACTCGGCCTCGGGAATGCCGGAGCCGCGGTCGATGACCGAGAAGCGCACGCGGTCCATGTCGACGGGCGCGACCCGCACCTCGACCGGGGCGTCGGGCTGCGAGAACTTCAGCGCGTTGTCGATGAGGTTCGTGAGCACCTGCGCCAGCCGCTGCCCGTCCACGGTGATCGTGTCGGGAAGGCCCGGCTCCTTCCACGCGATGACGCGCGACGCGCCGTCGCCCATCGCGCGCACGGTCTGGTCGAGGAACGTCGCGAGGTCGACCTCCTCCGCGCGCAGGAGCAGCTTCCCGGCCTCGATGCGCGACACCACGAGCAGGTCCTCGACGAGCCGGATCAGGCGATCCGTCTGCGTGTCGACGATGCCGAGGAACTCGTGCATCTCCGATGCGGATAGCTCAGGAAGCCTGCGCCGCAACGTGTTCACGAAGCCACGGATGGCCGCGAGCGGCGTGCGCAGCTCGTGGCTCGTGATCGCCACGAAGTCCGACTTCATCTCGTCGAGCTCCTGCAGGCGCCGCAGGGTCTCCTCGCGGCGGGCTCGAAGCCGGGCCGCCTGCGCGACGAGCGCGATCTGATCGGCGAGGCGCCCGAGCATCAGCAACCGCTCGCGATCGATCGCGCCGCCCTCGGCCGCCCGCTCGTGCAGGAGGCCGATGTGCTCGTCGCCCACGCGAAGCGGCACGATCGCCTCGGGCGGATCGGCGCGGAGGACGGGCCGGCCGGCCGCCGCGAGCTCGCCGAGCCCCGTGTCCGGCTCGAAGCGGGAGCCGCGCTGGTATCCCGGGTCGCCGTGGACGCCCCGCGCGATCAGCGCCGGCTGCGTGGCGCGTTCGTCCTCATCGAGCAGCAGCACGCCGAACGCGTGGCACTGGAGCTCGCGCCCCACCGCCTCGGCCATCAGTTGGAGGCCCTCCTCGATGTCCTCGGCCGCGACCCCGGTGAGGATCGCCGTGTGCAGCGCGGACAGCTCGCGGCGCGTCTGCGCCTCCGCGCGCGCGGCGCGCTCGGCCGCGGCCGCCGCCTCCTCCGCGACGCGGGCCCGCTCGCTCGCCTTCGTCGCCTCGCGCTGCAGGGACCGGGCCATCAGCCCCGCGACCACGGCGACGACCAGCTGGATCCCCACGCGGAGCGCCACCGCGGTCGCCGAGTAGTCCTGGCCGAAGAACCCCTGCGACGCGGACTCGCGGAGCGTCTCGGACACGAGGCTCGCGGCGACGGGCGCGAGCGCGCCGGCGAGGCCGAACCTGATGGCGCCTTCGAGCGGGAGGATGTACGCGACCGCCCAGACCGAGTTGCCGGGCTCGGCGGTGGCCCAGATCAGGCCGTTCACGATCATGACGTCGAGCGCGAAGCCCCAGATGCCGACGCGGCGGAGCTCGGACTCGCCCTCGGCGCGGTCGGCGAGCATCGAGATCAGCAGGTTGCCCACCGCGAGCGCCGCCACGAGCGAGAAGCCGAGCGGCCCCGCGTACCCCGGGCTGTCCACGTCGTCGCGCACGACGAGCGCGGTCTGCACGACGCCGAAGACCACGACGAGCCAGCGCAGCGCGATCAGCCCGCGCTCGAGTCGGCGCGCCTGGACCAGATCGCGACCGTTCAACGGTGCTCCCGTGCCGCACTAGCCGGCTCGTGTCCCAGGGCGCGCGGCAGCGCCGAGGGTTACCCTCTCCTTCATGTTCGACACCCTCACGGACGGCTTGAACGGCGTCTTCAAGAAGCTCCGCGCGCGCGGAAAGCTGCATCCCAAGCAGGTCGACAACGCGCTTGCCGACATCCGCACGGCGCTCCTCGAGGCCGACGTGGCCGTGGAGGTCGCCGACGACCTCATCGCGCGGGTGCGGGCGCGCGCGCTCTCCGAGGAGGTCATGAAGAGCCTCACGCCGGCGCAGCAGGTCGTGAAGGTGGTGCGCGACGAGCTGCAGGCGACGATGGGTGGCGACCACACGCCGTTCGCGCTCCCGTCGGCGAGGCCGGCCGTGGTGATGATGGCGGGCGTCCAGGGCTCGGGGAAGACGACGGCTGCCGCGAAGCTCGCGAAGCACCTGAAGGCGAAGGGCCGCCGGCCGCTGCTGATCGCGTGCGACCTCGAACGGCCCGCGGCCGTCGAGCAGCTGCGGACCCTGGGCCGCGAGATCGGCGTGCCGGTGTGGTCGGAGGGCCGCGACCCCGTGAAGGTCGCGAAGGGCGGCGTGAAGGAGGCCGAGCGGTCCGGCGCCGACGTCGCGATCCTCGACACCGCGGGCCGGCTCCACGTCGACGCCGACATGATGAAGCAGGCGCGCAAGATCAAGGACGTCTCGCGGCCGCACGCGGTGCTCATGGCGTGCGACTCGATGACGGGTCAGGACGCGATCGTGCAGGCGCGAGCGTTCATGCACGACGTCGACACCACGGGATTCATCCTCACGAAGCTCGACGGCGACGCGCGAGGCGGGGCCGCGCTCTCGATCACGGCGGTGACCGGCCGGCCGGTGTTCTTCGTGGGGACGGGGGAGAAGCCCGAGGACCTCGAGCCCTTCTACCCGGATCGCATGGCCGGCCGGATCCTCGGCATGGGCGACGTGCTCACGCTGATCGACAAGGCGCAGGAGAACCTCGACACCGACGCCGCGCGCGAGTCCGCCGAACGCATGCTCACCGCCCAGTTCACCCTCGAGGACTTCCTCACGCAGATGCGGGAGATGCAGAAGCTCGGGCCGCTGCAGGACCTCATGGCGATGCTTCCTGGCGTCCCCGGTGGCCGGAACGCGATGAAGGAGCTCGCGGCCCAGGTCGACCAGGGCGAGCTTCGCCGCGCCGAGGGGATCATCCAGTCCATGACCAGGGAGGAGCGGCGGAATCCCGCTATCATCGGGGGCTCCCGGCGCCAGCGGATCGCCCGCGGCTCCGGCGTGGCGACCTCGGACGTCAACAGCCTCATCAAGGACTTCGAAGGTGCCCGAAAGATGATGAAGTCGATGATGGGGTCGGGCGGCGTGCCCGGGGTCGCGAAGATGGCCATGCGGCCGAAGACCAAGAAGCGATAGGAGACGGATGTCGACACGGATCAGGCTTCGGAGGCTGGGTGCGAAGAAGCACCCCCATTACCGCGTGGTGGTGGCCGACCAGCGGAGCCCACGGGACGGGCGGTTCATCGAGATCATCGGCCAGTACCACCCGCTCGACGATCCCTCGACGATTCTGATCGACGAGGACCGCGCGTTGCACTGGCTCCGCACCGGCGCGCAGCCGTCGAACCAGGTTCGCAACCTCATGTCGAAGGTAGGGATCTGGGACAAGTTCGTGGCCGAGCGCCCGAGCGCCACCGTCGCGGAGAAGCCCGGCAGGGCCGAGAAGCCGGCGAAGGAGAAGGTCTCGAAGAAGGCGGCATCGAAGGCCGCCGCGGCCGCCGAGGCCGCCGCCCAGCCCGAGCCCGAGCCCGCGCCCCCGCCCGAGGCAACGCCGGCCGAGGAAACTCCGGCCGAGAGCGAAGAAGCCGCCCCGGTCGAGGAAGCGTCCGCCGAGGAGCCCGCCGAATCGTGAAGGAGCTCCTCGAGTTCCTCGCGCGCGAGCTCGTGGACGACCCCGACGCGGTGCGCGTCACGGAATCGGGCGACGAGCGCGGGGTGCTCCTGTCGCTCACGGTCGCGCCCGACGACATGGGCAAGGTGATCGGCCGCTCGGGCAGGACCGCGCGCGCGATCCGCACCGTCGTACGAGCCGCCGCGACCCGCAAGGGCCTCGGCGCCCACGTCGACATCGTCGACTGAACGATGGACGAGCCGACCGTCAACGTCGGCAAGGTCACGAAGGCCCACGGGCTGCGCGGCGAGGTCGTCGTGCTCCCCTTCACCGACAACCCCGACCGGTTCGCGGACGGCGCCACCGTGCTGCTCGCCGACGGCCGCGCACTTTCGATTCGCTCGTCGCGGCTCCACGGGAACCGGCTGCTCGTCGTGTTCGAAGGCGTCGACGACCGCACGGCGGCCGATGCGCTGCGCGGCTCCGACCTCGTCGTGCCGGAGTCCTGGCTCCCGGAGCTTCCCGCGGGGGAGTGGTGGCCGCACCAGCTCGAGGGCTGCGAGGTCGTCACCGAGTCGGGTCGGTCGCTCGGGATCGTCACCGACGTGATTCCGAACGCCGCGAACGACCTGTGGGTGGCACGCGATCCCGAGACGGGCGCGGAGACCCTCGTGCCGGTGCTCCGCGACGTGCTGGTCGACGTCGACGTGGCCGGGCGGCGCGTGACCGTGCGCGACGTCCCCGGCATCACCGCGCCGGAGGCCGTCGACTAGAGGTCGGCGATCTTCGCCAGGCCGGCGACCTTCTTCAGCACGTACCGGTGGCCGTCGCGCTCGACGAGGCCCCGGCGCTGGAAGTCCGAGAGGATCCGCGAGACGTTCTCGCGGCTCCCTCCGCAGAGACTGGCGAGGTCCGCGTGCGTCACCGGTGGGATCGTGGTGCCGTCCTTCGGCAGGTCGGCGAGGGTGGGGGTCCCCATCTGCAGCAGCCGCTTGGCGACGCGTCCCTTGAGGTCGAGGAACAGCAGGTCGTCCACGAACGCCTGGTGCTCCTGCACCTGCCGAGCGAGGGCCCCGAGCACGTCGCGAGCGGCGGAGGGATGCTCGACGACGAACTGGAGAAACCGTTCGCCGTCGATCGCCCAGATCGACGAGTCCTCGAGCGTGAGGACGTCCGCGGTGCGGGGCTGGTCGCCGAAGACGCCGAGCTCGCCGAGGAACTGCGGGATGTCCACACTCGCGTGAAGGATGCGGCTTCCGGTCGGGGAGATCGAGGAGATCTCGATCTTCCCCTCGACGAGGAAGAACACGTCGTCGGCGGGGTCTCCCTGGTGGCACAGGTACGTCCCCTTGCGGAAGCGGTGCACCGAGCCGTCGCCCGCGAGCTCGCGCACGCGCGACGTGGGGACGTGCCGAAGGAGCGGAGTGGCGGCCATCGCCTGCTCGAGGGACGGGGTCTTCACGAGCGTTCTCGCCACGGCGGGAACCCTACCGTGCGGCCGGGCCCGTCGCTACCCGAGGCGGGTCCGGGCGGCCCGCAAAGCAGAAGACCCGGGCGAACGCCCGGGTCTTCGTGAACCTTGGTGGCCTAGAGGCCGCCGCGTCCGCTCTTCTTGAGGCCAGCTCGGCCGGCCTTCTTGAGACCCGCGCGACCGGTCTTCTTGAGGCCCGCACGGCCGGTCTTCTTGAGGCCCGCGCGGCCGGTCTTCCTGAGCCCGGCACGGCCGGTCTTGCGAAGCCCCGCGCGACCACTCTTCCTGAGCGAGGTGCGCTCCGCCTCGGAGGCGTCCCGCGCCCCGGCAGCCGGCGTCGACTTCTCGGGCTGCTTCGGGTCGATCCGCTTCTCTGCCATCTGCTCTCGCCCTCCTGGCTGTGGGACCTCTCCCCGGTCCGACTGGGATCATCCTGACGGAGTGGGTCACCGAAGCCCGGTGGCGGTGGTCACGAAATCCGCGTGCTTTGCATCACACGGCTCGGTGTGACACACAGCACACGCCTCTGTGACGCGCATCACAGGCCAATGTGATCTGCGTCACACGTCGAGCTCGGGAAGATCGAGCGGGTCCGGCCGCGGCGTGCACGCGCCGCAAAACAGCGCGTCCTCCACGACCAACGCGCGCGTGCGTTCCCCGGACCGGAAGAGCTCCAGCACGAACGGCTGCGTGGTCACGTGGTCCTCGCAGATCCCGCGACCGCAGAAGCGGCACGATCCCACCGCCGTTCGCCGACAGTGCCAGCAGTCCATCGGTTCCTCCTTCAGTGCTCCATCGTGCGATCGATCGCCGTCCGCAGCGTCCCGCTGCGGAAGGCGGACACCACCACGCGGTCGAAGCCCGTTCGGTCGAGCTCGAACACGCGCACCGGGGTCGTGGCGATCACCGACGCGGTGCGCGGCACGTCTTCGAGCAGCGCGATCTCGCCGAAGTGGTCGCCGGGCCCGAGCTCGCGGATTCGATCGCCGTTCTGCCGGACCTCGGCCCGGCCGGACCCGATCACGTAGAAGGCGTCGCCGGCGTCGCCCTGCTCGACGAGCGCCTCGCCCGGAGAGACCGTGAGCCATTCGCCCTGTTCGAGCAGCTCGGCGAGGTCGGGCGTCGAGAGCCGCCGGAAGGGCGGCAGCGCGCGGAGCTCGGCGTACGCCTGCATGGTCGGCTCGAAGTCGGGCACCTCGATCGCGTCCGCGAGCAGCCGGTCGAACGCGTTCTTGTCGACGCGGAAGAGCTCCGCGTCGTCGATCGCACGCAGGGTGGCCTGCCTCGGCGCCGTCCCGAGCAGGCCGAGCTCGCCGAAGGACTCGCCACGCCCGAACGTGCGGATCACGCGCACGTCCCCGCTGTCGGGGTCGACGTCCTCGACCGCGACGCGGCCGTTCCGCACGACGTAGAAGGCGTCCGCCCGGTCGCCCTGCCGGAACACCGCCTCGCCCCTCGGCAGCGCCTTCAGCTGAATCCTCCCCGCGAGATCGTTCAGCACCTCGACCGGCAGATCCTCGAACGCGGGCAGCGCGTCGATGAGCTCCGCCGCCTCGACCCGCCACGAGGTCTCGTACCGGAACCTGATGCGGCGCTCGAGCGCGCGGACTCGGCGCCCGATCGACTTGCCGAGCGTGATGAGACCGCGGATCGCCGGGCCCGCGAAGAACAGGACCAGCAGGATCATGAGCAGCTTCGTCGCGAAGCTCTTGTTCCACAGGTCGATCACGAGCTGCCCGAAGATCGACTTCCACAGCAGCAACCCGAGCACGGACGTGAGGATCGTGAACGCGATCCCCACGACCCCGTACAGGCCGAGGAAGATCTCCTGCCTCTGGAAGCGCTCGTGGCTGCGGAGCTTGTGCCACATCTCGCTCCGCACGAACGCGATCGAGCGCGGACGCAGGTCGGGGACCTGGATCGCGTCGGCGAGCATCCAGTACCCGTCGAGCTCGAGCAGCGGGATGAGGTTCAAGAAGATCACGTAGTAGTTGAGGATCGCGAACTTGTAGAGCAGGTTCGCGACGCCGGCGTCGGGAAACGCGAAGAGCACGAGCGAGGAGACCCCGGCGAGCGTGAACTCCGCGAACGGCCCCGCGAACGCCTGGGCGATCCGCGGCCCTCGGCCGAGCATCAGGCCGTCGGACGTGTCGATGAAGAACGCGGGGGAGCCGTAGTACAGCAGGAATCCGGCCGAGATCACGCGCCGGCGGTAGTGCACGAGCGTCATCGCGTGACCGACCTCGTGCGCGAACGTGAGCACGAACCCCAGCAGCATGAGGATCACCGTGTCGATCGACGGGTGGCCGATCACCAGCGTGAAGCGGTCGGAGAGCACGACCGACACGAATGCGGCAAGGCCGCCCACCGCGATGATCGCGCACACGACCACCGCCGGCTTCGCGTACGCGTGGCGCAGCCCCGCGTCGTATAGGCGCCGCACGAAGCGGTCCGCACCGGTCCACGACACCTTCAGGTCCTTCACGAACGACCGGAACTTGCGCCGCCCCGCCGAGACCGGGTCGAGCCTCTCCTTGAGCACGTCCTCGAGGTCGATCGGCGCCGGCTCGAAGAGCCCCGCGCGACGCATCGACTCGACGAGGCCGATCACCGCCGACGCGTCGAAGTCGCCGGACTCCTCCAGGCGCTCGACGATCAGCTCGCCGACCGTTCGCGTGCCGTCCATCGCGCGCAGGAGCTCGGCCTCCCAGACCTCGAGCGTGTAGTGGGACTCCCGGTCGGCCGAGGCCACGACCGCGTAGTCGTTGCCCCATCGCATGGGAAAGACGGCGATCTCCGTGCCGTCCGCCATCTTCGGGCGGTACTGCTCGAGGTCGAGGGCATCCTCGAGGTCGGACCAGAGGCCCGTGGGGACGATGTCGCCGTCCTCGTCGCGCTCGGGTTCGGTGCGCTCGGCGGCCTCGAGCGACGGGAACCCCGCGGACGACCCCGGGCCCGCGTCCCGCAGCGCCACGGCCACCATCGCGCGGACGTCGAGGCGCTCGCGGAGCCGCCGCCGCTGCCGCCTGACGTCGAGCCCGATCACGACGGCCGCGAACACCGCGACCACCACGACGATGTAGGCCTCCACGCCCGTCCTCCCTGCCCCGGTTGGCTGCCGCATGGTGACGGCGGGGACGGCCCGAGCGCAAGCCCCCGAGGTGTGTTCGACGTCACGTGGAATCCGTGCCGCAGGCCACCGACCGCGCGAGCCCGACCCCCTAGCGTTCGAAGCAGAGACGAGCCGGAGGTGAGTGCGATGTTCAGCTCGGAGGCGGCGAAGGACATGATCCGCGATCGCGTTCGGGAGGCCGAGGCGTATCGGCGAGCGAGCAGCGCCCGGAGCGTCCGGGCTCCGCGACCGCCACGGCGCGCGAAGACCCGCCGTGTGGGGAGCATCCTCGCCGCGATCCCGTGGCCGGCGAAGGGCTGATCGAGTTTTCCCCGCCGTGAGGGGCCGGGCACTGGAGGGCCGGCCCCTCCGGCATGTTCGGCGCTGCTAGCCTCGCGACGTGCGCGTCGACATCGTCACGATCTTCCCCGGCATCTTCGAAGGACCCCTGCGCGAGAGCCTGCTCGGCAGGGCGATCGCCGAGGGCGTGCTCGACGTCCGCGTGCACGATCTCCGCTCGTTCGCGTCGGATAAGCACCGGTCGACCGACGACGAGCCGTTCGGCGGCGGCCCGGGCATGGTCATGCTCGCCGCGCCGATCTTCGATGCGGTCGAGTCGCTCGGCCCCGACCGCGGGCGCACGATGCTGCTCTCGCCGGCGGGGCGCCGGCTCGATCGCGATCTCGTGCACGAGCTCGCGGCGGAGCCACGGCTCGTGTTGATCTGCGGCCGCTACGAGGG
Organism: Actinomycetota bacterium; assembly: GCA_036556805.1. GTDB lineage: Bacteria > Actinomycetota > UBA4738 > UBA4738 > HRBIN12 > DATBIS01. Next base: position 11,570 of record DATBIS010000055.1, on the reverse strand, counting down.
GGTCGACGAGCGCGTGGTGGAGGGCCTTCCCGCCGAGGAGCTCTCGATCGGCGACTACGTCCTCTCCGGGGGAGAGGTTCCGGCGCTCGTCGTGCTCGAGGCGGTCGCCCGGTTGGTCCCCGGTGTGATCGGCCGCGAGGAGTCGCACGAGCGCGATTCGTTCGAGAACGGCCTCCTGGACCACCCGCACTACACCCGCCCGCAGGAGTTCCGCGGCATGGCCGTGCCCGAGGTCCTGCTCTCGGGGAACCACGCGGAGATCGAGCGCTGGCGGCGGGAAGCCGGGCTGGAGAAGACCCGCCGCAATCGCCCCGACCTGCTGCCCGCCGACGAGGAGCGGGCTGGGCCGCTGCTATAGTCGATTCCCGCCCATGAACAAGACCGATCTCGTCGAGCAGTCTTTCCTGCGCAAGGACGTCCCGGACTTTCGTCCGGGCGACACCGTCAAGGTGCACGTCCGCGTGGTGGAGGGCAATCGCGAGCGCGTCCAGGTCTTCCAGGGCGTGGTGATCCGCCGCCAGGGCGGCGGGGTCCGCGAGACCTTCACCGTTCGCAAGATCTCGTTCGGCGTCGGCGTGGAGCGCACGTTCCCCGTGCACTCGCCCTCGATCGCGAAGCTCGAGCTCGTCTCGCGCGGACGGGTTCGCCGCGCGAAGCTCTACTACCTGCGGGACCTCCGCGGGAAGAAGGCGCGGATCCGCGAACGTCGCATCGACGACGCGAAGCTCGCCGCGATGGAGGCGGCGGCGGCCGCCGCGGCCGAGGAAGACGAGGACCTCGAGGACGAGGAAACCGAGGCCGTCCAGCCCGTCGACCTCGAGGCCGAGGACACCGTCGACGCGTCCGCCGACGGCGAGGCGGAGGCCCTGCCGGACGCCACCGACGAGCCCGCCGAGGAACCGGCCGAGGTCTGAGCCGGTGAGCGGCCGGCCGCCCGGGACCGAGCCGAGGACCGCGGCCCGCGTGGGAACCACGTCGCGCGAGCCCGACGCCGAGCGCGACTCCAAGAAGCCCCGCTCGCTCGCGCGCGAGCTGCCGCTGCTGATCATCTTCGCGTTCGTCCTCGCGCTGATCCTGAAGACCTTCGTCGTGCAGGCGTTCTTCATCCCCTCGAAGTCGATGGTCCCGACGCTGAAGCCCGGCGACCGCATCCTCGTGAACCGGCTCTCCTACCGCTTCGGCGACATCCATCGCGGCGACGTCATCGTGTTCACCGATCCCACGGTCGACGAGGATCGCGGCGTGATCGGCGGGTTCGCGCACTGGCTCGTGGACGGGCTCGGCGTCGCGAGCACCGAGGACTTCGTGAAGCGCGTGATCGGCCTGCCCGGGGACGCGATCGAGATCGACAACGGCACGGTGCTCGTGAACGGGCACAAGATCGACGAGCCCTACCTGAACTCGCGCCGCGACACCAGCGACTTCAAGCCGATCGTCGTGCCTCCCGGCATGCTGTTCGTCCTGGGAGACAATCGGACCCAGTCGGGCGACTCGCGCTTCCCGCCTCCGGGAGGGGTCGGGTTCGTGCCGGTGGACCACGTGGTGGGGAAGGTGGCCGCGATCGTGTGGCCGCCGTCGAGGATGGGATGGGTGCACTAGCGGACGACCTGGACCGGTACGAGCGGCGCCTGCGCGCGGAGGGCTTCGCGCGCATCGCCGGCGTCGACGAGGTCGGCCGCGGAGCGCTCGCGGGCCCGCTCGTGGCCGCCGCCGTCATCCTCCCCGAGGGCTTCGACCGCGAGGGCATCCGGGACTCGAAGGAGCTCACGCATCTCCAACGAGAGGTCGCCTACGAGCGGATCGTTGCCGGCGCGGTCGCGTACGCGATCGTGAAGGCGCATCCACCGATGATCGACGCGCGGGGCCTCCACCGGTCGAACATCGCGTTGCTGCGCCGCGCGATCCGCGCGCTCGAGCCGAGGCCCGACTACGCGCTCATCGACGGTTTCCCGGTTCCGCGCATGCCGTGCATGTCGCTGTCGATCAAGAAGGGCGACGCCGTGGCCGCGAGCGTCGCGGCCGCGTCGATCGTCGCAAAAGTCACGCGCGACCGGATCATGGAGCGCCTGCACCGGCGCTTTCCCGAGTTCGGGTTCTCCCACAATCGTGGCTACGGCACGCCCGAGCACCTCGAGGTGCTCGATCGCCTGGGCCCGTGCGAGGTCCACCGCCTGTCGTTCGCCGGCGTCGGGCAGCCGTCGCTGCCCGGGTTCGGCCGCGGGGTGCTCACGAACGCGTGAGAGGATGAGCCCGTGAACGAGGGCGACGACATCGAGCGGTTCGAGGAGGAGCGCGAGCTCGAGCTTTACCGCGAGTACCGCGACGTCCTGCCGATGTTCACGTACGTCATCGAGACCGAGCGGCGCTTCTATCTCGCGAACGGCGCCGACGTGAAGACGCTCGAGAACGGCTGGGTGCAGGTCGACCTCTCCGACGCGTGGGTGTGGGACATGTTCCGGCCCGCGCGATTCGTGTCGAGCGTGCGCGTGATGACGCGGCGCGACGTGAACGTCGAGGAGCTGTCCCACCGCGACGAGCCCACGACGATCCCGGACGAAGGCTGAGGCCGGTTCCTGTCGGTAGCCCTCGCTAGCGTCCGCGCGTGGCGAACGACCGAAGCGCACTCGGGTCGGCCGGTGAGGATGCCGCCGCCCGGTGGTACGAGGAGCGCGGCTACCGCATCGTCGCGCGCAACTGGCGCTGCAAGATCGGCGAGCTGGATCTCGTCGTCGCCCGCGACGATCTCCTCGTGATCTGCGAGGTGAAGACCAGAGCGGGCCGCTCGTTCGGCGGTGGATACGAGGCCGTCACCGCGAAGAAGCAGGCGAAGCTCCGCGCAGTCGCGGAGGCCTATCTGAGCTACGGCGTGTCCCAACGCGGCTCGATCCGCTTCGACGTGGCGAGCGTCGAGACCAGCTCACGGGGGCGACCCCTCGTCGAGGTCTTCGAACAGGCCTTTTGATCCGCGGTTTTCGTGCCGATGCTTGGACCGTCATGGGAGGAGACGTCTCCACGTCGGCTTCATCTCCTCGGGATCGCCCGCGACCGGCAAGGCGCGCGGGCGCTGAAGAGGCTGACGAAGTGTGGGACGCCCGCAGGTTGTTCGCCGCCTCGTTCATTCTGGCCATCCAGCGCTGATGAGCGATGGCCTCGTTCTATCCATCCTGGGAGGTATCGGCGTTGTCCTTGCCGTGATCGAAATCGTCAAGGGGCGTCGAATTGATGAGTATGTTGCGGGATCAAGAATCGCGCGAGGTGGGCCGTGGTTTCCTACGCGATGGCTCGGTGTCGGGCTTCTCTTCGGCAGCCTTGCTGCAATTCTCGCCGGCGTCGTCGTGATAGTTCGAGGCAATTGAGAGTCGTGTTCCGAAGACTTTGGTACCTCGCGAAAGTCAAAGACTGATGAAACGGGCGATCGCCCACTTGCCGAAAGCTGCTTAGCCGGGCGTATACGCCGCAACGTTCAACAGGCGAGTGATTCGTTCGGCGTCTGCTTCCGTTGATAGATAGTTCACGATGCCGGCGCGGAGCCAGGTTCGGCCGCGGAGCGTCGTCGTGGAGAGCCAGCCCTCACCGCTCTGCTCGAGCGCCCGCTGAATGTCTTTCTGGTGCTGGTCGAGTCCCTCGGGCGTCAGGCGCGCATCTACGGGCACGTGCCGGATACACACCACCGAGAGCTCGGGCTCGACGACCTCGAAGCCGACCTCGCGACAGCGGTTCGCGAAATGGGTCGCGAGATCAACGTTGTGCTCGATGAGCCGCGCGAAGCCCGTGGTGCCGAAGTGCTTCCAGGAGAGCCACAGCTTCAGCGCGCGGAAGCGACGCGTGCCCTCGAATGAGTACTGGTACCAGTTGAGCGGGCGCTCCTCGGGTCCGAACTGGCGGTAGTACTCGGGCTCGCGGTGGAACGTGTGGCGCAGGTCTTCCTCGCGCTTCACGAGCAGCGCGCCGATGTCGTACGGCTGGAAGAACCACTTGTGCGGGTCGATCGTGATGGAATCGGCGCGCTCGAGGGCGGGAACGACGCCAGCGAGCTCCGGTGACATCCGGGCGGCTCCTCCATAGGCGGCGTCGACGTGCAGCCAGAGGTTCTCGCGCTCCGCGAGGTCGGCGAGTCCCTCGAGGTCGTCGATCGATCCGGTGTTCGTGGAGCCGGCGACGGGGGAGATGCAGAACGGCGTGAGGCCGGCCGCCCGGTCCTCGGCGATCGCGGCCGCGACCGGTTCGGCCTCGAGCTGGAACCGGTCGTTCGACAGGATCACGTGCAGTGTCTCCTCGGGGAAGCCGAGCATGTCGATGCCTCGCGAGATCGAGAAGTGGGCCTGGTCGCTCACGTACGCGCGCGTGCCCTCGAGCTTCGCGCCGCGCGGCGGCTCGTCGAGGCCGAGGAGCTTCGCGAGGTGGACGTCCCGCGCGACGTTGAGGCCCATGATGTTCGCCATCACGCCGCCGGAGGTCAGGACGCCCCAGCTGCCGGCGTCGTATTCGGCGAGGTCGCAGAGCCAGCGGGTCACTTCCTCTTCGACGAACGGCCCGGTCATGCCGGCGAGCCAGAGGTCGATGCCCTGGTTGATCCACGCGGCGAGCGTATCGCCGGCGATCGCCATCGGGAGCGGGGGCGGCGTGAAGTAGCTGTACGCGCCGGGATGTTGCGCGGCGAAGGAGTATCGCGCGATCCGGTCGCGGAACTCGGCGAGCACGTCCTTCGACCGCTTGCCCTCCGCGGGCGCGGGGCCGGGGCCGTCGGCACCCCCGTAGTAGGTGCGGCGGAGGTCGGGATAGAGGTCGGGCTCGGTGGGACGACGAGATGCGTGCTCGGTGAGCCAGTCGAGCGCTTCCTTCCAGACGTCGGCGCCGAACCGTTCCAGCGCGGCGCGCGATCGTTCGGGATCGCGAAGGTCGACGAGCTCGGGTTCGGGAAGTCCGTCGAAGGGCTCCGGCACGCGGCGAGGGTAACAGCGCCCCTGTCAGACCCTCGGAGTAGCGTTCCGTCGCCTGATGTACGGGCGGGTCGTCGGCGTCTCGATCCTCGGCGTGGGCGGACACCTGGTGACCGTCGAGGCGCACGTCGGTCGCGGCCTCCCCTCGCTCACGATGACCGGGCTGCCCGGCACGGCCGTCCAGGACGCACGCGACCGCATCAGACCCGCAGTCGAGAGCGCGGGGTTCGAGTGGCCGCTGCGTCGAGTCGTGGTGAACCTCTCGCCGGGCAATCTCCGGAAGGAGGGGCCGGGCCTCGACCTTCCGGTCGCGATGGTCGTGCTCGCGGCAACCGCGCAGGTCCCTTCGAAGCTGCTGCCCCGCTACGCGTTCGCGGGTGAGCTGTCGCTGAAGGGTGATCTCGTGTCGACACCGGGCGTGTTGTCGGTGGCGATCGCGGCGGCGCGCGCCGGGCTCGACGGCGTGATCGTCCCGGCCTCGAACGGGGTCGAGGCCGCGCAGGTCGACGGGTTGCACGTGGTGGGCGCCGAGTCGATCAAGGACGTGGTCGGGTTCCTGCGCGGGACGTGGGAGGCGCCGGCCGTCGACGACGCGACGGCGATCGACACGCGAGCGGCCGGCGTCGACCTTGCGGAGGTTCGCGGTCAGGTGCGGGCTCGCCGGGCGCTGGAGGTCGCTGCGGCCGGCGGCCACAACCTGTTGATGATCGGCTCGCCCGGAGCGGGGAAGACGATGCTCGCGCGGCGCCTGCCGACGATCCTCCCGGAGCTCGCGCGCGACGAGGCGCTCGAGGCGACGCAGCTGCATTCGATCGCGGGGATCCTCGGCGGCGACGGCATCCTCCGCGCGCGCCCGTTCCGCGCGCCGCACCATTCGATCTCGCTGGCGGGCTTGCTGGGAGGCGGCAGCGGCTACCTGCGACCGGGCGAGGTGTCGCTCGCGCACCACGGCGTGCTGTTCCTCGACGAGCTCACGGAGTTCAAGCGCGACGCGCTCGAGAGCCTGCGGCAGCCGCTCGAGGACGGCCGCGTCGTGATCACGCGCGCGAGCGGCTCGACGGAGTTCCCGGCGCGGTTCACGCTCGTGGCGGCCGCGAACCCCTGCCCGTGCGGCTTCGAGGGAGATCCGAAGAAGACGTGCGCGTGCGAGCCGCACCGCGTCCAGGCGTACAAGCAGAAGCTGTCGGGACCGCTCGTGGATCGGATCGATCTGAGGCTCACGGTGCCGCGGCTCACGAAGCAGGAGCTGTTCGGGCAGGAGTCGGGCGAGGCGTCGGCGCGTGTGCGCGAACGAGTCTGCGCGGCTCGCGCGAGACAGCGCGAGCGGTACGCGGCGCTCGGGGTCACCTGCAACGCACACCTGAGCGGGCCCCTCGCGCGCAAGCAGGTGAAGCTGGGCGCCGCGGCCGAGCAGCTGCTCGCGCATGCGGTGGAGCAGATGGCGCTCACCGGCCGAGGATTCGATCGGGCGTTGAAGGTCGCGAGAACGATCGCCGACCTCGGCGACGCGGAGCGCGTGGAGGCCGATCACCTCGGTGAGGCGCTGTCGTACCGCGCCGAGCCCGCACGGGAGGACCTGCCACGTGCGGGCTGAGGGCATCCGGCCTCGTGGGTGGCCCGGCGGCTTCGCGGCGGGGCCACCCAACCACCGCGCGCTCCTGGTCCTCACGACGCTCCTGGGCATCAAGCCGATCGAGCTGCATGCGCTCGCGTGGCGCGAGGGCACCGCGGCCGCGTGCCTCGCGCGCATCCTCGAAGGCTCGGCGGGGAGCAAGGCCGACCGCCACTACGCCGCGCGAGCGGATCCCGACGACCTCATGGCGAGGGCGGCCGCCGTGGGGGCCCGGGTCGTGACGCCCGGCGACGCCGAGTACCCGTCCGTGCTCGAGGACCTCGCCGACCCGCCGGTGGCGCTGTTCGTCCGCGGGAGGCCGCTGAACCCGGCCGAGGTTCGGGTCGCGATCGTGGGCTCGCGGTCGGCGACGCCGCTCGGGCTCGACGTGGCGCGGGAGCTCGGGCGGGGACTCGCGCTCGCGGGCGTGTGCGTCGTGAGCGGCGCCGCGCGCGGGATCGACTTCGCGTCGCACCTCGGTTCGCTCGACGGCGACGGGCCGACGATCGCGGTGCTCGGCTCGGGTATCGACGTCGCGTACCCGTCCACCAGTCGTGCGCTCATCCAGCGGATCGCCGCGACCGGCACGGTGGTGAGCGAGTACCCGCCCGGCGTCCATGCCGAGCCGCAGCGGTTCCCCGCTCGCAATCGCATCGTGGTCGCGCTTTCGCGCGCGCTCGTCGTGGTGGAGGGGCGAGATCGGAGCGGTTCGATGATCTCGGTGACGCACGCGCTCTCGATGGGCAGGGACGTGTTCGCGGTGCCCGGTCAGGTCACGAGCCCGCTCTCGGCGGTGCCGCATCGCCTGATCCGGGAGGGCGCGGGCCTGATCCGCGACGCCCGCGACCTCCTGCATGACCTCGGGTTCGACGATTCGATGCTCGCGGCCGGCGCGGTCTCGAAGCTCTCGGACGAGGATCGGGCCCTGCTCGACGCGGTCGCGGGACCGTTGCTCCCCGAGGACATCGCCGCCCGCGCGGGCCGCCCGATGCACGAGGTCGTGGCGACGCTCATGCGGCTCGAGCTCAAGGGCCTCGTGCGGAGTGTCGGGGGACGCTACGAGCCTACGGTTGCCGCAGGCCGGGCCCGGGAGGTCGCCACCGGGTGACCGACCCCCGGCCGACCGCTTGAACGGCCCCCCGACCGCTGGTACAAGTTGGTCCGCCCGCGACCCGAAAGGAGCTTCGTGGCGCCCCAGGACGAGCTTCCCCCGTCCGAGTCGGAGCTGATCGAAGACTTCGCGGCCCACCTGGGCCTCGAACGGCATCTGTCTCCCCACACCGTGGCCGCCTACCGCCGCGACCTGGGACAACTCGCCGTCTTCCTCGATCGCGGCGGCTCCTCGTTCGCGTCGGCGGACCAACAGAGGCTCCGCCGCTTCCTCGCGCAGCAGACGACGCTCGGCTATGCCCGGGCCTCGATCGCGCGGCGCGTGGCCGCGATCCATACCTTCTACCGCTGGGCGGAGGCGCGGGGCCGCATCGAGAAGAACCCCGCGCTGCTCCTCGGCCGGCCGAAGGTCGTAAGCCGTTTGCCGTCGGTGCTGCGGCCCCGGGAGGCCGCCGCGCTCGCCGAGGCGCCGGGCGAGGCCCCCGAGGAGGCCGACGCGCTCGTGCGGGCCGTCGCCCTCCGCGACCGGGCGGTGCTCGAGCTGCTCTACGGCTCGGGGCTCCGGGTCGGCGAGGTCGCCGGCCTCACCCTCGACCGGGTCGACCTGGATCGCGGCCGGGTGCTCGTGCTGGGCAAGGGGTCGAAGGAGCGCGAGGTGCCGATGTCGGATCACGCGGTGGACGCGCTCGAGGCCTACCTCGCGAACGCGCGGCCCGTCATGGCTCGGGAAGGTTCGACCGACCTGTTCTTCAATCGGCGGCGCAAACGCTTCAGCGAACGCGACATCCGTACGATGGTGGAACAATACGGCGGACGCGTGCTGCCGGGGCGACGGGTGACGCCCCACACCCTGCGGCATTCGTACGCCACCCACCTACTCGAAGGGGGAGCGGACATCCGCGCCGTGCAGGAACTGCTGGGTCACGCGAGCGTTGCCACCACGCAGCGCTACACGCACGTCTCCCGCAGACGCCTCTTCGAGGCCTATGAACAGGCGCATCCGAGGGCATGACGGCCGCGAAGTCCACCGCGGCGGCCTCGAGGACCGCCAAGCCGAAACCGGCCGCGAAGAAGGCGGCCGCCGTGCGGAAGCCGGCGCCGGCGAAGGCCGCCGTGAAGAGCCCCGCGCGAAAGACGACCTCGACGAAGACCTCGAAGCGGGTGCGCGCCGTGAAGGAACCGGCGAAGGGAGCCCGCACGAACGCGAAGTCGCGCGGCGGGAACGTCGTCACGATTCCGCCTCAGGTCGACGACGAGCTCGCGAAGCTCTGGCACGGTTTCAAGGGGTCGCGCTCCCCGGACGCACGGGAGCGGCTCATCCTGCACTACGCGCCGCTCGTGAAGTACGTGGCGAGCCGCGTGGCCGTCGGGCTGCCGGCGAGCGTGGAGCAGTCCGACCTCGTGAGCTACGGGATGTTCGGCCTCATCGACGCGCTCGAGAAGTTCGAGCCGGGCCGTGGCAACAAGTTCGAGACGTACGCGATCCCGCGCATCAAGGGCGCGATCATCGACGAGCTGCGCGCGATGGACTGGGTGCCGCGCTCGATCCGGTTCAAGGCGCGCGAGATCGACAAGGCGCACCAGGACCTCGAGTCGATGCTGAAGCGCCAGCCCTCCGAGCACGAGGTCGCGGATCGGCTCGGGATGACGCGTCGCGAGCTGCACGACGTCGTCACGCAGATCTCCTTCGTGTCGGTGCTCGCGCTCGACGAGATGGTCTCGGTGGGCGCCGACCGCGGCGAGCAGGTCTCGCTCCTCGACACCCTCGCCGACCGCAGCGTCGACCCCACGACGGGCCTCGAGGGGCAGGAGACCCGGGGGCTGCTCGCGGCGGCGATCAACTCGCTGTCCGAGCGCGAGAAGATCGTCGTAACGCTCTACTACTTCGAGGGCCTCACGCTCGCCGAGATCGGCGAGATCCTGGGCGTCACGGAGTCGCGCGTGTGCCAGATCCACACGAAGGCGGTCGGCGGCCTCCGCGGCCAGCTCTCCGAGTTCGACTGACGACTCGCCGTTCGCCACTGTGATCGAGTTCACTGCGGTCGCGCGCCGCCGGGCGTAGCGTCGCGTCCCATGAGGAAGGCCTTGGTCGCGTGCGTGCTCGCGGTCGCGGTCGCGTCGGTGCCGTGGCCCGGCGGCGTCGCGCAGGCGGCAGGATCGTGGACGTGGCCGGTCGTCGGCCCCGTGATCCACGGATTCGAGCCGCCCGCGTCGCCGTTCGGAGCCGGGCATCGCGGGATCGACATCGCCGTGCCCATCGGCACGCCGGTCGCGGCGGCAGAGGCCGGGACCGTGACGTTCGCGGGCACGGTGGCCGGCCATCTCTTCGTGACCGTCGACCACGGTGGCGGGCTGGTCTCGACCTACTCGTGGGTCTCGGAGGTGCTCGTGGCGAAGAACGACGTCGTCGCGAACGGCGAGACCATCGCGCTCTCCGGAACGGGCCACCCCGGCGTGCTGCCGGAGCACCTGCATTTCGGTGTGAAGCTCAACGGCGCGTACGTCGATCCGCTGGACTATCTGTCGCCGGGGACCGTCGTCGACCTCATCCGGCTCGCGCCGCTCACCGAGGGATAGGAGCGGCTCGGGTCGCCGAAACCGCAGGGTAGGATGGGCGGTCTTGCGCGACCCACTCCCGCACGTTTCGACGCTGGACCTCGCTCGCCGACTTGCGGCGGCGGCCGCGGTTGCCCTTCTCGTCCTGCTGCCGACCGCAGCGCTCGGCCAGGCGGCCGACGCCACCTGGACGCAGTTCCAAGGCGATGCCGCGCACGCCGGCGTCGCCGCATCGGGTCCCGAGCCGCCGTACCAGGAGGCCTGGACCTTTCCGATCGAGCCCAAGGACGGTGAGGGTGCGTCGGCGCCCGTCGTGACCGGCGGTCTCGCCGTCACCGCGGGGCCCGAGGCCGTCTACGGCATCGACCTCGCGTCGGGCGAGCAGCGCTGGACGGTCACGCGCGACGGCCCGCCGGCACCGGTCGCGATTGCGACGGGCGGCGACCGGACGCTCGTGCTCTTCACCGACGGCCGGGACGCGGAGAGCGCGAAGCTGCGCGCCATCGACCTCGACACGCAGAAGGATGCGTGGGACGTGCCGCTCACGCTCGGCGCGGTGAGCCGCACCGGCGTGACCGTCGACGGCGACCAGGCCTTCGTCGCCGACGGCGACGGCACCGTGTACGCCGTGGACGTGGCCACCGGAGCCGAATCCTGGACGTCCGAGCTCGCGGGCGAGCCGAAGGGGCCGATGCCGGTCGCGGACGGCAAGGTGTTCGCGATCCCCCTCGATCCCGACTTCGGCTCGCTCGCGGCTTCCCTGGTCGCGCTCGACGAGGCGACCGGCGAGACGGCCTGGACCGTCGATCTCACGCCGCCCGCCTCGTTCGCCTCACTCCCGGCCGCAGCCGGCGGGTCGGTGGTGGTCGTCTCTCCCGCCGCGCCGAGCGGGGGTCAGATTCGCGCGTTCTCGACCGAGGACGGCTCGCTCGCGTGGGACGCTCGCCTGAACGCGTACGTCTCCCCGTGGTCGGCGCCCGCGGCGACCGCCGAGGCCGTGTATGCGATCGACTTCATAGGCGCCGGGCTGCACGCGATCGACACCGGCACCGGCGAGCACGTCTGGCAGTTCGAGTTCAACGACCACGTCCTTCGGGGCTCGCCGGCGGTCCTGCCCGGTCACGTGCTCGTCGGCCTCTCCGACGGAAGCCTCGGCGCCGTCGATCGCACGACCGGCCACCTCGTGTGGAGGAGCACGCCGAAGCTCGGGCTGATCGGGGCGATGGCCGTGACGCCGGATCTCGTTCTCGCGGTCAGGGGCGCGAAGGACGGCGGGATCGTGGCGTTCCGCCACGATCCCGACGGGACGCTCGCCGACGTCGTCTCGCCGACGATCCCCCGCTACGCGGTGA
>DATBIS010000054.1:0-13706 GCA_036556805.1 Actinomycetota bacterium | reverse complement strand
GCCGTGGAACACGTTCCTCACCGGACCCAAGCGCACGTCGCTCGCCCCCGAGGAGCTGATCCTCGGGATGCGGTGGCGGCCGCCACGAGGCCCCGGTTCGTTCTCGAAGGTGGGCCCCCGCAACGCGATGGTGATCGCGGTGTGCGGCGTGTGCGTGCAGTTCGACGAGGACGCGCGCGGCGTGCGGGTCGCGCTGGGAAGCGTCGGACCCACGATCCTGCGGGCGCCGGAGGCCGAGTCCTTCGCGGCCGGCGCGATCGGGGAGGCGGGCGCATGGGACGACCCCGCGCGGCTCGTGTCCGACGAGGTCGTCGATCGCTTCGGCGAGCTCACGTCCGAGGCCGCGCAACCGATCGACGACCTGCGCGGCACCGCGGCCTACCGCCGCCACGCGGTGGGCGTGCTCGCGCGGCGCGCGCTCCGGTGGGCTCTTGCCGACCGCGGAGCACGCTGATGCTGGTCCGCGCGATCGTGAACGGCCGCGAGCGCGAGGCCGACGTCTGGGAGGGATCGAGCCTCCTCGCGATGTTGCGCGACGAGCTCGAGCTCCCGGGTTCGAAGAACGCGTGCGAGCAAGGCGAATGCGGCTCGTGCTCCGTGTGGCTCGACGGCGACCTGGTCTGCTCCTGTCTGGTGCTCGCCGCGCAGGCGAACAACAGAGAGGTGAAGACCGTCGAAGGGCTCGGCACGGTCGACGAGCTCGATGCCGTGCAGCAGGCATTCCTCGAGGCGGGCGCCGTGCAGTGCGGGTTCTGCACGCCGGGGTTGGTCGTGACGGTCTCGGACCTGCTCGCGAGCGATCCGCATCCCTCGGTTGCCACGGTTCGCGAGGCCCTCTCCGGCAACCTCTGCCGCTGCACCGGCTACCAGAAGATCCTCGATGCCGTCGCGCTCGCGGCCGCCCGGATCGGCGGCTCCGGGTGACGCGCATCGGGAGCTCCACAGCGCCCACGATCGTCGACCGGCCGCTCGGCGGCGTCGGGGAGTCGGTCATCCGACCCGACGGCACGCCGAAGGTGAGCGGCTCGTTCGCGTACGGCAGCGATCTCTTCGTCGCCGGCATGCTGTGGGGGCGAACGGTGCGCAGCCCGCACCCGCACGCGCGCATCCGCTCGATCGACATCGCGGAGGCGCTCGCGACGCCGGGAGTCCACGCGATCCTGCTCGCGGCCGACGTGCCGGGCAAACCGACCTACGGGCTCGAGTTCGCCGACCAGCCCGTGCTCGCGTCCGACGTCGTGCGGTTCGTCGGCGAGCCGGTCGCGATCGTCGCCGGCGAGCATCCCGAGATCGCTCGGCGCGCCGCCGAACGCATCCGGGTCGAGTACGAGGTGCTCGAGCCGGTCGTCGACATGGAGCGCGCGCTCGATCCCGAAGCGCCCGCGATCCACCCGTTCGGCAACGTGCTCCGCCACGTGCACATCGTGCACGGCGATCCCGGCGCCGAGGCCGACGTGTGGGTGGAGGGCTACTACGAGACCGGGATGCAGGACCAGGCGGCCCTCGGGCCGGAGGCCGGCATCGCGATCCCGGCCGAGGACGGCGGGGTCGACCTCCACGTGACGACGCAGTGGCTGCACGTCGACCGCAAGCAGATCGCGCCGTGCCTCGGCATGCCGGAGGAGCAGGTGCGCGTGCATCTCGCCGGTGTGGGCGGGGCGTTCGGGTCGCGCGAGGACCTCCACCTGCACATCCACGCGTGCATGCTCGCCCTGCACACCGGGAAGCCGGTGAAGATGTCGTACGACCGCGCGGAGTCGTTCCTCGGCCACGTCCACCGGCATCCCTCGCGCATGTGGATGCGGCACGGCGCGACGCGCGACGGCAAGCTCGTGAACGTCTCCGTCCGGCTGCTCGTCGACGGCGGCGCCTACGCGTCCTCGTCCACCGCCGTGATCGCGAACGCGTCGACGTTCGCGTGCGGCCCGTACGAGGTCCCCAACGCGTCGATCGACGGCACGGCCTTGTACACGAACAACCCGCCGTGCGGCGCCATGCGAGGGTTCGGCGCGCCGCAGGTGTGCTTCGGGCACGAGGCGCAGATGGACAAGCTCGCGGCGGCGCTCTCGATGGATCCGATCGAACTTCGGCTCAAGAATCTGCTTCGTCAGGGTTCGACGATGCCGACCGGGCAGGTCATCGAGGGGAGCGCGCCGGTGGAGGAGGTCGTCCTTCGGTGCCTCGCGATCCCGGAACCGATCGAGGAACCCGCGGCCGCACGGGACCCCATCGAGCTGCCGGGCGGCGCCGGCAACGTGGGCCGCGGGGAGTCGGTGCGGCGCGGGGTCGGGTTCGCGGTGGGCTACAAGAACCTCGCGTACAGCGAGGGGTTCGACGACTCCTCGGAGGCGCGCGTGACGATCCAGGCGATCGCCGGCGCGCCGACGGTGCACGTGCGGTGCGCGGCGGCCGAGGTCGGGCAGGGCGTGCACTCGTTGCTTGCGCAGATCGCTCGAACGGAGCTCGGCATCCGCGACGTCGTGGTCCTGCCGGCGGACACGACCGCGGTGGGCTCTGCGGGGTCGAGCTCCGCGTCACGGCAGACGATGATGTCCGGCGGCGCGGTGCACGCGGCCTCGGTCGCGGCGCGCGAGGCGCTCTTGGCACGGGTACGCCGCGCGCTCGTCATCGGTGACGACCAACCCGTGTCGATCGAGGACGGGCGCGTGGTCGTCGACGGCCTGCCGGTCGCCGACGTCGAGGACCACCTCGACCCGCCGGTCCAGGCGACGCGCGTCTACCACCACCGGCCGACCTCCGCGTTCGACGAGCGCGGGCAGGGTGACGTGCACGTGGCGCTCGCGTTCGCGGCCGAACGCGCCGTCGTCGAGGTCGACGTCGACCTCGGGCTCGTGCGCGTCGTGCAGGTCGCCGCCGCGCAGGAAGTGGGCAAGGCGATGAACCTGCAGGCCGTCACCGGCCAGATCGAGGGCGGCACGGCGCAGGGGTTGGGGCTCGCGCTGATGGAAGAGCTGCTGGTGGAGGGCGGCGAGCTCCGCAACGCCTCGTTCACCGACTATCTGCTGCCGACGATCCTCGACATGCCGCCGGTCGTTTCGGAGGTGATCGAGGATCCCGAGCCCGGGGTGCCGTACGGTGCGAAGGGCGTGGGGGAGCCCTCGACCATCGTCGCCACGGCGGCGATCGTGGCCGCCGTTCGCAACGCGACCGGTCGCGCGCTCAACCACGCGCCGGTGCGGCCCGACGACCTGGTGGGCCTGAGGGAGCCGCGTCCGTGGCGCGCGCCCCCGCCGAACCCCGACGTGCCGTTCCAGGTCGCCGTGCCGGCGCAGCACGGCGTGGCGGCCGTGCAAGAGCACGTGACCGACGAGGACGCCTAGCCGACCGGCGCGCGGAGCGCCGCGTATCCCGGCTTGATCGTCTGGTCGATCAGGCGCAAGCGCTCCTCGAACGGGTAGAAGGCCGACTTCATCGCGTTGATCGTGAGCCACTCGAGGCGGCTCCAGTCGAAGTCGAACGCGTCGACCAGGTTCGCCATCTCGCGACTGAGGGTGATCGCCGACATCAAGCGGTTGTCGGTGTTCACGGTCACGCGGAATCGCAGGTCGGTGAGGAGCCCGATCGGGTGCTCGGCGATCGACGTCGCGGCGCCCGAGTGCACGTTCGAGGTCGGGCAGAGCTCCAGCGGCACGCGGCGATCGCGCACGAGCGCCGCGAGCGGACCGAGCGTCGCCGGACCGTCAGGCGTCGTGATCACGTCGTCGACGATCCGCACACCGTGCCCGAGCCGCTCCGCGCCGCAGATCTGCAGCGCCTCCCAGATCGACGGCGGCCCGAACGCCTCGCCGGCGTGGATCGTGAGGTGGAAGTTCTCGCGGCGAACGTGGTCGAACGCGTCGAGGTGCCGGGTGGGCGGAAAGCCGGCCTCGGCGCCGGCGATGTCGAAGCCGCACACGCCGCGATCGCGCCACCGGACCGCGAGCTCGGCGATCTCGAGGCTCCGCGCCGCCGTGCGCATCGCGGTGAGGAGCGTGCGAACCGTGATCGGGCGATCCCCGGTTCCGAGCCGGAAGCCCTCCTGCACGGACTCGACGACCTCGTCGAGGGAGAGGCCGCGTTCGAGGTGCAGCTCGGGGGCGAAGCGGACCTCGGCGTACACGATCCCGTCCTCGGCGAGGTCCTCGGCGCACTCGCGCGCGACGCGCGCGAGCGCGTCGCGCGTCTGCATCACGCCCACGGTGTGCGCGAAGGTCTCGAGATAGAGGACGAGGTCCTTCCGGCTCGCGCCTCGGGTCATCCACGTACCGAGCTCGTCGGGGTCGCGGGTGGGGAGCGCGTCGTAGCCGGTCTCGTCGGCGAGCTCGACGATCGTGCTCGGCCGAAGCCCGCCGTCGAGGTGGTCGTGCAGCAGCACCTTCGGCGCGCGCCGGATCGCGTCGATCGTGGGCCGGGCCGTCATGAGCGCATCCTAGGGTACGGCCGCGACGTCCGGGGGGCGGCTTTCGGCGGGCCCTCCGAGACCTTCGCCGATGGGCTACAGATTTCCTCGGAACGGGCCGATGCCTGGGAAGACCGATCCGGGGGGATGGGTATGTCACGAGTGTTGGTGATCGACGACGAGTCGATCGTGGGGACGGTGCTCCGCTACGCCTTCCAGTCCGAAGGCCACTCCATCGTGTACGCCGACGGTGGCCAGGAGGGCATCGACCTCGCGCGTTCGGAGGCTCCCGACGCGATCGTCCTCGACCTCATGATGCCGGTCGTGAGCGGCCACGAGGTGCTCATGGTCCTGCGGGACGACGAGGCCACGAAGCACGTCCCGATCCTCGTCCTCACCGCGGTGACGATGACCCGTGAGCGCGACGAGTGCCTCACCGAGGGCGCGGACATGGTCATGACGAAGCCGTTCGACCCCCGCGAGGTCGCGCAGGCGGTCGACGCGCTCATGGCGCCCGGCAACGCCACGGCGCTCGCCTTCCGCTAGCCCTCGCTCCGCACCGGCACCGCCGAACGCGGCTCTTTCCGAAAAGGTCTAGCATCGCTCCGGCGTGGACTCCCCCGAGCGCTCGTCGACCGCGGCGGCGGCGGCCATCGATCCGCAACGGCTGCCGAACGACGACGCCCGCTCTCCTCCCGATCCGACGCCCGTTCGTTCTTCCATTCGATGGATCGGAGGGAGCACGTGAGACGACGGATCGTACCCATCGCAGGAGTCGCGCTGTTCGTCGCGGCCCTGCTTCCCGGAGGCCTCCGGGCGAGCGCCTCCGCGGGCGGCACCGCTGCCGCGACGACGTCGGCGCCGTTCTGCGAGGCCCGCACCTGGCTCTGCCCCGACACCCGTTCGCACACGAACTACGAGGGCGATTACGTGGGTCACGACGAGCCCGCAATCCTGTTCTACTCGGACGTTCCCGGGTCGGGGAACAGCAACAAGTACAACCTCCGGATCCCCGGCGAGGCTCCGACCCTTCCCGCACAGCACGGCGGGGGAGGCACGTGGAACTTCCAGCGCTCGATCGCCTTCTGGTTCGGCATGGCGCTGTGCGAGTCCGAGTCGTATCCGAACCCGGGTGAGCCGTGCACGCCCAGGAGCGACGCGAACATCAAGGACTCCGCGGACCCGACCGCGCCGGACTGGATCGGGAACCACGTCGGGACGGGGTTCCTCGAGCTGCAGTTCTATCCGCCGGGCTGGGCCGACGCCGTGAGCTGCGACGCCACGCAGTGGTGCACCGCGATGGCGGTGTTCGGGCTCTCGGACGACCTCACGCAGACCAACAACCTCGACTGCCTGCAGCGTGCCGGCGAGGAGTGGGCGAACTTCGCGTTCCTCACCCACGACGGAACGCCGCACGCGCCGCCGTCACCGCTCGCGCAGACCGGTGACAGCTTCACGTTCCACCCGGACACCGACCTATCGATGAACCCGAACGACAAGGTTCGGATCCTCATCCACGACTCGCCGGCCGGCCTCGTCACGACGGTGAAGGACCTCACGACCGGCGAGAAGGGCTCGATGACGGCGAGCGTCGCGAACGGGTTCGCGCACCCGCTGTTCCAGCCGGACGCGGCGACCTGCACCGAGGCGCCGTACGCATTCCATCCGATGTACGCGACCTCGGGCGTGCACACGCGCGTCCCATGGGCCGCGCACTCGTACAACGTGGCGTTCTCGGACGAGATCGGCCACTTCGAGTACTGCGACGTCGTGAACACCGCGACGGGCCGCTGCAAGGAGGCCGGTGGACAGGACGAAAAGGTCGACACGGACGACTTCCCGTGCTTCGACGCGTCGCAATCGCTCCTCGCGCCGGTGAGCGGCTGTATCGGCACGGACTTCGACTTCGACGGGGAGGCGTACCAACCAGTGTGGTCGGGTACGGACCCCGATCCGTCGGCCGACGCGGCGTTGCATTCGCCCTCGTTCGTCCTCACCAGCCCGACGTTCAATCACGGGAAGAACTACTCGCAGATCGCGTTCGAGGCGGACCTGCCGGCGATCGAGTTCGGCACCGTGCCGCCGTGCAACACGGCCACGGGCGAGAACTGCGTGAACCCGCCGGTGGGGACGAACTTCTACCCGATCTACTCCACGCGCGGGACCAAGAACTGCGGGTGGCAGGAGGGTGGAACGAACATCCCGGGCACCGTGAACACGTTCGGCGGAACGTCCACGTCCGAGTACGGGCCGATCTACGCGCTCGCCTACCCGACGGGGCCGTCGTCCACGGGGTTCTTCTTCGAGAACTTCCGGAACATCCTGTCGAACAACCCGTGCGAGAGCAGCGGAAAGCTGCCCGCATAGACCACGAGGGGAGGGCCGGCCGCAAGGCCGGCCCTCCTGCCATGAGGGAGGGAGGGAAGCCGTGCTGCTCGACGCCGAGAACTGGACCGGCAAGATCTTCGACGGATCGTGGACCGCAGGCGGCGGTCCCGAGATCTCCGTCGTGGAGCCGGCGACCGGCGAGGAGCTGGGCCGCCTCGGCTCGGCGACGGCCGAGGACGTCGCGCGCGCCGCCGCCCACGCCACCGATGCCCAGCGACCTTGGGCGGCCGCCGACTATCAGGAGCGAGCCGCGGTGCTTCGGCGGGCGGGCGCGCTGTTCGAGAAGCACGGCGAGGAAATCCAGGGCTGGATCGTCCGCGAGTCCGGCTCGATCCCTCCGAAGGCCGGCCTCGAGACGTGGTTCGCCGCAAGCGCCTGCTACGAGGCGTCGGGCCTCCCGTCGCGGCCGTACGGCGAGTTGTTGCGAACGCGAGACCCGATCCTCAGCTTCTCGCGGCGCGTGCCGTTCGGCGTGGTGGGCGTGATCGCGCCCTTCAACTTTCCACTGATCTTGTCGATCCGCGCGGTCGCACCGGCACTCGCGCTCGGCAACGCCGTACTGCTCAAGCCCGATCCGCGCACGGCCGTGTGCGGCGGCGTCGTGCTCGCGCGCGTGTTCGAGGAGGCGGGACTGCCTCAGGGCCTCTTCCACCTGCTGCCGGGCGGCCCCGAGATCGGGGAGGCCGTCGTCGCCGACCCAGGGGTCTCGATGGTCTCGTTCACCGGCTCGACGCGCGCCGGCCGCGAGGTCGGCCAGCTCGCGGCGAGGCACGTGAAGCGGTGCCACCTCGAGCTCGGCGGCAACAACGCGATGCTCGTGCTCGACGACGTCGACGTCGAGCGCGCCGTGTCGGTGGGAGCGTTCGGATCGTTCATGCATCAGGGCCAGATCTGCATGACGACCGGTCGGCACCTCGTCGCGCGAGGCATTGCCGACGAGTACGCGAACGTGCTCGCGAAGCACGCGGAGCACACGCCGGTGGGCAACCCGGCGACGGACCAGGTGGCGCTCGGCCCGGTCATCGACGAGGGCCAGCGAGACCGCATCCATCGGATCGTGACCGAGAGTCTCGAGGGTGGCGCACGGCTCGCGGCGGGCGGGACGTTCGAGGGTCTCTTCTATCGCCCGACGGTGCTCGCGGACGTGCCGGCCGACTCGCCCGCGTTCGTCGAGGAGATCTTCGGCCCGGTCGCTCCCGTCGTGCCGTTCGACTCGATCGACGAGGCCGTCGGGCTCGCGAGCGCGAGCGAGCAGGGTCTGTCGCTCGGCATCCTCACGCGCGACGTGATGAAGGGCCTCGAGATCGCCGACCGGATCCCGGTCGGCGTCGTGCACGTGAACGACCAGACGGTGGCCGACGAGGTCGTGAACCCGTTCGGCGGCGTGAAGGGCACCGGGAGCTCGTGGCTCGGCGGGCCTCAGGCGAACGTCGAGGCGTTCACGCAGAGCCAGTGGGTCACGCTGCGAGGAGAGCTGCCCGAGTACCCGTTCTGATCGGGTCGCTCGAGGCGCCGCGCACACCTATCGTGGTGGGATGCCCACGCCGAAAGAGGTGCTCGAGCTCGACGGTCGCGAGGTCGCGATCTCGAACCCGGGGAAGGTCTTCTTTCCGGCCTCGGGCCTCACGAAGCTCGAGCTCGTCCGCTACTACCTCTCGGTGGCCGACGGGGCGCTGCGCGGCATCGAGGGACGGCCGATGGCCCTCAAACGCTACGTGAACGGCGCCGAGGGGGAGTTCTTCTTCCAGAAGCGCGCGCCGACCTCACGCCCGGCGTGGATCGAGACGGTCGAACTGCGCTTCCCGTCGGGCCGGACCGCCGACGAGATCGTGGTGTCGGACGCCGCGCAGCTCGCGTGGATCGTGAACCTCGGCTGCATCGACCTGAACCCGCACCCGGTGCGCGCCGACGACCTCGACCATCCCGACGAGCTCCGCGTGGACCTCGACCCGCTTCCGGGGGTGCCGTGGGAGCATGTGGTGGAGGTCGCGCTCACCGCCAGGGACGTTCTGGAGGAGTTCGGCCTCACGGCGTGGCCGAAGACGTCGGGATCGCGCGGCTTCCACGTGTACAGCCGGATCGAACCACGGTGGTCGTTCACGGAGGTGCGCCGCGCGGCGGTCGCGCTCGCGCGCGAGGTCGAGCGCCGGGTGCCCGAGATCGCCACCAGCAAGTGGTGGAAGGAGGAGCGCCACGGGGTCTTCCTCGACTACAACCAGAACGCAAAGGACCGGACCGTTGCGTCGGCGTACTCGGTGCGCCCGACATCCGACGCACGCGTGTCGATGCCGCTCACGTGGGAGGAGGTCCCGGATTGCGACCCGGCGGCGTTCACGGTCGAGACCGCGCCCGACCGCTTCGCTGCGGAAGGCGACGCGTGGGAGGGGATGGACGCCTCCGCCGGAGCGCTGGACGCGCTGCTCGAACTCTCCGCGCATCACGAGTCGGCGGGGTTCGCCGACGCCCCATGGCCACCGCAGTACGAGAAGCAGCCGGGGGAGCCCCGCCGCGTCCAGCCGTCGAAGCGCAAGGGCGGCCCGGCGACCCCCGAGGGATTCGTGCCGCCGCCGGCTCCCGGCAAGACCAGCGGTCCGACCGGGCGCCGCCGCACGACGATGCCGCTGATCGAGATCGCGCGAGCGGCGACGGAGCGCGAGGCGCTCGAAGGTCTTGAGCGGTGGAAGGCGAAGCATGCGTCGGCCGCCTCGCTCCTGGGTCCCACGGACGTCCTCGTGGACTCGATGCGGGGGCGCAGCACGACGTGGACGCGGATCCGCGTGAACCTCCGGAACGTGCCGGAGGCCGAGCGCCCGGCGCAAGAGGCCCTCGAGGTCGACTACGACCCCTGGGAGGGCGTCGAGTGGCCCGCCGGACGAAGCGAGGACGGGTGAGGACGGGATGAGGCGCACGGGTCCTGCGTTCGGATCTCGACTCGGCGGCCTCTTCCTGCCCCCCGATCGACGGCGGCTGATCGCCGGCCTCGCGATCGCGGTCGCAGGACCGATCGCGATCACCCCGATCGTTCGCACCGACGCGTTCGCGACGCTTCCCGGTGTTCCGTACCTGCTCGTGGTCGTGGCCGCGACGTTCTTCGGAAGGCTCCTGGCCGCCGGCGTCGCCACGACCATGTCCGTGTTCTTCATCGACCGGTACTTCACGGAACCGGTCGGCGAGCTCGGCCTTGCTCGACAGCAGGACGTCTGGGCGATCGTCCTGTTCATCGTCGTGGCCGTCGTGCTCGCACAGCTTCTCGCCCGGCTCGACCGCGCGCTCCGCACCGGCTCGGTCGAACGCGATCGACTGTCGTTCCTCGCACGCGCCGGCGACGTGATGTCGGGCTCGCTCGATGTCGAGTCGACCCTTCGTGGGCTCGGCGACGTGCTCGTGCCGGCGCTCGCGGACTGGTTCTCGGTGGATCTCCTGGAGGGAGGCGAGATCCGCAACGCGATCGTCGTGCACCCCGATGCGAGCAAGCTCGAGCTTGCGAAGGACCTGCAACGAAGGTTTCCGACCGACCCCGATTCGACGAGCGGCGTCCCCAACGTCATTCGCACCGGTCGGTCCGAGCTGACGGAGACCATCACGGACGAGATGCTGCAGCAGTTGATTCCCGACCCCGAGCTGCTCGCATCGATCCGCGGGCTCGGACTGCGGTCCGCCATGACCGTACCCCTTACTTCCCGTGAGCGGACCTTCGGTGCGCTGACGCTCATCGGAGCGGAGACGCACGCACGGTACGGAAAGGCGGACCTCCAGCTCGCGGAGGAGATCGCCGATCGGGCCGCGCTTGCCATCGACACGGCGAGGCTTCTCTCCGCCGAGGTCGAGGCACGCCGCGCGGCGACGCGAGAGGCCCACCGCAACGAGATCCTCAAGGACGCCACCGCGGAGTTCGGAAGGGCGACCACGGTGGACGAGATCACGAACGTCATGTTGAACCACGGGATCCGTCTGGCGGGCGCCGTCGCCGGCACGGTCGGAGTCCTGAACGAGGGGGGTCGGGTCGACCTCGTGGGGACGAGCGGCTACGAACCCGACGACCACCCCTATTGGCAGTCGTTCTCGATGGACGAGTCGCTGCCGATGTCCGACGCCATCAACGAGCGCCGGCCGATCGTGCTGTCGACGACCGCCGAGCGGGATCGCCGCTATCCCGCGCTGAAAGGCAGGGGCGAGCAACGTGACCACGCGCTCGTCTGTCTTCCTCTCTTGCTGGGCGAGACCGCCATCGGCGGCTTCTCGGCCTCCTATCCGCCCGACTCCACGTTCCACGACAGCGACCTCACGTTCCTGCGCTCGATCGGCGAGCAGTGTGCGCAGGCGATCGCGCGCGCCCGCTCCCAGGAACGGGAGCGGGCGACGAGGTCCCGCTTCGACGAGCTCGCGAGGGTGTCGCAAGAGCTCGCTCGCACGCTCGACTACGAGGAGACGGCCGCCATGATCGTTCGATTGACCGTCGATCACCTCGGCCGGCACGCCACCCTGTGCGTTCGCGAGCAGGGGAGGCCGTCCGTCCTCGCGGTCGTCGACG
Organism: Actinomycetota bacterium; assembly: GCA_036556805.1. GTDB lineage: Bacteria > Actinomycetota > UBA4738 > UBA4738 > HRBIN12 > DATBIS01. The sequence continues at coordinate 2,388 of DATBIS010000054.1, read as the reverse complement.
AGGCAGGGATCCGCACACGCGGCCACGAGGCCGAACGAATGGAGCCGTCACCGCTCGTCGTCGAGTCCTACGACCGCGCGTTCGACGGCGAAGGGGTGCACCTGATCCAGCACGACGAGGAAGACGCGTGGCCGGGCGTCGGCCTGCCGCTCACGATCGCGGGCTCGACGTCGGGCGTGCTCGTCGTGGAGCGTCCGATCCGCGACTTCGGGGACCCCGACGAGCTCGGGTTCGCCCGAGAGGCGGCGCGCCGGATGGCTCGAGCCCTGGACAACGCGCGCCTGTACCACGAGCGCGACCACGCCTCCCGGACGCTGCAGCAGGGCTTGCTCCCTCCGACCTTGCCGACGATCCCGGGGCTCGAGATCGAGGCGCTCTTCCTCCCGGCGTTTTCCGGCTACGAGATCGGGGGGGACTTCTACGACGTGTTCGACGCCGGTGACGGTCGGTGGGTCGCGGTGATCGGCGACGTGTGCGGCAAGGGGCTCGAGGCGGCGGCCATCACGGGTCTCGCGCGGCACACGCTCCGCGCGACCGCGGAGCTCGAGCGCCCGAGCGAGGCCCTCGCGGCGCTCAACCGCGCGCTGCTCCGCGAGCACCTCGACGGCCGCTTCTGTACGGTCGCCTACCTCGCGATCGAGCCTCAGACGGACGGGGGGGCGCGCGTCGTGCTCTCGTCCGGAGGTCATCCGTTGCCGCAGCGGATCGCGCTCGATGGCCGCACGGAACGGCTTGGCTCCTACGGCACGCTGCTGGGCGTCACGGAGGAGATCCGGGTCGAGGACGTGGAGGTCCGGCTTCGGCGGGGGGAGGCGCTGGTCGCCTTCACCGACGGGATCGTGCGGCGAGACGAGATCGCCGCGGACGAGCCGACCGGCCTGATGCGCATGCTGGGGGGCGCGCCGGCCTCGTCGGCCGCGGACATCCGCGAGCGAATCGAGCGCTACGTGACCTCGCTGATCAGCGACGAGCAGCGCGACGACATCGCGGTGCTGGTGCTCTGGGCGAAGTGAAGCGGGTCCGTCAGCTCTTGCACTTCACGAACTGCACGAGCGTGCCCCGTCGCTCCTCCGTGCCGCGTCGGAGCGTGAACTTGTCGACCATGGCCGCCATCAGTGGGATGCCGCGATGGCCCTCCCGATCGACCTCGGGGACCGGCAGCTTGTCGCGGTAGATGCCGTCGTCCTCCACCGCAATCTGCAAGCACGCGCCGACCAACCCGATCGACACGCGGATCTCCCGGGTCTGGCTGTGGAGGATGGCGTTCGCGCACGCCTCGTTGACGGCGAGCTGCAGGTCGTGCGCGTGGTCGGAGAAGCTCAGCCTCTCGGCTTCGGCCGCGACGAACCTTCGCACGTCGGCGAGTACCGCCCGATCCGCCGCGAACGTTCTCGTGGTCGTCGAGTCGCTCATTGCCCGCTTTCCTCGACGCCGATCCCCACGTCGGCGACCCCCGACATGCGCAGGATCCTTGCCACCTGAGGGGTCGGCGAGCGGAGCGTGAGCGTCCCGCGGCCCTCGAGCGCGAGGTGCAACCGGATGAACAGGCGGATGCCGCTGCTATCCACGAACGAGAGCTCCGAGATGTCGAGCGTGACGTCGCCGTCCGACTCGAGCAACCGGGACAGCTGATGTGCCGCCTCGTCGTAGGACGCGAGATCGAGCTCGCCGATCAGGCGGACACCGTCACCGTCCAGCGGCTCGATCCGGAAGCCTTCGCTCACGCCGGCCCAACGCTACGGAACGAAGCTTCCACCCACAACCAGCGCTAACCGGACCGCTTGCGCGCCGTCGCCTTGCCGCCCTTGCGACCCGCTGCCTTCTTCTGCGCCGTCGTGCCGCCTTGACGGGAATCGCCTCCGGACCCCGACTTCGTTCCGCCTCGCTTCGATGCGCCCGGCGAGTTCGCGATCTTCGCCGCCCGCTCCTTCGACATCCCCTTGCGCTTCAACGCCTCGTACTGCTTCTCGTTCTTCACGTTCGCCCGTCCCGGCATCGCCGCACCTCCTCGCTCGCTCGTATCCACCCGCGGGGCGGTCAAAACGTCACCCTTCGAGGTGGTGAACAAGCTCGATGGGCGATCGCCGTCGTGGCGCGTGGAGCAGCTGCGACGCCCGGCGCTGGCGTCGGAGCGCGTCGGTGTTCACGGGCGCCCGCTTCGCGGGCGCCCGTTGCACGTCCGTCAGCGCGTCCTCAGACGCCACCCTCCTCGAGGGTCACCTGGATCGGTTGGAAGTCGTTCCCGTCGACATCGACGCCGAGCTCCTCCAAGTTGCCGATCGCCTCGGTCACGATGTCGTTCGTGTAGGCGCCGTCGGTGGGGGGCGCGGTGAGCACGGTCGCGCCTTCGAGGTTCTTCGTGTTTTGAGCGATCTGCACGCTGCGATC
>DATBIS010000053.1:0-13625 GCA_036556805.1 Actinomycetota bacterium | reverse complement strand
CGCGACCGCCAACGGAACAAGGGTGAGCCGAGCGCATCGGCCTCGGCGACGGCGGAGCGAAGCTCCGCCGTCGCCTCCGCCGCAAGGCCTTGCGCCGTGAGCGCGCGACCGAGGATCGTCCGCGCGATCGCGAGGTACTTGCGGCGCGAGACCGAGGTCGCCATGTCGATCGCGCGCCGCGCCCACGTCACCGCCTCGTCGAGCCGTCCCAGCGCGAGCTCGAGCTCGGCGCGATCGGCGGCGAGGCGGCCGCTCACGAGCCACCGCTCCCACGCGAGGCTCGCCACCGCGTCCTCCCACGCCTGCGGCAGGGTCTTCTCCACGCGGCCGTAGTCGCCCAAGAGGAGGTCGGCGCCGATGACGTCCGCCCTCGCGTTCATCCACGGCATGTTGAACTCCGACGGCCCGAGGCGATCGGCGACGGTGGCGCTTCGCTCGCGAGCCTCATCGAGGGCGAACACTTCGCGCAGCGGCGTCGTCGAGTAGTTCAGCATCACGTTGTCCTTGCGCCCCATGCGCTTCGCGATCGCGATCGCGGCGTCGGATGCCTCGATGGCTTCCTCGTACCGCCCCATGCCGGCGAGGATCAGCCCCTCCATGCCGGCCCCTCGGAGCACGAACTCCGCGCTGTTCGGCTCGAGGCCGCCGGTCTCGGCGGCGAGCCGCGAGAGGTCGAGCGCGCGCCGGTAGCCGCCGGTCCAGTAGTAGGCGTCGGCCTGCATGTGGTAGTGCTCGGCGAGCGCGCGATTGCGGACGTCCGGCACCCAGAGGTCGAGCGCTCGGTCCCCGGCCTCCACGGACCGGTCGAGGTCGCCGTCCTCGCCCCGCATCGCGTACGCCTGGGCGAGCCTCGCGACCGCGAGCGGCTCGAGCTCGGCGGCCCCGAGCTCCGCCGTGAGCTTCAGCGCGCGCTCGGCGAGCTCGATGGTCTCCTCCGTCCGCTCGGTCCACGTGGTGGCCTCCGCGAGGCCCAGCACCGCCTCCAGCTCGTCGTGCCCCTCGAGCTCGGTGAGCAGCTCCTCCAACTCGGGGCGGGCGCGGCCGTACTGCTCGAGCGTCACCAGCGCGAGCCCACGTCGCAAGCGGATGCGCCGCCGATCCTCGTCGGTGGTCGCGAGATCGAGCGCCCGCGTGTACAGCTCGTAGGTCTCCTCGATCGCCGAGGCGTCGCGCGCCCGTTCGGCCGCCGCGAGGATGTACTCGATCGCGCGGGCGACGTCTCCGGCCTCCCGCCAGTGATGCGCGAGCAGCGACGCGATGACGCCGGTATCGCTCGCGGCCTCCTCGATCGCGCGGGCCGTCGCGGCGTGGAGCTCGCGGCGAGTCGCGCGGGGAAGCGTGCCGTACGCGACGTCTCGGATCAGCACGTGTTTGAACGCGAACTCCGTGTCGCCCTGCACCTTGCTCTGCGCGCGACGCACGACGAATCCGCGAGCCTCCAACGCGTCGAGTGCGCCGTCGACGTCTTCGAGCTGACCGGTCGAGGCAAGGATCTCCCGCCAGAACGTCTGTCCGATCACCGACGCCCCGAGCAACGCCGTGCGCGCCGCGGGTGGTAGCGCGTCGATCCTCGACGAGATCGCCGCGCGCACCGTCGTCGGGAGCTCCGCCGTCGCGGTCTCGTCGGCGACCGAAGCCACGAGCTCCTCGAGGAACAACGGGTTCCCCTCGGCCATCGAGACGATGCGCTCGACCGTCGCGTCCACGGCGCCGCCCATAAGCGACGACACGACCGTCTGCGCTTCTTCCGGCGTCAGCGGTTCGAGCGGCAGCGTCGTCTTGCCCATCATGCCACCGCCCCACATCGGCCGGGTCTCCAGGAACTCGGGCCGCGCGAGCGCGAGGAAGACGACCGGCGCATCCTTCACGTGCGAGGCGAGATAGTCGATCGTGTCGAGCAGCGCGTCGTCCGCCCAGTGCAGGTCCTCGAACACCAGCAGGAGCGGCTCGCGCTCGGCGAGCACCTCGACGAATCGCCGCGCGGTGAACAGCAGGTGGATCGGCTCGTCGGCAGGCGTATCGATGCCGAGTCCGAGCAGCAGGCTCAGGAAGCGGGCGGCGTCGCGAGCCTCCTCGGGAGGGAACAGCTCGCCCGCCGTCTCGGCGAGCTTGTCGCGTGCGACCCCAACCGGATCGTTCTCGAAGATGCCGGCGGTGTGCCGGAGCATCTCGCCGAATGCGCGATACGGCGTCTGCTCCTCGTACGGGAGGCTACGGCCCCAGATCACGCGGCTCCCCGACTCCACCTCGGAGGCGAACTCGCGGGCGAGCCTGGTCTTGCCGACGCCCGGCGGGCCCAGCACCGAGATCAGATGCGGTCGTCTGCGGCTCATCGCTCCGTCCCACACCGTGCGCATGAGCACGAGCTCCCGGTCGCGGCCGACGAGCGGCGTTCGGGAGACCGGACGGCTTCCCGGCGCCGCGACCGGCGCTCCCACCACCCATGCCGCGAGCGGTTCCCGTTTGCCCTTCGCGACGACCGGTGGGAGCTCTTCGAACGCGAACGCGTGGCGAGCCAGGCGATGGGTCTCGAGCCCGACGATCACGCGTCCCGCGGGTGCGGCCGACTGCAGCCGAGCGGCGGTGTTGAGGACGTCGCCGGTCGCGAGCGCCTCGCCGGGCGCGGGGTCGAGCGTCACCACCGCCTCGCCCGTGCACACGGCGGCCCTCGCCTCGAGGTCGAGGCCAGGATGCGACGCGTTCAGCTCAACGATGCCCTCCAGGAGGCCCAGACCGGCGCGCACCGCGCGCTCCGCGTCGTCGAGGCGGGAGAGCGGCGCGCCGAACACCGCCACGACCGCGTCGCCGATGTACTTCTCGACCACCCCGCCGTACTGGGCGATGCGCTCGCGCGCCGTGTCGAAGTACAGCTGGTTGCGATCCCGCACGTCCTCCGGGTCCGCGCCGTCGCCGCGCGCGGTCGAACCGACGAGGTCGACGAAGAGGATCGAGACGAGCTTGCGTTCCTCCTGCCCGGCTACCGGCGCGAGCTCCGTGCCGCAGGAAGGGCAGAAGCGCGCGCCGCCGGGAATGTCCGAGCCGCATCGGGGACAGGGCATGGTGGCGGCATCGTAGGGCCCGGCGCCGGCCGCGCGCCAGGGACGAGCTCAGGGGATCGAGATCTTCACCTTGCCCGCGGGCGACCGGTTCCCCGCCCGATCCTTCGCGCGGACCTTGTACGTGAGGGTCTCGCCCGGTGACGCCGTCGCATCCTCGAACGTCAGGATCGCGGGGCCGACCCTGCCGAGGAACACGCCGTTGCGGAACACGCGATACGCCACCACTCCCACCGCGTCGGTGGACGGCTCCCACTCGAGCGTCACCTTGTCGCCGTCCCACGCCGCCGCAAGACCCGTCACGGCCGTCGGCGCCGTCGTGTCGGGTTCGATCGGGTCCACGCACGTCGACGCCGCGCACACGCGATCGACGGCGAGGTCCTTCGACAGTGTCTTCGCGTCGGGGTCGTTCGCGCCGTTGCCGTCGTCCAACAGGTTCACGAGCTGCCAGGGATCGTTCGCGAGGTCGTAGTACTCCTTGAACGTGATCGTCTGCAGGTCGTCGTCGTACCACTCGATGTACTGCGTGGCGGACGTGAGTTCCGCCGACCAGGAGGGCCACTTCACGTCGTCGCCGCTCCGCCAGTACTCGAGCAGGATCCGGCTCCTCGACGATCCCGAGAGCACCGACAGCCCGTCCATCGCGGGGTGGTCGGGCTCGGCAACGTTCGCGGCGTCGAGCGCCGTCGGCGCCACGTCGATCCCCGCGACGATGCGCTCGTCCGTCGCGCCCTCCTCCACGTGGCCCGGCCACCGCACGAAGAACGGGACCTCGACCGAGGGGAGGTAGGGCACGCGCTTGTTCGCGTTGATGCCGTGCTCGCTCCACGTGTAGCCGTTGTCGGACATGAAGATCGCAAGCGTGTTGGACTCGCCGAGCTCGTCGAGGTGGGTCATGACGTCGTCGACGACATCGTCCACGGAGAACAGCGTTCGGTACTGACCGGTGCGGACGACGTTCGCCGAGGCGAGCGTCCCCACGGTGGTCTGCACCCAGGTTGGCTTGTCGCTGCGGTCGGACTCGAAGACCGCGGGGTTGCCCGCCCACGTGTCGATCGGCGAATCCGCGTAGGTGGCCGACGCCGTGTAGGGCGCGTGCGGGGCGAACGGCGTCACGTACAGGAACCACGGCGCGGCGTCGTCGGTGTGGTCGAAGTCGTCGAGGAAGTCGATCGCCTGTTCGCCCACGAGCTCGGTGGAGTACTCCCCGAAGTGCTGTGTGTAGTCCCCGTCGATGTTCACCTTCGGGTTGTTGTAGGCCTGGTTCATGATCGCGTAGTGGTCCCAGTAGGGCGGCGTGTCCTGCAGGTTCCACAGGTTCAGGAACTTCCCGGCGATCGCGGTGCGATACCCGGCCGCCTGGAGATACGCCTCGACCGTGGCCGACTGGTCGAACGCGTACACCTCTTCGACGGACGAGTTCGTGTGTACCCCGGTGTTGTGCGCGTAGCGGCCGCTCAGGATCGAGGCTCGCGACGGACAGCACAGCGGCGTCGTCACGAGGCCGTTCGGGAAGGAGGTGCCGGCGTCGGCGAACCACTCGAGCGTCTTCGGGAGCGCGTCCATCGAGTCGGTGCGCTGATCGTCGGTGAGGAACACGAGGATGTTCGGGCGCGCCACGGCGCTCGATGCGGGGACCGGCGTGGCCGCCACGGCGAGCATCGCGATCTCGAGAGCGACCGTCGCTCGGGCAAACCGGAGGGGGACTCTGGCCACGGACCGACAGTAGCGAGCGGTCGCCTTCACCCGCAAGGGTCGACGCGGTCCTCGGGGAAGGACAAGACTCAAGCACAAGAGGGGCGAGGATGGAGGGCACGATGACGCAGGCCGCGACTCCCATGCTGTCGTACGAAGACGTCGATGCCGCCGTGACGTGGCTCACGCGAGCGTTCGGCTTCCGCGAACGCGGCCAGCGTTTCTCGGACCAGGAGGGCCGCGTGACCCACGCGGAACTCGAGCTCGACGGCGCCGTGGTCTTCCTCGGATGGCCGGGCGAGAGCTATATGAGTCCGGCCCATCACGCCGAGGTGTGCACGTACGCCCGGGATTGGCTGGATGTCCCGTGGGTCATCAACGGCGTGCACGTCACGGTCGATGACGTGGATGCCCACTGCGAACGTGCGAGGGCTGAGGGCGCGACCATCCTTCGCGAACCCGAGTCGCTCTCCTTCGGCCGGCTGTACACCGCTGCCGACCTGGAAGGTCAGCGATGGATGTTCGAGGCCCCGGCGGACTAGCCGACGTCACTCCAGGTCTCTCGCCCGCGGGTCTCGCCGGACGGGCGGGCGGTACTCCGGCTGGCTGCGCTCGACCAGGTACTCGACGGCGGCCCAGGCGCCTTTCATGTTCGGGTACGTGAGCAGCGGCACGGCAACCATGATCGCGACGCTCGCGAGGATGAGCGGGCCGACGGGGACGTCAGGCACGGTCGCGATCAGCACCACGACGAGCACGGCGAGCCACACGACCATGGCGAGCCCGTATGTCAGGGTCATCGCGCCGAGGAAGCCGCCCTGCTCCTTCTCGAACCGAAGGTCGCAGCGAGGGCATCGCTCGCGGAGCTGCATCCAGCTGCCGAAGATGTGTGGCTCGCCGCAGAGGGGACAGCGCTTCACGAGCCCCCGCGCGAGCGCCCGCGACCCGCTCGCGCGCGGGACGAGTGGCTCCGGACCCGGTCGCTCGTGACCCGCCGACGGATCAAGGGACTCCCAGGGGCTACTCGTTTCGGACCACCGCCGCCGATCCATGCGGATGTCAAGGACGACGAAAGACTACGTTGCGAACGAGACCGATGGCGGGTCCCCCTCGTCGGGGACCAGGAGTACACTTTGCCGGTCATGCAGAAGAGGAGGGCACCGCTCGGCAGGTCGAGGCGTTCCGACCTCGGCGTGATCGACTACACGCTTGCGAAGCGGGCGCTTCTGCGAGACGCGCGACGAGGCCTCCGATCGGTCGAGGAGCTGTGCGACGCGCACCCCGAGCTGATGCGCGCGGCGAAGCACGTGGGGGAGCCCACCATGGCGGACTGCCCCGTGTGCGAGAAGGAGAAGCTCGTCCTGCTCGCGTACGTCTACGGCGACGGCCTAAAGCAGGACAACGGCCGCGTCTGGTCGATCGAGACCGGGCTGAAGCTCACCGCGGCGCACGCCGGCGCCTGCTGCTACGTGGTCGAGGTCTGTTGCGGCTGTCAGTGGAACCATCTCTCCGAGGCCTTCACCGCCCGCACCGCCGTCGGCTGATCAGACTCACCTACGGTCCGCGCCGACCTCTCGAGACACGAACGCGGTAGATGACGATGGTCATCGCCAAGGCCACGAGCAGGACGATGGCGAACTGCAACCAGCGGGGCTGCTCCCCCGGAATGGCGAGGATCACGAGCCAGGCGATGACGCCCAGCATCACGTACTTGATCAGTTCCCAGACCAACCAGCGCATCGGGCTCGTGTCGTCCACGAATGCACTCTAGGCGAGCGTTTCTGTGGTCGGAATCGCGGGAACACCACAACTTCGAGCCCGGTCTGCATTGGGTGCCGGATACAATCGAGGTGTCGTGACCACGACCATTCCCAAACCCGCACGGAGCGGACCGAAGCACGCGCCGAAGAAGGCCCAGAAGCCGCAGAAGAAGAAGGGGTTCTTCCGGCGCTACTGGTGGGCCTTCGTCCTCACACCTGTGCTCGCGCTGCTCGGCGTCTTCCTCACGCTCGTGTACGTGTACGCACACCTGCAGCTGCCCCAACGGCTCCCCCCGATCCAGTCGACCTACGTCTACGCTTCCGACGGCAAGACGCTTCTCGCGACCCTGCACGGCGCGGAGAACCGCACCGTCATCCCCTTCACGTCGATGCCGGCGACCCTCCGCGAGGCCGTGATCTCGGTTGAGGACCACGGCTTCTACCAGCACCACGCGGTCGACCCGATCGGCATCCTCCGCGCCGCGTACACCGACATCGTGAAGCGCGAGGTCGTCCAGGGCGGCTCCACCATCACGCAGCAGCTCGTGAAGAACGTGTACGCGGGCACGTACGTCGAGAACGAGGACGGCACCACCACCTACGACGTCCCGCCCCGGACGATCGGCCAGAAGGTCCGCGAGGTGCTCCTCGCGATCAAGCTCGAGAACAAGCTCTCGAAGGACCAGATCCTCACGCAGTACCTCAACACGATCTACTTCGGGCACGGGGCGTACGGCGTCGAGGCGGCCGCGAAGACCTACTTCGGGGTCGACGCCGCCGATCTCACGACGTGGCAGTCGGCGACGCTCGCCGGCCTGATCACGTCGCCCTCCTACTACGACCCGTACGTGAATCCCGAGGGTGCGATCATGCGGCGGAACTACGCGCTCGACCAGATGGCGAACTACGGCTATGTGCCGGCCGAGCGTGCCGAGCAGCTCAAGAGCCACAAGATCGGAATCCTCTCCGAGGACCCGTCGAAGCAGCTGTTCACGGTCGAGGCAGAGCACGACCACTCGCAGTACTTCGTCGAGTACGCGAAGCAGCGGCTCATCGACAAATACGGGGAGGCGAACGTGTTCGGCGGCGGCTACCGGGTGACGACGAGCCTGGACCTCAACCTCCAGCAGGCGGCGTGGGAGGCCGTGAGCTCCCACTTGCCCGACAAGGACGACCCCGAGGCCTCGCTCGTGTCGATCGACCCGCGCACAGGGCAGATCGTCGCGATGGTGGGCGGCCGCAACTACGGCAGGTCGCAGGTGAACCTCGCGACGACCGGCATGAGGGGATTCGCCGGATCGGGCCGCCAGGCGGGATCCGCGTTCAAGCCGTTCACGCTCACCGCCGCCATGCGGGAGCACTACAACCTGCACGCGTACTGGCACGGTCCGTCCTCGATCGAGATCCCGAACAAGGAGTGCTACTTCAACGGAGAGCCCTGGACGGTGTCGAACGCCTCGGACTCGGAGGCGGGCACGTTCACGCTGGAGAGCGCGACGTGGCACTCGGTGAACACCGTGTTCGCGCAGGTCGCGGTGGCAGTCGGACCCGAGAACATCGTGCAGGCGGCGCACGACCTCGGCATCCGGGCGAAGCTCGGTGCCGTGTGCTCGATCACGCTCGGCACGCTGCCGGTCGCGCCGCTCGAGATGACGAACGCGTACGCGACCCTGGCGGCGAACGGCATGCGTCGCTGGGCCACCCCCCTCCTCGCCGTGGACACTCGCCGGGGCAAGGCCGTCGCCGACCTCAAGGACTCCTCGACCGTGGCGCCGCAGCCGCAGCGCGTGCTCGACGCGAACGACGCCGCGCTGGTGAACCAGACGCTGCTCGGCGTCGTGCGCTACGGGACCGGTACGGCGGCCGCCGTGAGCGGCCACGACGTTGCCGGGAAGACCGGCACCGCGCAGAACTACGTCGACGCGTGGTTCTGCGGCTACACGCCGCAGCTGGCGACGTGCGTGTGGGTGGGCTACCCGAAGACCGACACGGAGCCGCTCGTCAGCGTCGAGGGCGTCCCGGCCGTGTTCGGCGGCACGATCCCGGCCGCGATCTTCCACGAGTTCATGACCACGGCGCTGCAGGGCATGCCGAACAAACCGTTCCCCGAGCCGCGCACGACCTCCGGCTACACCGTGGGGCCGCAGACGCCGGTGCCGTCGCCGGCTCCGCCCCCGAGCCCGACGCCGAAGCCCACGAAGTCGCCGGAGCCGTCGCCGACACGGTCGCCGCAGCCGACCGGCACCCCATCGCCTTCGGAGTCGCCGCCGCCGCAGGTCCGACGGATACCGGGACCGCTCCTGAACTAGCCCTTCGCCTGCTGCGGTGCGGGAGCCAGCTCGCGCAGCGTGATCACGTCGAGCGGCAAGGTCGCGGTGATCGTCGTGCCCTTGCCGGGCGTCGAGTGCACCGCGAGCGTCCCGTTCGAGAGCTCCACGCGCTCGCGCATGGACGCGAGGCCGACTCGGCCGCTCCGCAGGAACTCGCGGGAGCGTCCCGAGTAGTCGAACCCGATCCCATCGTCGGCCACCTCGACCTGCAGCTGTCCCGCGTCGGTCTCGACGTGCATCGTCACGCGGGACGCGTTCGCGTGCTTGCCGCAATTCGTCAGCGCCTCCTGCACGACGCGCCACGCGAGCGTCTCGACGTCGTCCGGCACCGTCTGCAACGTGCCCGACGTGAAGCTGGTCTCGACCCCGTTGTCGGCGCCGAACCTTGTGAGCATCTCGCGAAGGGCGGGGATGAGGCCGCGCTCCTCGAGGAGCGGAGGCCGAAGTCCCGACATCAGGCGGCGGAGCGCGTCGGCCTCGTCGGAGAGCTCGACGCGGATCCGAGACAGGACCTCGATGCCACGCTCGATCTCGCCGGCCTTGATCATCAACAGGGCCGCCTCGAGCGAGAGCGACGCCGCCGAGACGCCTTGCACGGGACCATCGTGCAGGTCGCGGGCCGTCCGGTTCTGCTCGGCCTCGATCATCGCGTTCATGCGGCGCAGGATGTTCGTCCGGTCCTCGTCGCGGTCCTGCAGGAACTTGAAGAGCGAACGGATCGTCTGGTCGGCGATCTTGCCCGAGGTGACGTCGCGAACCAGCAGGAGCTTCCGCGGCGGCATCAACGGCACGGCGGACGTATTGGACTCGAGGTGGAGCGGCTGTCCGTCCCGGGTGATCTGCCCTTGCCCGGTCGAGGGCAGCGTCGCGAACGACTCGTCGGCGCCCTTCACCGCGGCGGCGACCGCCGTCCACGGCTGCCCCTCGATCACGTCACGCGGCAGGTTCACCATCTGGCAGAACGCGTCGTTCACGCGCACGATCACGTCGCGCGCGTCGAGTTCCACGATGCCGTCGACCGCCGTCTCGAACACGAGCCGGAGGTGCTCCTCGGATTCGCGCAGCGTCTCGTTCGCCTCGCGGACGCGCTCGAGGGCGGAGTCGGCGTCCCGCAGGGCGACCTCCTTCTGCTCGAGGGCCGTTCGCACGCGCTCGTTCGCCTGCACGCCTCGCACCTGGTTCGCGACGATGCGCAGCACCACGCACACGCCGAGCGCGGCCACGAGCCATCCCGCCTGCTGGTGGGAGATGCCGCCGGTGTCGGTGCTCATGCTCACGAACGCGAGCGCCGCGAGCGCGGCCGCGACCGCGGCACTGGTGAGGACCGGCCGCCCCCAGCGGCTGACGCGCGCATCCTTACCGGGCTTCCACGAGTCCGGGCACCAGCGAACGAACGCCGCGAACGCGAGCGCGGTGAACGCGAACAGGCCGTTGATCTCGAGCGAGGTTCCGTCGAACGTCCCGTGCACCCACCGCCATCCGAACATCGCCGTGGCGGTGGCGAGCCCCGTCATGATCCCGAACTGCACGAGGTGGCCCCCGCTCGGGACCCAGAGGGCGAGCCCGCCGAATGCCGCGAACTGCACGGCCGCGAGGATCGCGAACACGGCAGCAGACGCCGACATCACACCGTCGGCCTCCGCCGGTCGCAGCAGCACGTACGCGATCACCGTGAGCGAGACCGTCACGAGCATGACGTCGACCCACATCTCGCGCCGGCTGTCGGGCGGGAAGTGGAGCCGGAACTCGTCACGGATGGCGAGGAGGATCGGCACCGCGACGACGAGGAACCCGAGGTCGGCCGCGCTCGCGTGCTGCTGGCGCGTGGGAGTGTCGAACAGCATGAACGCGAGGTCGCCGGCCGCAATGACCAGCAGGGCCGTCGCGACGTGGCCCGCGCCCATCCATCTTCGTTGGGCCTGCGTCACGCCGATCACCCAGGCGGCGACGATGCAGGCGCCGGCGACGATCGCGCCGGCTGCGACCACACGTGCCTGCCCTCGGTCGGGCAACACGAGGAAGCCCACGCCGGCGGCGATGGACGCCACGAGGAGAACGACCCCGGTCGGCCACGTCCGGGCATCGCGCGGAAGCGAGCTCATCAGCCCACCATCATCCGCTCTTCACGCGACGGTGCCATCACCCAAGAGGAGCCGATGCGATGCCCGATCGGACTAGCCCTGCGACCCCACGGCCCCGGCGCGGGTCCTACTCGATCAGTCGGCGGCGGAGCGCCTCGGCGACGGCGGCGGTGCGGTCCGACGCGCCGAGCTTCTCGAAGATGTGCTCGAGGTGGGTCTTCACCGTGTCGGGCGAGATGTAGAGGCGCTCCGCGATGTCGCGGTTCGTGTGGCCGAACGCGAGCAGCTGCAGAACCTCGATCTCGCGCGCGGTGAGGGTCTCGGCGCGCCGGTCGCGCTCCTTCGCGGTCGAGAGCTCCTCCGCAAGGGCGACCACGAGCTGCGGGTCGATCACCATGTTGCCGCCGGCGACGAGCCGCACCGTCTGGATCAGGTGCTCGGCGTCGCGGGCCTTCAACACGTAGCCGCGGGCGCCCGACCGCACGGCCTCCACGACGAACTGCCGGTCGTCGTATGCCGTGAGCATGATCACGCCGACCTCGGGATGCTTGTCGCGGAGCTCGCGCGCGGCCTCGAGCCCGTCCATCTCCGGCATCCGGATGTCGACGAGCGCGATCTCGGGCGTGGCCTCCCCGACGAGCTTCAGGAGCTCGATCCCGTTGGAGGCTTCGCCGACGACCTCGATCCCGTCGGCCATCTCGAGGTAGCGACGGAGGCCCTGGCGCACCAACGAGTGGTCGTCGGCGATCGCCACCCTGATCGTCACGCAGCCCTCCCATCCCCGCACGAACCCGACCGGGGGGCCGGGCACCGCAATCCTAGCCGCTTCCCGGCTCGGAGTGCAGGAGCCGGCTCGGCGACCTGCGCGCAACGGCGTCCGTGCCTACGGGGTCAGCCGCGACCACCGGTGGATCGCGCAGCCGCAGCGCGAGGAACACGAGCCAGAGCAGGACCGCGTAGCGCAGCCACGTGAACACCTCGAGGATCGCGAGGGAGTGCGGCCAGTCCCCGCCGACGGCGATCGTCGTGAAGTAGCCGTTCACGGACACGAGCACGGCAACGTCGGCGAACACGTAGGCGACGTAGGCGTACCACGGGAACGCGAGCAGCACGAAGAACGGCAGCAGCCATAGCATGTACTGCGGCGAAAAGACCTTCGACGTGAGCATCGCGGCTGCGAACAGCACGAACGCGAGGGCGAACGCCGGGCGATCGCGCCGGCGGAGGAACGCCCAACACGCGACGAGCCCGACCGCAGCGAGCAGCGCGAGCGAGGCCGCGTTCGCGAAGCGCACGTAGGACGCGCTCCACGCGGGCGAGGGGAACATCCCCTCGAGGTGCCGCGCGACCATGAACCACGACGTCTCGGGGTTCGGGAAGCGGTCGGTCTGGAAGGTCCAGAAGACGCGCCAGCTCTCGGGCGAGATCGCGAACAGCAGCGCGTTCACGGCGACGAGGACGCTGCCGAAGCCCGCGAGCGCCCGGCCGAGCGCGGGTCTCGCCGGTCGCTCCTCGCGGAGCGCCACGAGCAGCACGGCGGGGAGGGCGAGGAGCGGGAAGAGCTTCACGGCGGCCCCGAGACCGACGGCGGCGCCCGCCAGGCCGTACCGGCGCCGGACGGCCGCGGAGAGACCGGCGATGGTGAGCGCGACCGCGAGCACGTCCCAGTTCTGGAACGCGTACAGGAACAGCGGGGGACCGATCGCGAAGAGCAGGACGCGCGAGCGCGACGGCGCCATCGCGCCGAGCAGCACGGTCGTCGCGATTCCCGTCGCCAGGATGCCGACCGCGTTCGCCTGGAAGAAGCCTCGCGCGCTGCGGGTGAGCTGGGCGGCCGCCCCGACGTAGAACACGGTGCCGGCCGGGTACTCGAGGTCGCGCGGCGGGAACGATCGGTCGTCGGCGATCCCTCGCAGCGAGTACACGACCTGGATGTCGTTGTAGCAGTCGGTGGTCCACTGCCGTCCGTCCCACGGTTGGTCGAGGCAGCGCGCCTTCAACACGTAGCCGCCCGTGAGCGTGAGCGAGGCGACCACCGCGAGCGCCGCGAGCGAGGGTCGCCGGAGGGGGCCGGCGAGAAGGCGGGGCGAGGCGCGCGCTGCGGGCTCGCCGGAACCGTCCGCCCCGGGACCGGGCGGATCGGGGATGGGCTCCGCGGAGGCAAGCTCGCCGGACGCGTCGATCTCGCCGGGAACGGGCTCCGACCGTCGCCGGACCCACAGCACGAGGCACCACACCAGCACGGCCGCGCGCGCGAGCACGGCGGCTTCGAACCACCACTGCGGCCAGCCCCAGGAGTGGTGTTCGACCGTGCCGAAGAACCGGAACCGCGTGAGGAACATCGCGAGGTCGGTGATCGAGAACGCGGCGAACGCCCACGGGTTCGGGAGCACGAGCGCGAACAGCGGCAGGAGCCAGAGGCCGTACTGCGGCGAGTACACCTTGCTCGTGAGGAGGAACAGCACGACGATCGGAAACACGAGCGTCCACCGGCGGAAGTTCGGCTCGCGCCGGCGCTTGAGCCACCACACGACCGCGACGCTCGCGACGAACAGCAGGAGCGAGAGCCCGTTCACCACGCGCGTGGACCGGCACGTCGACGGCAGATCGCGACAGGCGATGTACCAGAGGGAGTCCCAGTCGGGCAACCGGGACGCGTTGTAGCGGAAGAACGTCCACCACGAGGAGGGGGAGGCGAGGGGG
>DATBIS010000052.1:0-5880 GCA_036556805.1 Actinomycetota bacterium | reverse complement strand
CGGAGCGCCTGCGTCTCGTCGGTCACCAGCTGGTAGAACGCCGCGAGCACCTCGCGGAACCGCTCGGGATCCAGTCGGCGGGCGAGCTCGGTGGACGCCGTGAGGTCGGCGAACAGCACCGTGACGAGCTTGCGCTCGCGCGCCTCGGACACGACCGGCGCGCCGCAGTTGGGGCAGAAGCGTGCGCGGTCGGGAAGCGGTTCGCCGCAGCGCTGGCAGGTCTCGGAGCTCATCGGTGCAGCATACGAACCGAGCCCGCGGGGCTGAGGTTAGTTCCCGAGCACCTTGGCCTTCTGCGCCTGGAACTCCTCCTCGGTGAGGATGCCCTTCGCGCGCAGGTCGGCGAGGCGTTCGAGCTCGGTCGTCACGGACGGAGCCGTCGGGCGCTGGCCCGCACTCGGCCCCTGGTACATCCGGGTCTTGTTCTCCTCGCCGATCTTGTAGATCGTCTTCTGCACCTCTTCGGGATGCCGGATGTTCTCGAAGACCTCGCGGCCCTGTTCGCTCGCCGACTGGATCACGAGCGTCCCGGCGTTGATCATCCGCTCCAGCACGTTCTGGCTGAACCGCACGTCGTTGATGTGCTCGAGCGGGATCTCCATCGAGTGCTTCGCGACGAGCCCGCTACGGTGCAGGACGCGGTCGCTCGTGACGACGAAGTGCGAGGTTCCCCAGTCGATGGCCTTCCGCACCGAGTACACGACGATGAGCGCGAGCGCGGCCACCAGCACGATCCAGACGGCCACGCCGTCCCACTTCGCGGCCGCCACCCACGCGGCGATGAGCGCGAGCGCCGCGACGACGATGGGCCCCACGAGCGCGATCCAGTGGGGCCGGAGGTCGAGAACGAGCTCCTCCCCCTCGACGAGAAGGCGACGCGGGAACGCCATGCCGCGCACGGTAGCGCGGGGCGGCGGCCCGGGCAACTCAGTGCCGTCAGCGGTCGAGGTGGGCGATCTCGCCGAACGCGACCAGCTCGCGTCCGTCGGCGGTTTCGACCGCGAGGGTCCCGTCCGGCAGGATCTCCTCGGCGCGACCGCGCACCCGTCGGCCGTCGGTGCACGTGGCCTCGATCTCGCGACCGATGGTGAGACAGCGCGCCGCGTAGTCATCCACCAGCCGGCGAGCGAAGGTCATCGGGTCCCCCTCGTATCTCGCGCGGAAGCCGCCGAGGAACGACGTGAGCAGCGCGGCACCGTCGACGTCGCCGAGCCCGCCCGCGCCTTCGACGCCCTCCGGGGGATCGAGGTTCACGCCCACCCCGATCACCGCGTAGAAGCCCGAACCGCCCTCGGATCCCACACGCGACTCGACGAGGATGCCGCCCACCTTCAAGCCCTCGAACAGCAGATCGTTCGGCCACTTGCAACCGAGCTGCAGGTCCGCGTTCTCCTGCGCGGCCTCGACCATGCAGAGGCCCGCGAGCAGCGGCAGCAGGCCGGCGAGGTCGAGCCCCATCCACGAGGGCCGGACGACGAGCGAGAAGAGCAGCGCGCGGCCCGGCGTGTCCGACCAGGTCCGTCCGAGCCTGCCCCGTCCGGAGGTCTGATGACCGGCGCCGACGAGCGTCCACTCGGGTGCGCCGTCCGCGGCCATCGCGAGCGCCGTGTCGTTCGTCGAACCGGTAACCTCGTCGAACCGAACGGGCGCCGACAAGCCCGCCTCCGTGAGGGCACGTTCGAGGTCCGCAGCGTTCACGGGACGTCGGCTCCCTGGGCGCACGATTGACTCCCGCGAGGGGGTCCCCGATTATCGCCAGCCAGGTGGCCAAACCCAAAATCCTGATCGCGAACCGCGGGGAGATCGCCGTCCGGATCATCCGGACGTGCCGCGAGCTGGGCATCCCCTCGGTAGCTGTCTACTCCGACGCCGACCGCGACGCGCTCCACGTGGAGATGGCCGACAGCGCATATCGAATCGGGCCGCCGCTCGCCGCGGACTCCTATTTGTCGATCGGCGCGATCCTCGAGGCCGCTCGGAAGTCGAAGGCCACGCTCGTCCATCCGGGCTACGGCTTCCTCTCCGAACGCGCGCACTTCGCGCAGGCCGTGCAGAGCGCGGGGTTCACGTTCATCGGGCCTCCCCCCGAAGCGATCGAGTCGATGGGCGACAAGGCGCGCGCGCGGCGCATCGCCGACGCGGCAGGCGTGCCGATCGTCCCCGGCACGCCGGAGCCCGTCGACGTCCGGCACGCGAAGAAGCACGCGGAGCGCATCGGGTTCCCGCTGCTCGTGAAGGCCGCCTTCGGCGGCGGCGGCAAGGGCATGCACGTCGTGCGGAGCGCCGACCACCTCGAGGAGGCCCTGCGCCGCGCCGCCCGCGAGGCACAGTCGTACTTCGGGCGGAGCGAGGTGTTCCTCGAGCGCTACGTCGATCGCGCCCACCATGTGGAGGCCCAGGTCTTCGCCGACATGCACGGCAACGTGTTCTTCCTGGGCGAGCGCGACTGCACGGTGCAGCGGCGCCATCAGAAGCTCGTCGAGGAGACGCCGTCGCCGATCGTCGACGACGAGCTGCGCGGCCGGATCGGCGAGGCCGCGGTCGCGCTCGCGCGCGAGGCGGGGTACGTGAACGCCGGCACCGTCGAGTGCGTTGTGGACGAGGACGGGTCGTTCTTCTTCCTCGAGATGAACACGCGGCTGCAGGTCGAGCACACCGTGACCGAGATGGTGACCGGCTACGACCTCGTGGCGATGCAGATCGCCGTCGCGATGGGCGAACGGCTCACGCTCGACCGAGAGCCGCGCGGCGCCGCGATCCAGTGCCGCATCAACGCCGAGGACCCGGGACGCAACTTCCTGCCGGGACCCGGACGGATCCAGCGATACGAGGAGCCGTCCGGTCCGTTCGTGCGCGTCGATGCCGGGGTGCGAGCCGGCCGCGAGATCCCCAGCGACTACGACTCGATGTTCGCGAAGCTCATCGTGAGCGGTGAGGACCGGGAGCGCGCGCGCCATCGAATGCTGCGGGCCCTCGACGAGTTCGTGGTCGAGGGCGTCCCCACGACGATCCCGGTCCACCGATGGGTGCTCGACACCGACGAGTTCCGCAAGGGCACGCACACGACGACCTGGCTCGAGCGCGCGATGGCAAGCCTCGACATGCCGGCCCAGATGGCGCTCCAGCCGGCGCCGCAGCAGCCCACGATCGGCCGGCCCGCCGACATCCTTGTCGAGGTCGACGGCCGCCGCGTGCCGGTGCGGATCTTCGACGAGCGGCGCGACACGGCCCCGAAGCCCATGAGCGCCGCGGGCGCCCACCACGGCGAGCACGTACACGGTGTGATCACCGCGCCGATGCAGGGCACGATCCTCAAGGTCTTGGTCGAGAAGGGCCAGGAGATCCGCGCCGGCGAGGTCGTGTGCATCCTCGAGGCGATGAAGATGGAGAACCACATCGCCTCGAGCCGCGACGGCGAGGTCACCGACCTCCCGATCCGCGCCGGCCAGGTCGTGGAGACCGGCCAGACGCTCGCCGTCATCGACTGACGCCGTCCCGTCGTGGTCGAACCGGGCGCCCCACACCGGCCGATGTGCTCGTGACAGGATGCGCACGTGGATGATCACCTGCGGCGCCAGAGCTGGTTCGGCCTGAAGCAGCACGTCAAGTGGTTCCTGAGCCTGAGCGTCCCGAACGCGCTCCTGCGCGCCGTCTCGAACTTCGTGCCTTCGCTCCGATCGGGTCGATGGCCCGCCCCCGCGAGGCTCACCGAAGTCACCGGGCGGGTGGGCGACGCGACGTTCGTGATGCTCGACCCCGCGCGGTGCGAGAACGCCAAGGAGCTCTTCTGGGGAAAGGGTCGGCGCCCTGTTGCGCACGACCGCCTCGCGCTCGACACGGTCGTCGCGCTCGCGAACGAGGCCGACGTGTTCCTGGACGTCGGGGCGTACACGGGCCTCTTCACGCTGGCGGTGACGGCGTTCGATCCGCGAATTCGAGCGCATGCGTTCGAGATCGTTCCCGGCGTTGCACGTGCGCTGCAGGCGAACGTCAGCAGGAACGGCATCGAGGATCGCGTCCAGGTCCACCTGGAGGGGCTCGGCCCCGCCGACACCAAGGTCCGCATGCCGACCGGTGAGGGCGGTTCGGCGCTGCCGTCCTTCTATTCGACGACGATGAGGTTCGAAGACGGAGAGCTGATCGCTCTTCGATCACTCGACTCCGTGGGGGACCTGCTGCCCCCGGGCGCGCGCGTGGTGATCAAGGTCGACGTGGAAGGCACCGAGAACGCGGTGTTCCGGTCGGGCCAGCGCTTCCTCGAGCGGTTCCGGCCGGACATCCTGTGCGAGGTGCTCTTCGACCGAGCCGATGCCGAGCACCTGGAGACCTTGCTCGCGCCCGCCGACCTCGTGCGCTACCTCGTGACCGACTCGGCCCTCGTGCAGCACACGCGGATCGTCCCCGACGAACGCTACCGGGACTGGTTGTTCACCCGGCGATCGCCCGATGAACTCACGCAACTGGGGCTGGCGGTCGAGCCCGCGAACTAGCCGCTTCTGCGAGGAAGTCGCCCACGACTCGCAAGTACTCCTCGTTCTGTTCGACGAACGTCATGTGCCCGCTCTGCTCGAACACGTGGAGCCGGCTCCCCGGGATGCCTTTCGCGATCGCCTCGGCGGCGACCGGCAGGCACACCCGGTCGAACCGTCCTGCGAGCACGAGCACCCGCGAGCGCACGTCCCCGAGCCGGTCCTCGAGCTCGATCCCGCCGTACGACGAGGCCGCGAAGTGGCGCAGCACGTCCGGAGCGAAGACGGCGCCTTCGCTCCGTCGCTCGTACTCCTCGATCCGAGGGTCGAGCGGATCGCCGAACTGGAACGGCAGCTGATCGTGCAGGAGCGAGGCCACGTCCTCCTGTGTCGCGGCCTCGGCCTCGCGGTCCCACGACGACGTGACCTGCTCGCGAAGCGACACCGGCTCGAACGCGGCGAGGTTCTGCTCGACGGCGTCGAAGAATCGCATCGACGGCAGCCCGGAGGACACGATCGTCGCGGCCGTCATGCCCGGGAAGTCCACCGCGTTCTGCAACGCCACGAACGCACCGTACGAGTGACCGAGCACCGCGTACCGCTCCAGGCCGAGCGCGCGCGCGAGCATGATGACGTCCTGCGCCATGCGTTCGAGCGTCCACGTCGACGACGGCGCCTTCTCCGACCGGCCCTGCGCGCGCAGGTCGACGAAGAGGAGCTCGCATCGATCCCCGAGCGGGTCGAGGTAGTCGCCGAACTCGTGATGGTCGAGTCCCGGACCTCCATGCAGGACGAACACGGGCAGACCGCGGCCACGACGAACCACCCAGAGGCTCGTGTCGTCGATGCGGACGAGCTCGCCCGGGCAGGTCACCGGGGCGGCGCGCCCCACGCGTCGCGGCCGACGATGCGGAACCCCGAGTCGTGCACCTTGTAGGTGCGGTTCACCGAGACGAGCAGCGCGGTGAGCGTCTCGGCGATCCTCGCCATCGACAGATCCCCCACGTCGACCCAGCGGAGAGTCGGGATGTCCTCGATGAGCGCGCCGGCCGTGGCCTTCGCTTCGGGATCGGAGCCGCACACCAGCACGTCGGACTCGAGCGGATGGTCGAGATCGTTGAGCGCCTCGGCGGCGATCGTGTGGAAGCCGGCGACGACCTTCACCCCGCCGGGCAGGATCGCCTTCGCCTGCTCCGCGGCGCTCCCGTGCCAGGGACGCACCACGTGCCACGCGCGACCGCCCACCGCCGTCGCGAGCGGGCTCGTCGCATCGAGCACGATCGTGCCGGGCTTCACCGCGCCCTTGATCGCGCGGTAGATGTCGGCCTGTCCCGCGAACGGGACGGTCACGGCCACGAACCCGGTTGCCGAGGCCGCCTCGTCGTTCGTCGTGCCGTCGATCGCGACGTCC
>DATBIS010000051.1:0-53827 GCA_036556805.1 Actinomycetota bacterium | reverse complement strand
ACGAACGCGCGCGCGCCGTGTGGGTCGAGCATCGTCCGCTCGAACGACGAGGCCGGGTGCTGATCGTGTCGGCGGGAACCTCCGACGGTCCGGTCGTGCACGAGGCTCGCATCCGAGCGGAGCTGCTCGGCGCAGAGGTGACCGTGCACGAGGACGTGGGGGTCGCCGGCCTGCACCGGCTCGCGCCCGTCGTGCGTGACCTCGACGACGCCGACTGCGTCGTGGTGGTGGCCGGGATGGACGGCGCGCTCGCAAGCGTCGTCGGCGGTCTCGCCGCATGTCCCGTGATCGGCCTCCCGACCAGCGTCGGCTACGGCTCCGCCGAGGGGGGCCGCACCGCGCTCAATGCGATGCTGTGCTCCTGTGCCGACGGCCTCGCGGTCGTCGGCATCGACGACGGACTCGGCGCGGGATCGGTGGCCGCGAGAATCGCGCGAAGGGCGGCAGCACCGTGAAGGTCGCGTACCTTGATGCCGTCGGCGGGCTCGCCGGCGACATGCTGCTCGGCGCGCTGCTCGATGCGGGGGCGCCGCGCGCGGCGCTCGACGACGCCGTGCGCACCCTGCGGCTCGACGCCGAGATCGTCGCGCGGCGCGTGCAGCGCCACGGGATCGAGGCCATGCTCGTCGAGGTCGTGACGCGGCCGAGGGACTCCGCCCGCCCCGCACGCGAGCTGCTCGACCTCGTTGCGGCTACGGCGCTTCCCGACCGCGTGCGCGGGCGATCGCTCGAGGCGCTCCGACGTCTCGCATCCGTCGAGGCCGCCGTGCACGGGGCGGACCCGGAGTCCGTCGTGCTCCACGAGCTCGGCGGGGATGACACGCTCGTGGACGTCTGCGGCGCGTTCGCGCTCCTGGAAGCGCTCGGGGTCCGGCGGGTCGTCGCCGCACCGCTCCCGTACTCGAGGGGGCTGATCGACGGGCCGCACGGCACGATGCCCTCGCCTGCGCCCGCGACGCTCGCCCTGTTGGAGGGCGCCCCGATTCGCGGCGTCGACGTCGAGGGCGAGCTCGTGACGCCGACCGGCGCGGCGATCGCGGCCGTCGCGGTCGACGAGTGGGGCGAGCTCCCGCCGATGACGCTCGGCGCCGTCGGCTACGGCGCCGGCGCGCGCGACATCGTGGAGCTCCCCAACCTCGTGCGGGTGGTGCTGGGGGTCACCGACGCCGAGCGGCCGGGATCCGGCGAGGTCGTGCTGCTCGAAGCGAACCTCGACGACCTCGTTCCCGAGCTCGTGCCCGACGCGATCGAGCGGTGCGTGGCTGCCGGCGCGCTCGACGTGTGGGTAGCGCCCGTGCAGATGAAGAAGGGGAGGCCGGGCGTCGTGGTGAGCGCGATCGCCCGCCCGCAGGCCGAGCACGCCGTGGCCGTCGCGCTGCTCGAGCACACGAGCACGCTCGGCGTGCGCGTCTCGACGCTCCGTCGACACGAGCTCGACCGGCGGACCGAGGAGGTCGAAGTGGACGGGCGCCCCATTCGCGTGAAAGTCGGGCTGTTGGAGGGTCGCGTCGTGAACGTCGCCCCCGAACACGACGACTGTGCGGCCGTCGCGGCCGGAACCGGCAGGCCCGTCAAACAGGTGTGGGCGGAAGCGCTCGTTGCGGCGACCGCGCTCGTCGCTTCGGGGCCCGGCGCGTGACCGAGCTCGCCCGCCTGGAAGAGATCGTCGCTGCCAGCGGGAGCGCGATCGTCGCGTTCTCCGGAGGGGTCGACTCCTCGCTGGTCGCCGCGGTCGCCGCGAGGGCGCTCGGCGACCGCGCGCTCGCGGTCACGGCGGTCTCTCCCGCGCTCGCCGCCGGAGAGCTCGACGACGCACGGACGGTCGCGCGCGCCGCGGGCGTCGCGCACGAGATCGTCACGACGTCCGAGCTCGAACGAGTGGGATACCGGCGGAACGATCGCGATCGCTGCTACCACTGCAAGACCGAGCTGTACGAGGTGCTCTCGAGGCTCGCGGCCGAACGCGGGTACGCGGTGCTGCTCTCGGGGGCGAACGCCGACGATCTCGGTGACTGGCGGCCCGGGCTTCGCGCCGCCGCCGAGCACGGCGTGCGTCATCCCCTCGTCGAAGCCGGCCTCGGCAAGGAGCGTGTCCGCGCGCTCGCGCGCGAGCTCGGCGTCCCGAGCGCCGACAAGCCCGCCTCCCCGTGCCTCGCTTCGCGCGTGCCCTACGGGACCGAGGTCGACGCCGCGGTGCTCGCGCAGGTGGACCGCGCCGAGCGCGCGGTTCGGGCCCTCGGCATGAGGGAGTTCCGCGTTCGCCACTTCGGCACGACCGGACGCGTCGAGCTGTCGAGCGACGACCTCGAGCGTGCGACGCGCGAGGACGCGAGAGCGTCGATCCTGCGCGCCGTTCGAGAGGCCGGCTACGAGCGGGCCGAGATCGAAGACGAGCCGTTTCGCTCGGGCTCGCTCAACCGATTCCGTACGCCGCTGCCGATCGTGGAGGTCCGGCGGGTCGTCCCCGCGCCGCCGTCGGCGATCCCGTAACCAAACGCCGGCGAACGAACTGCGATCAGGGTGGCTCGACGCCGAGGATCAGGTTCGCGAGCGAGCCGACCGCTACGCCGAGCGCCGCGCCGCCGGCGACGTCGAGAGGAAGGTGGGTTCCGACGTACATCCGAGCCCAGCACACGTAGCCGGCCATCGCCATCGATGCGGCGCCCGACAGAGTCCCGAGGTAGGGAACGGACGCGGTGGTGATCGACGCCGAAACCGCGGCGTGCCCCGACGGGAATCCGAGCCCGGCCTCTTCCTTTCCCCGGATCCGGACGCCCCCCAGGATCCGATGGGGTCGTTCCCGTCCCACGATCAGTTTGACCCCTTTCGCGCCGATCCACGCGGACGTCCCCCCGATCGCGATCGCGGCGGCCAGTCGAGCGTGTCTTCGCGAGAGCGCGACGAACGCAAGGCCGGGGACCGCACCGAACGTTCCGTATTGCATCGGCCACCATGCCAGTGGATAGACGGACTGGGGAAGGAGCCGGTGGGCGGCGTAGAAGATCCGTTGCTCGGTCTCGCCCGGGCCGGATCGGGATCGGATCCCGGTCGCAATGAGTCCCGAGACCCCGACGACGAGCCCCACGACGTCACGCGCCCGTCGCTCGGTCATCGCGCGAGCTTACCGACCGGCCCGCCATTCGGCGGTCCCATCGATGCGGTGTCGCGATCGAACGACGCGCTTAGAGATGAAGCGCGCTCATCGTGAGCGCTTCGTTCGCGGCGACGACGACGTCCGACTGAATGGCCAGGAACGCGTCGACGACCCTGGGGTCGAACTGCTCCCCTCGTTGTCGGCCGATCTCGTCGATCGCCCGATCGAGCGGCCACGGCTCCTTGTACGGCCGCTGATGCGTCAGAGCGTCGAACACGTCCGCGACGGTCGTGATCCGGCCCCAGATCGAGATGTCCTCTCCCGCCTGGCCGCCGTACCCACGCCCGTCCCACCGCTCGTGGTGAGAGGCGGCGATCTCTTCGGCCATCGAGAGCAGCGCGGATCGACTTCCCGAGAGGATCTTCGCGCCGATAACGGTGTGCGTCTTCACGACCTCGAACTCCTCCACCGTGAGCTTCCTCGGCGCGAGAAGGATCTCGTCCGGGATCCCGATCTTGCCGACGTCGTGCAACCCGGCCGCCCGTCTCAGGAGCTCGACGCGTTCGTCCGGAACGTCGAGCTCTTGAGCGAGCCGCGCCGCGACGGCGCCCACGCGGAGCGTGTGCTGGCCGGTGGCATCGTCGCGGAACTCCGCGGCGAGAGCGAGACGCTCGAAGGTCTCGATGTACGAACTTTCGAGCTCGAGGGTTCGCTCCTGCACGCGTTCCTCGAGCGCGCCCTTCTCCCCCTGCAACTGCAGATGAAGGAACCGCATATCGAGCATGTTCGCGATGCGCAACAGGACCTCGTCGACGTCGATTGGCTTGGTGAGGAAGTCCCGCGCCCCGCCGGCGAGCGCGCGGCGCCTGGTCTCGGAGGTCGCGTCGGCCGTGAGCACGAGCACGGGGAGGAACTCGTCCTCGTGGATCGTCGATCGCAGCCAATCCATGACGGCGAACCCGTCCAGATACGGCATCAAGAGGTCGAGGAGGATGAGATCCGGCTGAAAGGTCTGGACGAGCTCGAACACCTGGCGCGAATCGGTCGTGGAGAGGACGTGGCGGTAGCCGGCCATGTCGAGGACGCGCTTGAGCAGCAGCACGTTGGCCTCCTCGTCGTCGACGACGAGGATGCGGGCATCGAGCGTGTCCCTCACGGCACCTCCCAAAGGTTGGTCGGCGTCGAGGTCCGGGGGCTTGAGGCCTGGGCTCGAGGCGAGGCACTTCAGGCGTGCTCGTACGCGCCCGATAGTCCGGATATGACCATCGAGCACGTCCGAGACGACGTGCCCGGGAGGGGGTCCAGGTCGGGCCTCTCTCGCTGGGTACCGGTCGCCGTGTTCCTAGTGCTCGCCGCTTCGGCGGCGGGAACGTTCGCGATCACGCATAGCGTCGTGAGGGGCCAGGAGCAGAGGCTGCTGCAGGAGCGCGCCGCCGAGGTCTCCGCCGTGCTCACGACGTCGTTCAGCAGCGTCGAATCGTCGCTTCGGGTCCTTGGCAGCGTCGGCGCGTCGGGAAGCTCCGCGGCGGGGCAGATCTTCACGCATTCCGCCGAGCCGCTGACGCAGGGGGGCACCGGTGCGATCGGAGTCGCCCAAGAGCACGAGGGAAGCTGGACGATCGTGACTCGCGTGGGAGAGGGACCCGTTGCCGGCACGTCGTTATCTCCGGAGCGAGCGGAGCTCGCCACGAGGGCGGTCACGACGGGCAAGATGGTCTCGGCTCTCGTCGTCGATCCGACGGGACCCCGTCTGGTCCTGGCTCTCAGTGTCGGCGAAGGATCGGTCGTGTACGAGGAGTCGGCGATCGATCCCACGACACCCGTACCCTCTCCGCCGGACTCACCCTTTCACGAGCTGAACGTGGCCCTGTATGCGTCCGGCAACCCCGACCCTGCGAGCCTCGTCCTGACCACCGAGGCCGACCCGTCCCTCAACGGGAACGTCGAGCTCGTGCCGTTCCAGGTCGGGGCCGACGAATGGACGCTTGCGGTCGGCGCCCGCGAGCCGCTGGTGGCCTCCTTCGCCCGCAACGTCCCATGGATCCTCCTCTTCGGCGGGCTGATCACATCGCTGCTCGCCGCGGCCGTCGCCGAGACGCTCGCGCGCCGCCGCGCGTTTGCGGTGGAGATGGTGACCCAGCGCACGAGCGACCTTCGCGAGGCCAACGAGGAGCTCGTCGATGCGCGGGGTTTCCTGGACTCGATCATCGAGAACATCCCGAACATGGTCTTCGTGAAGTCCTCCGACGAGCTTCGGTTCGTGAGGTTCAACAAGGCCGGCGAGGAGCTCCTCGGACGTCCGCGGGACGAGCTCCTGGGCAAGACGGACTACGACTTCTTCCCGCGTGAGGAAGCGGACTTCTTCGTCGAGAAGGATCGGGAGGTGCTCCGGGGAAGGCGACTCGTCGACATCCCGGAGGAGCCCGTCGAGACCGCAGGAGGGATCCGGACCCTGCACACCAAGAAGATCCCGATCCTCGACGCGGATGGGACGCCGCGCTTCCTCCTCGGCATCTCCGAGGACATCACCGAGATGAAGGAAGCGGAGCAACGTCTGCGCGAGGCGAAGGACGAGGCCGAGCGAGCGAACCGCGCGAAGGACGAGTTCCTCTCGCGCATGAGCCACGAGCTCCGAACGCCGCTCAACGCCGTCCTCGGGTTCGCGCAGGTGCTCCAGATGGGGTCGATCGACGCCGACCAGGCCGAGAGCGTGAAGCAGATCCTCCGAGGCGGCCGCCATCTCCTGGGACTCATCGACGAGGTGTTGGACATCTCCCGCATCTCGACCGGCCGGCTCTCGATCTCGCAGGAGCCGGTCTCTGTCGCGGGGGCCGTCGGCGAAGCGGTCGACCTCGTGCGGCCGATCGCCGCCGAGCGAGGCATCGCGTTCCGGGTTGAGGATCTCGACGGATCCCACGTGCTCGCCGACCGCCAGCGTTTGAAGCAGGTCCTCCTGAATCTCTTCTCGAACGGCGTGAAGTACAACAAGCCCGGGGGAACCATGACGGTCTCGGCCGACCTCGTCGGCAGCGGCAGGCTTCGCATCAACGTCGCGGACACCGGGCCGGGGATCCCCGTCGAGGCGATGGAGCGGCTGTTCCAACCGTTCGATCGGCTCGGCGCCGAAGGCACCGGGGTCGAGGGCACGGGCCTCGGGCTCGCCCTCAGCAAGGGGTTGGTCGATGCGATGGGCGGGACGCTCGACGCCGAGAGCGTGGTGGGAACCGGATCCGTGTTCCACATCGAGCTTCGGCTCGCGGAGACGCCGGTCCAGCGCTACGAGCGCGCGCTCCAAGCGATGGCCGGTCCCGGGGCCGGCGAGGAGCTCCGGACGGTCCTGTACATCGAGGACAACCCCTCGAACCTCGAGCTCGTCGAGCGCGTCCTCGCCTCGCGCCCCGGACTGAAGCTCATCTCGACGATGCAGGGGAGCCGAGGGCTGGAGCTCGCTCGCGAGCATCGACCCGACGTGATCCTGCTCGACCTCCACCTGCCGGACATGTCCGGGGAAGAGGTGCTTCGTCGCCTCCGGGAGGACCCGGTCACGCAAGGCACCACGGTCGTGGTGATCACCGCCGACGCGACCCGGCGTCGGGTGGGCGAGCTCTTCGCCGCCGGCGCCGACGACTTCCTGACGAAGCCGCTCGACGTCAGGCGCTTCCTCGAGCTGGTGGAGTCGGCGACGGCGAGCGACGCGTCGTCGCACGCGGCGGCCGGTCGCGACTAGCGTCGCTCGTCCTTCCACCCACGGCGTATCCCCCGGGATATATGGGATCGTTATCATGCCGTGCGGTCGCACGATCGAGGAGGCTCGATGAGATCGATCGACGCGCGGAGGGACCTCGCGCAGCCCCATGCACGGCCCGAATGGTTCAGCGGGCCGGTTTGGATCCAGACGCTCAACGACGCCGGTGAGGCCGCGCAGATCGAGATCTTCGCGGTGTTCTTCGAGGCCGGCGCGCGCACGCTGCCCCACACCCACGCGACGGATCAGCTGCTGCAGTTCGTGAGCGGCGAAGGCGTCGTGGGCACGGAACGCGAGCGCTTGCTCTACCGTCCTGGCGGCACCGCGCTGATCCCGGCCAACGAGTGGCACTGGCACGGCGCGACCCCCACGTCGCCGATGTGCCACCTGTCGATCCGGCCCGGCGGACCTTCCAGCTGGGCGCCCGACATCCCCATGCTCGACTGGGAGACCTACATGGTAGGGGTGCGAGAAGCCCACCATGACCAGCGGCGATAGGCGTTCCCGAGCCGCGGCTCACTGCCTTTACGTTCCGACCTGAGAACGTTACCATCCGAGACGTGGCGGGGCGTGGGACGACCCGGAAGGGAGAGCGGCACAGTTTCCAGATTCAGGCGTTGACGCGAAGATCGTGGTCGCCGAGAGGTGGGAGAAGGGGGTCGCAGATGCGGAGACTCCGTTGGATCGGGGCGTTGCTCGCAGTGTTCGCGGTGGTGACCGCCGCCTGCTCGAGCGGAGGTGGCACCAGCGCCACCGGCGGCGGAACCGGCACCGGCTCGGGCGAACCGGTGACGCTGAATTTCTGGGTGTTCGAAGAAGGCGGGATCGGCTCGTTCCTCGAGACGCTCGAACAGGGCTTCGAGGCCACCTACCCGAATGTCGACCTCAACGTCACGGCGTATCCCGAGGACAACTACGGGGTCAAGCTCGATACCGCGATCGCGGCGGGCAAGGCGCCCGACCTCGTGCTCGTGTTCGGTCCCGACCAGATGCGCGCCGGGCAGCTGCTCACGCTCGACGACATCGTGACGAAGGACAACATCGACCTCTCGTCGTACGTGCCGGCCATCGTCGAGCCCGGTGACGAGTTCAGCTGCTCGTTCGAGGGTCACCTGTACTGCCTCGGCTCGTACGCCGGCTCGGTGCAGATGCTTTACAACAAGGACATGTTCGACGCGGCGGGGATCCCCTATCCCGCGCCGTATCCGCCGATGACGCCGGACCAGTTCGTCGACATCGCGTGCCAGCTCACCGACCAGGCGAACGGCGTGTGGGGAGGCGCGGCGTCGGACCCGCTGGCCTACGTCCCGTTCGACATGATGTTCAGCCCGGACGGCAAGACCGCGACGGGCTACGTGAACGGCCCCGCGTTCGTCCACCAGATGGACGTGCTCGCGAGCGGCTACAAGAACGGCTGCATCCCCAGCTCGAACATCCTCGACCCGTGGGAGCAGGGCCGCGACTACTTCGCGAAGGGCCAGCTCGCGATGGTGATCACGGACTACCAGGACCTCAACAAGGTCGAGAACGCCGGCATCAACTACGGCTCGACCGCGGTGCCGACGCCGGAGGGCGTCACGCCGTACTTCTTCGTCTGGACGGACAGCGTCGGCGTGATGGCGAGCTCGGAGCACCCGGATGAGGCGAAGAACTTCATCGCCTACCTCACCACCACGGGCGAGAAGACCCGGTACGAGACGTCTGGCGACATCCCGCTCGACCTGTCGATCGCTCAGGAGGTCGATTGGGCGCAGGGCATCCCCGGCCGCGAGGACGGCCTCGAGGTCCTCAAGCACGCGCGGCCGCTCGTGTTCGTCCCGAACCGTTGGGACGTCGTGGGGCCGTACTACGACGCATGGGGGTTCGTCCTCGACGGGTCGAAGACGGCCCAGCAGGCGCTCGACGATGCGGCGCCGGCCATCCAGGAGAACCTGGACAAGGCCTGGGAGGTCTGGAACGAGCAAGCCTGAGTAGGACGTTCGCACCCGCCGCCTCGCGACGAGGCGGCGGGTGCGCTCGCCTTGCCTCGTAAAGGTTCTGACGGTTCCAAGAACCATCCGGTGATCGACCGGATGCGCGAATCGTCGCCGGGAGGGGCTATGAGGAGCGTCGTTGCGATCGGGACGCTGGACACGAAGGGCGCCGAGTACGCGTACCTGCGCGACCGGTTGCAGGAGCATGGCGTCGACGTGATCCTCGTCGACGCGGGCGTGCTCGGCGAGCCCACGACGCCGGCCGACGTCTCGCGCGCCGAGGTCGCGCAGGCAGCGGGGGCCGACGTGAGCGACCTCGCGAAGGCGGGGGACCGGGGGGCCGCCGTCGAGACGATGAGCCGGGGCGCTGCAGCCGTCGTCGAACGACTGTACGGCGAGGGCCGGCTGGACGCCGTTGTCGGCATGGGCGGCACCGGCGGCACGTCGCTCATCACGCACGCCATGCAACAGCTGCCCGTGGGCGTTCCCAAGCTGATGGTCTCGACGGTCGCGTCCGGAGACACGCGGCCGTACGTCGGCGCCGTCGACATCGCGATGATGTACTCGGTCGTCGACGTCGCGGGCGTCAATCAGATCTCGGCGCGCATCATCGGGAACGCCGCCGCCGCGATCGCGGGGATGGCGCAGGCGAAGATCCCGCCCCAGGAGGGTGGCCGGACCTTGATCGGCGCCTCGATGTTCGGCGTGACGACCCCGTGCGTCACGACCGCGCGCGAGCGGCTGGAGGAGCTCGGCTACGAGATCCTCGTGTTCCATCAGACCGGCACCGGCGGGCAGTCGATGGAGGAGCTGGTGAAGGCCGGCTTCGTCCGGGGGGTGCTCGACGTCACGACGACCGAGCTCGCGGACGAGCTCGTGGGCGGCGTGCTTGCGGCGCATCCCAAGCGCGCCGAGGTGGCCGGCGCCCTGGGTGTGCCGCAGGTGGTCTCCCTCGGCGCGCTCGACATGGTGAACTTCGGCCCGATGGACACCGTCCCCGAGGCGTTTCGGGGGCGGAACCTGTACGTTCACAACCCGAGCGTGACGCTCATGCGGACGACGCCGGAGGAATGCGCGGAGCTCGGCAAGCGTCTTGCGCGCAAGCTGTCCAAGGCCGCCGGGCCCACGGCACTGTTCGTGCCGCTCCGCGGCGTCTCGATGATCGCCACCGAGGGCCAGCCCTTCTACGACGCCGCGGCCGACGCAGCGCTCTTCTCGGCCGTCCGGGACAACCTCGGGTCCAACGTCGAGCTGCACGAGCTCGACACGGACGTCAACGATCCCGCCTTCGCGCTCGCGATGGCGGATCGCCTGCACGAGATGCTGAAGGCGGCCTCGTGAGGGAGAAGTGGGTCGAACGGCTCCGCGCGCAGGCTGCGAGCGGAAGCGCGATCGTGGGTGCCGGGGCCGGCACGGGGCTGAGCGCGAAGTGCGCGGAGGCGGGCGGCGCCGACCTGATCATCATCTACAACTCCGGCCGGTACCGAATGGCAGGGCGCGGGTCGCTCGCGGGCCTCATGCCGTACGGCGACGCGAACGCGGTGGTGGTGGAGATGGCGGCGGAAGTCCTGCCGATCGTGCGCGAGGCGCCGGTGCTTGCGGGCGTGTGCGGCACGGATCCGTTTCGCGTGATGCCGGTCTTCCTCCGGCAGCTCAGGGACCTCGGCTTCGCGGGCGTGCAGAACTTCCCGACCGTCGGGCTCATCGACGGCGTGTTTCGTCAGAACCTCGAGGAGACGGGTATGGGCTACGCGCTCGAGGTCGACCTGATCCGTGACGCGCACGAGCTGGACCTGCTCACCACGCCATACGTCTTCGATCCCGACGACGCGCGCGCGATGTCGGCCGCCGGGGCGGACGTCCTCGTCGCGCACATGGGACTGACGACAGGCGGATCCATCGGGGCCGAGACAGGCAAGACGCTCGACGATTCGGTGGAGCTGATCCAGGCGATCCGCGACGCGGCGATCGAGGTCAACCCCGACGTGATCGTGCTGTGTCACGGGGGGCCGATCTCGGAGCCCTCGGACGCCGCGTACGTGCTCCAACGGACCTCCGGCGTGGCCGGGTTCTTCGGCGCCTCGAGCATGGAGCGGCTGCCGACGGAGGTCGCGATCGAGCAGACCGTGCGCCGGTTCAAGGAGCTGGTCCCGTCGTGATCCACCGGACCGAGACGTCGTCGCCCTGGGTTTACGGGGTCCTTGTGGGAACGTTACCATGCTCCATCGCGCAACGGACCGCTGGGCCGAGGGAGAGGGGATGAGGCGGATGCGCCGGATGGTGCTGCTCCTCGCGGCGATGACGCTCGTCGCGAGCGCGTGCAGCGGCAAGACCGCTTCGACGCCCAGCGAAGGCGGGGGTGGCACGAACGCGGAGCCGGTCACGCTGAACTTCTGGGTGTTCGACGAGATCGAAACCGGGTCCTTCTACGACACGCTCGTGGGCGCGTTCGAAGCGAAACACCCGAACATCCACGTCGAGCTCACCTCGTATCCGGAGGACAACTACGACGTCAAGCTCAGCACGGCGATCGCCGCAGGCAAGGAGCCGGACCTCATCCTGTCGTTCGGGCCGGACTTCCCCAGGCAGGGGTTGCTGCTGCCGCTCGACGACATGGTGGCCTCGCACGGCATCGACCTATCGCATTTCAGCCAGGCGATCGTGGGGGAGGGAGGAGAGTTCAGCTGCGGTTGGGAGGACCACCTGTACTGCCTCGGGTCCTACCAGGGCGTCTCGGCCATGCTCTACAACAAGACGATGTTCGACGCCGCCGGAATCCCGTATCCCGCCGCGTGGCCCCCGATGACGCCCGACGAGTTCGTGGACATCGCGTGCCGGCTCACCGACGAGGCGCACCAGATCTGGGGCGGGGCGGCCGCCGACCCCATGTCGTACCTGCCCTGGGAGACCTACGTGAGTCCCGACGGGCGCACCGCGACCGGCTACGTGAACGGCCCGGGGACCGTGCACGCCTTCGAGGTACTCGCCGACGGCTTCGAGCAAGGTTGCTTCCCGAGCCTCAACATCATCGATCCGTGGGCGCAGGGAAGGGACTTCTTCGCGAAGGGCCAGCTCGGCATGGTGGTCACCGACTACCTAGGGCTCAACAAGGTGGAGAACGCGGGCATCGACTACGGGTCGACCGCGCCGCCGACCCCCGCCGGGCTCGAGCCCTACTTCTTCTCCTGGAGCGACAGCGTCGGCGTGATGTCGAGCTCGGAGCACCCCGACGAGGCGATCGAGTTCGTGGCGTTCCTCGCGACGGACGGTCAGCGGATTCGCTTCGAGAACTCCGGAGACATCCCGCTCGACACCACGGTGGCCCAAGAGGTCGACTGGGCCCAAGGCATCCCGGGCCGAACGGACGGCCTCGAGGTGGCGAGTCACGCGCGGTCGGCGATCCTCATCCCGAACCGCTGGGACGTGTTCGGGCCGCTCTGGGACGCGTGGGGCTACATCCTCGGCGGCGACAAGTCCGTGCAGCAGGCCCTCGACGACGTGACCCCCGCGATCCAGGAGAACCTCGACAAGGCGTGGCGGGACTGGGAGGAACAAGTCTAGGTGGCGAGCCTCGACACGGCGACCGATCGGGCCGGCCTCGCGACGCCGGGGCGACGGCGGAAGCCGACGAAGGGCCTGATCGCGCGGAAGGAGCAGCGCGCCGCCTATCTCTTCCTGTCCCCGTGGCTCTTCGGGCTCGCGGCCTTCTGGCTGATTCCGCTCGTCGCGTCGACGCTGCTCAGCTTCAGCGAGTACCAGATCATCAAGAGCCCGCACTGGATCGGGCTCGACAACTACCGCGAGATGCTGTTCGACGACCGGACGTTCTGGGTCTCGATCCGCGTCACGCTGAAGTACATGTTCCTCTCCGTGCCGCTCTATCTGGTGATCGGGCTGCTCCTGTCGCTGCTCCTGAACCTGAAGATTCGCGGCATCAACCTCTTCCGCACCATCCTGTTCCTGCCGTCGGTGCTGAGCGGCGTCGCGGTCGCGGTCCTGTGGGTCGCGCTGCTCAATCCGGACGTCGGCGCGGTGAACGAGCTGCTGCGATCGCTCGGCATGACCGACCCGCCACGGTGGCTCGACAGCCCGACGTGGGCCGTGCCGTCGGTCGTGCTGGTGGGCCTGTGGGGCATCGGAGGCGGCGCGATCATCTACCTCGCCGGCCTTCAGAACATCTCCGCGCAGCTCTACGAGGCTGCGCTGCTGGACGGCGCCGGACCGCTGCAGCGGTTCCGCTACGTCACCTTACCGATGATCACGCCGACGCTGCTGTTCGTGCTGCTCACCGGGCTCATCGACGCGTTCCAGGTCTTCGACATCGCGTACGTGCTCAGCCGCGGCGGCCAGGGAGGGCTCGGGGACTCGCTGCAGTTCTACCTCATCAACTTATGGAACGAGGCGTTCGTGAACGGGAGGTACGGGTACGCGTCCGCGCTCGCATGGGTGCTCGTCATCGCGGCCACCGTCGTCATCCTCGCGATCTTCCGCACATCGGGCCGGTGGGTCTACTACGAGTACGACCCGGAGCGGGCGCGCTAGATGCGTACGATCGAGGCTCCCGAGCGCGTCGAATCCACGCGTGCACGCCCGCCGATTCGTTCGGCGCGGCGCTACCGGGCCCGCAGGATCGCGTACAAGGTCGCGATGTACGCCATCCTCATCGGCCTTTGCTCGTTCATCATGATGCCGGTGTTCTGGGCGCTCACCGCCGCGCTCAAGCCCGATCTCGAGCCCGTCTTCACGCCAACTCCGGAGTGGTTCCCGACGAAGTTCTTCGAATGGGACAACTTCCGCCGGGTGCTCGTCGACACGCTGCCGTTCCTCCGCTACGCGATCAACACGATGATCATCGTGATCGGGAACATCATCGGCGTGCTCATCTCGTGCTCGCTCGTGGGATTCGCGTTCGCGCGACTGCGTTTCCGCGGCAGCAAGGTGCTCTTCTACATCCTCATCGTCACGATGCTGATCCCTTGGCAGGCCCTCATGGTGCCGCAGTTCCTGTTCTTCGTGAAGGTGTTCCACTGGTACGGCAGCTACCTGCCGCTGATCGTCCCGTCGTTCACCGGCGTGGGGTTCTTCATCTTCCTCATCCGCCAGTACATGCGCACCATCCCGAGGGACCTCGACGACGCGGCGCGCGTCGACGGCCTCAACACCTGGCAGATCTTCTGGCGCATCATCCTGCCGCTCTCGACCCCGGTGCTCACGGTGTGCGCGGTCTTCACGTTCCTCGGCAGCTGGAACAACCTGCTCGGGCCGCTGATCTACCTCGACGACGACTCGAAGTTCACCGTCGCGATCGGGCTCGCGAACCTCGTCACGCGCGCCGACACGCCGTGGAACCTCACGATGGCCGCGAACCTCATCACGGTCCTGCCGACCGTGATCGTGTACTTCTTCGTGCAGAAGAAGCTGATCGGGGGCATCGCCTCCGTGGGGCTGAAGGGATGACGAACGTGCGTGCACCTTCCCGACCGAGGAGACCGAACGATGGCTGAGATCGCGCTCGAGGGCGTGTCGAAGGTGTTCGCCGACGGCACGGAGGCCGTGCACACGCTCGACCTCGACATCCCCGATGGACGCCTCATGGTTCTGGTGGGCCCGTCCGGCTGCGGGAAGACGACGGTGCTCCGCATGGTCGCCGGACTGGAGGATCTCACGGGCGGCCGGATCCTCATCGGCGGCGACGAGGTGAACGAGGTGCCTCCCGGCGACCGCGACGTCGCGATGGTGTTCCAGAATTACGCGCTGTACCCGCACATGACCGTGTACCAGAACATGGCGCTCAGCTTGAAGATCCGCAAGATCAAGCGCGCCGAGATGGACCGGCGCGTGCGCGAGGCCGCGGAGGTGCTCCACCTGGAGGACCTGCTGCAGAAGCGCCCGCGTGAGCTCTCGGGCGGGCAGCGCCAGCGCGTGGCGATGGGCCGCGCGATCGTTCGGGAGCCCCAGGCGTTCCTGATGGACGAACCGCTGTCGAACCTCGACGCGAAGCTCCGCGTGCAGATGCGCGCGGAGATCCTCCGGATCCAGAAGGACCTTCGCGTGACGACGATCTACGTCACGCACGACCAGGTCGAGGCGATGACGCTCGGCGACCTCGTGGCGGTGATGAAGAAGGGAGTCCTGCAGCAGGTCGCGGCCCCGCAGGAGCTCTACGCGAACCCGGCGAATCTGTTCGTCGGCGGCTTCATCGGATCGCCGGCGATGAACCTCGTGGAGGCGACCGTGTCGACGAGCGACGCGGGGACCTTCGTGGAGTTCGCGGAGAACCGGCTGCGCGTCCCGGACGAGGTCGTGAGCGCTCGGCCGGCGCTCGCGTCGTTCCGGGGGCGCACGGTGATCCTGGGGATTCGGCCCGAAGGGATGGAGGATGCCGCCCTCGTTCCGTCCTCCTCGCCGGACAGCAGGTTCCCGATCACCGTCGACCTGCGCGAGGGGATGGGCTCCGACGTGTACCTCCACTTCACGATCGCGGCGCCGCCCGTCTTCACGGAGGACACGAGGGAGCTCGCCGCCGACGTGGACGAGAAGGCGCTCACGGACCTCAAGGAGCAGGCGAGCGAACGGCGGAGCACGTTCATCGCGCGCGCGAGCCCGGAGTCCGCCGCCCGGGTCGGCGAGCGGATCGAGATCCTCGTGGACACGCGGAAGCTCTACTTCTTCGATCCGGCGACCGGCGCGTCGATCGGCGGCGATCGCGCCGCCGCGACCGTGGGCGTCGCCGGTTCTTCGGGCGTCTGAGATCGGCGTGAGCACGCCAACGGAGGGTGACTCGCACGGTGATGTGACATCGTTCTCTCACGGGGAGAGGCGCGACGAGGAGGAGAGGAGGAGCGGGCGTGGTCGTCGACGCGAGGCGTGATTCGGTCGAACGCGCGCTCTCGGAGGGCGACGGCATCCTTCGCCTGGAGCCCGCCTGGGTCGGGCGCGACTTCCTCCCGGCGGGGCGGCGGCTGGGGCTCGCCGAGGACGCCTACGACCTCGGCGAACGCGGCGCGATGTGCGAGCGCTGGCTCGCCTCGACGACGGAGGCCGACAACCGCATCGGACCGGAGGGTGAGGGGCTGAGCTTCCTTGGCCTCGAGGGAGAGCGCATCTCGCTGCGAGAAGCGGTCGAGAGCGATCCGGTCGCGATCATGGGCGCCGACTACGCCTCCACCCACGAGGGCCTCGGGCGGCTCGCGAAGATCTTCGACTACGCGACGCGCCTCCCGCTGCACCTGCATCAGCGGCAGGAGCACGCATCGCTCGTCGGCAGGCGTTCGAAGGACGAGGCCTACTACTTTCCGCCCGGCGTCGACATGGGTCCCCACCCGGAGTCGTTCCTCGGGCTGCACCCGTCGCTCGCGGAGCGGAGGAACCACGAGCTGCTCCTGCCCTACCTGGAGGACTGGGACAGCGACCTGATCCTGCAGCACTCCGTCGGCTACACGCAGGTGGCCGAGCACGGCTTCCACATCCCCTCCGGCGTGCTGCACGCGCCGGGGAGCGCCCTCACGATCGAGCTGCAGGAGGACTCCGACGTGTTCGCGATGCTCCAGGCGCTCAACGCGGGCAAGATCATCTCCAAGGATCTCCTGTGGAAGGACGTGCGCCCCGAGGACCGTGAAGCGCAGGGCGAGCGGTTCATCCTGGAGCTCATCGACTGGGAGGAGAACGGCGACCCTCGCTTCTACGAGCACCACCACCTGTCGCCTCTGGTGATCGAGGGTTCGCGGCAGGAGGGCGGCGAGGAGTACTGGATCTTCTACAACTCGACGAAGTTCAGCGGCACGAAGCTCATCGTTCGCCCGGGATGCTCGTACCGATCCGTCGACGCGGGAGTCCACAACGTCCTGGTGTGGTCCGGCAGCGGGACGTACGGCGGGCTCGACGTCGAGGGCGGCAATCCCGATCGGGACGAGGTCCTCGTCACGCACGACCGTGCGGTCGGCGGGGTCGAGGTGCGCAACACCGGACGCGAGGACCTCCTGGCCATCAAGTTCTTCGGGCCGGACGTGAACGCGGACGTCCCGATGATCGAGCGGAGCTGATCGCGCGGTCGCTCGCCTCCGGCGACGTCGCGCACGAGTTCGAGGACGAGCAGGTGCGCTGGGGAATCCTGGGGACCGGCAAGATCGCGGCGGTCCTCGCCGCTGCGATCGCGGAGTCGCAGGACGGGGAGCTCGTCGCGGTCGGCAGCCGCGACGTCGATCGGGCATCTGCGTTCGCGTCGACGTTCGACGTCCCGAGCTCCTCCGACTACGCGGGCGTGGTGGAGGACCCCGGCGTCGACGTGGTGTACGTCGCCACCCACCATCCCGCGCATCGCGAATGGGCCGTCCGCGCGGCCGAGTCCGGAAAGCACCTGCTCTGCGAGAAGCCGCTCGCGATGCGGCGCGCGGACGCCGCCGAGATCGTCGACGCCGCGCGACGCCACGACGTGTTCCTGCTCGAGGCGTTCGCGTACCGCAGCCACCCGCAGACCGAGCGCCTCGTCGAGCTGCTGCGCAGCGAGCGCATCGGCGAGATCCGGATGGTCGATGCGACGTTCGGGTACGACGCCGGCCCGTCGCCGGACAACTACCTGATGGTGCACGAGCTCGGCGGCGGCGGGATCCTCGACGTGGGCTGCTACCCGACGTCGATGGCACACCTCGTCGCGGCCGCGGTCGCCGGGAAGCCCGCCGTCGCCACGGTGGAGGTTGCGGGCGCGGGCGACCTCGGGCCCACCGGCGTCGACCACACGGCGGCGGCGACGCTCGTGTTCGAGGGAGGACTCCTTGCGCGCGTCGCATGCTCGATCCGCGCGAACCTCGAAAACCGCGTCCGGATCACGGGGTCCAAGGGCGCGATCGAGGTCACGTCGCCGTGGCTGCCCGGCCGGATCGGCCGGGAGGCCGCGATCGTCGTCCAGGAATGGGGCTCCGACCCGGAGGTCCTGCCGCAGCAGGTCGAGCCCGACATCTACACGATCGAGGTCGACGCGGTCGAGGGATTTCTTCGCAAGCAGGAGCGTTCTCCGGCCGCGATGCCGTGGGAGGATTCGCTTGCGAACATGGCGACGCTCGACCGGTGGCGCGCGGCGATCGGGCTGCGCTACGAGGGGGACCCGGTCACCGGGCCCCAGGAGGCCTAGATGGCAACCGTTGCGGACGTGGCGAAGCGCGCCGGCGTCTCGGTCTCGACGGCGGCGCGCGTCCTGTCGGGGACCGGCTACGCGGCCGAGCAGACGCGCCGGCTGGTGCTCGAGGCCGCCCGTGAGCTCGGGTACGTGCCGAACCAGATCGCGCGCAGCCTGCGCACGAAGCACACACGCACGGTGGGGCTGCTCATCGGCGACGTCGAGAACTCGTTCTACTCGGTGATCGCGAGGCACGTGGAGGCCGTTGCGAAGGACGCCGGCTATCACGTCGTGCTCTGCAACAGCGACGACGAGCCGAAGATCGAGCGCGAGTACCTGAAGCTGCTCGAGGGCATGCGGGTGGACGCGCTCATCGTCACGCCGACGTCGAAGAACCGACGTCAGCTCGCCGGGCTCATGGACAAGGACATCGTGATCGTGCAGGTGGACCGCCGCGTGGAGGGGCTGCAGGCGGACGCGATCCTCGTCGACAACGAGGCCGGCGCCGCGAGCGCGGTCGCGCACATGATCGCCGCCGGTCACACGCGCGTGGGCATCCTCACCGGCGAGCACGACGTGTTCACGGCGAGCCAGCGCCTGAAGGGATACGAGCGGGCTCTCGCCGAACACGGCGTGGCGCCGGACGCCTCGCTGATCCGCTCGGGGTCGTTCCACCGCGAGCATGCGATCGAGCAGGCGACCGAGCTCATCCGCGCGCGGCCCACCGCGATCTTCGCGGCGAACAACATCCTCGCGGAGGGCGTGCTGATCGCGCTCGACCAGGAGGGCCTCCGCGTGCCGCGCGACGTCTCGGTGGTGGCGTTCGACGACGTGCCGTGGATGGGCATGGTCGAGCCGCCCGTGACCGCCGTTCGGCAGCCGATCGCCGACATGGCCCGGAGCGCGACGGAGCTCGCGCTCCGCCGTCTGCGTGAGGGGCGCCTGGGACGCCCGAGCACCGTGGTCTTCCGCACCGAGCTCATCGAGCGCGCGTCGGTCGCGCCGCTGCGGAAGGTCAAAGCCGTCACGGTCACGTGACCGTCGCGATCGGCGTCGACGTCG
The DNA here is from genome assembly GCA_036556805.1 of Actinomycetota bacterium. Classification (GTDB taxonomy): domain Bacteria; phylum Actinomycetota; class UBA4738; order UBA4738; family HRBIN12; genus DATBIS01. The sequence continues at coordinate 34,841 of DATBIS010000051.1, read as the reverse complement.
GGACTACCGGCGCGCGGGCCGTGGCGGTCGACGAACACGGGGTCGTGGTCGCCGCCCGGTCGTCGGAGTACCCCCTCCTCACGCCGCGCCCCCAGTGGACCGAGCAGGATCCCGCCGAGTGGTGGCGGGCGACGCGCGAGGTGCTTGCGGGCGCGACCGCGGCGAGCCGGGAGTCGGGGCACGACGTCACCGGGATCGGGCTCACCGGCCAGATGCACGGGTCGGTGTTCCTCGATGCGAAGGGGGAGGTGATCCGCCCCGCGCTGCTCTGGAACGACCAGCGCACCGGCCGCCAGTGCGAGGAGATCACGGATCGCGTGGGCTCGGAGCGCCTCATCGCGATCACGGGCAACCCGGCGCTCACCGGATTCCAGGCGCCGAAGGTCCTCTGGCTCCGGGACGAGGAGCCGGCGAGCTACGCTCGCGTCGCGAGCGTCCTGCTGCCGAAGGACTTCGTTCGCCTGCGTCTGACCGGCGAGCTCGCGACCGACGCGTCGGACGCGGCCGGCACGCTCTTCCTGGATCTCCGCAAGCGGGCGTGGTCGGGCGAGGTGCTCGACGCCCTCGAAGTGCCGGCCGACTGGCTTCCGCCCGTCCATGAAGGCCCCGACGTGACCGGAACCGTCGGGGCCGGAATCGGCGCCGAGCTCGGGATCCCCGCCGCCGTGCCGGTGGCCGCCGGGGGCGGCGACAACGCGGCCGCGGCGGTGGGCACCGCGGTCTCCCGGACCGGATTGATGTCCAGCTCCATCGGGACCAGCGGCGCGCTGTTTGCGCACGCGGACGAAGCCGCCGTCGACCCGTCGGGAAGGATCCACGCGTTCGCGCACGCCGTGCCGGGCGCGTACTGCCTGCTCGCGGTGACGCTTTCGGCCGGCGGATCGCTTCGGTGGTGGCGAGATCAGACGGGCCTGGACTACGACCACCTGGTCGCCGAGGCCGCGTCGGTGCCGGCCGGGAGCGAAGGCCTGGTGTTCCTTCCGTACCTGACCGGGGAGCGGACCCCGCACCTCGATCCCATGGCGACCGGGGCGTTCCTCGGTCTGACCGCGCGCCACACGCGAGGCCACATGACGCGCGCCTTGATGGAGGGCGTGCTGTTCAGCCTCCGCGACGGCATCGAGATCATGCGTGGGCTGAACGTGAACCCGTCGGAGATCCGAGCGATCGGTGGTGGCGCAACTTCCGGGCTGTGGCTGCAGCTGCAAGCCGACGTGTACGGCACCGCGATCCATCGCGTCGCGATCGAGGAGGGGGCCGCCTACGGGGCGGCGCTGCTCGGCCACGTCGCGGCGGGAACGTTCGCCGATGTGGCGGAGGCCACGTCGGTCGTGCGAACGCTCGACGAGGTCACCGAGCCCGATCCGCGGAACGCGGCGGTCTATGAAGAGACCTACGGCGTCTACCGCGGCTTGTACGGGACGCTTCGTGACGCCATGCACCGGCTCACCGAGCTCGCCTCGTCCTAGAAGCCGGCCTCATCCCAGAACGGCCGGGAGCGAGATCGCGAGGGCAACGGCCTCGTCGAACGACAGTCGAGGCGATTCGCGGCCAGCCGATGATGGGACGGACCCGAGCGAGCGGGCCGGACGCATCAATCGCTCCATACGTTCGCGAATCACGCGAACGGAGTTCGGATCCCAGTCTTGGTGACGGCGCGCCTCAGCGGCGGCGGCGAACAGGTCCCGGGCCTCGGCCTCGGCACCGCCCCCCGCCGCGGCAAACGCCGCGATCTCGAGGAGGAACGTCAGGTCACCGGCCGGCCTCTTGACCTCCCAGGTCGGGGCGAGCGCCTCCGCCGCGAGCGACGCGGCTCGATGCCACTCCTCCACGTCCAAGGCCGCGTCGGCCAAGTTGATGAGTGCGGGCCACCTGAGCCGTTCCGAACCCGTGCCGGCAGCACGTTGATTCGCTTCCTCGAGCAGCGAGATCGCCTCGTCGTGGCGGCCGAACCCGTAGCGCAGGGCCCATGCCGTGTGGAACAGCCCGTAGATCACGGCGGCTTCGTCGCCGGACGCTCGCGCCAGGTCGAGCTCCTCTCGGAACGACGCCAGCGCGGCATCGAGGTCGTCGCGATCGATCGCGTTCTGCCCCGCAGCCTCCGCTTCCTCGCGGCGAGACAGCGTCGAGGCCATCACGATCATCCTTTCGCGCTGTTCGGATCCTCGATTTCATCGTGCAGCGAGAAGCGCGCTTGCAGCAAGAGGGGGGCCTCATGCGACAATGGATGTGGAAGAAATCCCCCTCACGCGGTCGATACGCCCGCGGTGCTAGGGGCGCACGTACGCCGTCTTCACCGTCGTGAAGAACTCGATCGCGTGACGACCCTGCTCGCGCGTGCCCTGGCTGGATCCCTTCGTCCCGCCGAACGGCACGTGGAAGTCGACGCCCGCGGTGGGCAGGTTCACCGTGACGATGCCCGCCTGGAGGCTGTCCCGGAAGCGGGCCGCGTGCTTGAGCGACGTCGTGCACACGCCGGCGGAAAGGCCGAACTCCGTGTCGTTCGCAACCGCGAGCGCCTCGTCGGCGTCGGCGACCTTCACGACCGTCGCGATCGGTCCGAAGATCTCCTCGCGGTTGACGCGCATCTCGTTGGAGGTGTGCACGAGCAGCGCCGGCGACAGGTAGAACCCCTCCGTATCCCGCTCCAGACGCTCACCGCCCCAAGCGATCTCGGCTCCCTCCCCCATGCCGACCTCGAGGTACTCCTGGTCCTGACGCAGCTGTGATGCGTCGACGACCGGCCCGATCTGGGTCTCGTCCTCGAGCGCGTGGCCCACACGAAGGTCCTTCATCGCTTCGAGCAGCGCCTCGACGAACGCGTCGTGGATGCCCTCGGTCACGATCAGACGCGAGCTCGCGGTGCAGCGCTGGCCGGTCTGGAAGAACGCGCCCTGCACCGCGCACTCGATGGCGACGTCGAGGTCGGCGTCGTCGAGCACGACGAGGGGGTTCTTGCCGCCCATCTCGAGCTGCGCGCGCGCGAAGCGCTCGGCGCACGCAACCGCCACCCGCCGGCCCACCGCCTGCGATCCCGTGAACGTGATCCCCCGCACGCCGGGATGGTGCACGAGCCGTTCGCCGACGCTGCCGCCGCTGCCGTTCACGAAGTTGAACGTTCCCGGCGGCAAGCCGGCGCGCGAGAGGATCTCCGCGAGCGCCCAGCCGCTCGCCGGCACGAGTTGCGCGGGCTTGAACACGACCGCGTTCCCGTACGCGAGGGCCGGCGCGATCTTCCACGCGGGGATCGCGATCGGAAAGTTCCAGGGCGTGATGACCCCCACGACGCCGAGCGGCTCGCGCAGCACGTCGATGTCGACGCCGGGCCGGACGGAGCGCACGCGCTCGCCGGGGGTGCGGAGGGCCTCGCCGGCGAAGAACTTGAAGATCCACGCCGCGCGCTGCACCTCGCCGACGCCCTCGGCCCGCGGCTTGCCCTCTTCGCGCGAGAGCAGCTCCCCGAGCTCGCCGGCCCTGCCGGCGAGCTCGATCCCCACGGCCTCGAGGGCCGCGTACCGCTCGGTGGGGGTGGCCGCCGCCCAGCGAGGCTGGGCGGCGGCCGCGGCCTCCACGGCCGCGTCCACCTGCGCCGCGTCGCTCATCGTGTACTCGCCGATCACGTCGGAGAGGTCGGACGGGTTCACGTTGGGCGCCGCCTCGGGTCCCTCGACGCGCTCACCGGCCACGAAGTTCGGATGGGTCACCACGTCAACTCCTCTCTTGGCCGCTCGCGATCCGGATCGCCTCGAACGCTCGAAGCTCCGGCACGCGAACGGTGAGGCCGCCGTTCGCGGCGGACCAGTCGAGCTTCCGCCCGGAGACGAGGCCGACGACGTCCGCCGGCTCGCCATCGTAGGGAACCACGACCTCGACGCCGTGCATCGTGACGGGCTCGACGTACCCGACGCCGGCGTGTCCCGAGCCGTTCACTAGATGGAGCAGCCGCGAACCGTTCGGCCGCTCGAGCAGCGTGACCTCCACCATCGGCGAGAGGTTCCCACCGACCGGCTCGAGGCCGGCGTGGTGCTCGAGCACGTCGGCGAGGAAAGAAGACGTGTTCGCGTGACCGTGCCGGTGGACGAGCGCCCCGCACAGCCACGGCAGGTAAAGCGCTCGACCCGCGCCGAACGGGTTCACCACGAGGCCGGGCTCGCCGGTCGGGGAGGGCAGCACGCAGCGCTCCGGCGGGCCGAACGGTCCGGGTGGGATCAAGCGCAGCAAGGGCTGGGCCGCCGGGTGGTACCGGGCGTCGACGTAGATCCCGTCGAGGAACACGAGATCGGTGTCGTGCATGCGTGGGAAGCCTTCGCGCTCGTCCAGCTGGAGGTAGGCACCACGCGCCTCGCGAATCGCCTCGATCCGTTCGAGACCGAGGCAGGCAAGCGCGGTGCCGTCGCGCGGGTCGAGGGCGTCGGTGCGGAACCCCGGCCGGCCGCTCGCGACGAGCGTCCCGCCTCCCCCGACGAAGCGATCGAGTCGCTCGGCGACCGAGTCCGACAGCGGTTGCAGGTCGGGAAGCACGAGCGCCCGATAGCGCGCCGTGCGCTCATCGTCGATCGCGTCGACCGTGAGCACGTCGAAGAGGAAGTGCTGCTCGGCGAGGAGGCGGAACCAACCCATGAACTCCTCGCGGTTGCCGTGCGGTCCGGTGAGGAGCGCGATCGACGCGCACGAACGCAGCGCCCGGTAGTCATCCTCGTGAGCAGCGTGAAAGCCGAAGATCTCCCGCACGGCCGCGATCCCCGACCGGTCGGCTCTGCCGTCGAGCCGGCCGATCACGTAGTAGTCGAGGCCGCCGCCGCTCGCGAGCGACTGCGCGAGCCGAAGCCGCTGCCGATGCGGCGAGACCGCGACGTGCCGGACCGGGTAGTCGACGAAGTCCACCGCGCTGTTGCTCGAGACGGTCCGCGGGAGCGAGCTCACCACCCACTTGGTGTTCGAGGACGCGCTGTAGTGCCACTCCGGCAGGGCTCGATCGAGCGCGGTGTTCGACTCCTGGCGAACGAACCCACCCAGGTCGTCCGATGGTCGGTCGATCGCGAGGTCCGGGCGCAGCCGCCGGATCAGCTCGTCCAAGCGGCGCTTGGCGTCACGAAGCGTCTGCCGTTGGAACTCGAGGTACCGCCGGGATACGGAGTCGTCGATGTCGACGACCTCCGGCAGGTCCGCTCCCGACATCGCGCGAAAGCCGCGCACGCACCCGCCGCAGTGGCAGATCCCGTGGTCGACGCCCCGGTAGTCGAACGTCTGGAAGCCGGCCATGTTGAAGAAGATCCCGTCGACGTCGAGGACGGTGATCGTCTCCTCGACGATCCGCGGCGCGCAGTCCTGTTGATACTCGCTCAGGACGCAGACGTGCACGTCGCCGTGCTCGTCGACGATCTCCCCGTCGCGGCGCCGGTACGCCCACTCGGGATGCTGCTCGAACAGCGGCCGGCGTACCTTCGAGAAGTCGGTGCGCGCGATGACCTTGATATCCGCCTCGTGACAGGCGGCGATGATCGTCGCGAGGTCGTCTCCGTGCAGGTACGCGCTCTGCGTGTGGAAGGGCAGGGCGGTGGGATAGCTCGCGATGATGCCCGACGTGTTGATCATGACGACGGTCGCGTGGAGCTCGATGAGCGACTCGACGTAGCGCTTCGCGTCGATGTCCTCCATGTCGCGCTCGCGGAGGTGGTCTGGATCAGCCTCCACGGCCGGTCCTCCCACCACCCGGGATCGCTCATGGAAGTACGGGACGGTTCATCGTCGGGCCCTCGCGGGCCGTCGCTTGGCCGGAGGGGTGAGAACGTTACCATGCCCCCAGCGTGACCACGGCACTGGATCGTCATCCGTCACTTCCCACCCAGAACGACCCGGGGTGGACCCCGTGAAGGTGACCGACGTCCGGTTGTTTCGCGTCGAGGGCAGCCCGCCGTCGTGGCCGTACGAGGATCGCTCCGTCGAGCCCCTCGACCTGTACCCGCGCCGGGACGCCGAGCGCACCCAGCCCGGCCGCCTCCGCGCCTCCTACGTCGAGGTCGAGACCGACGAGGGGCTCTCGGGTCTCTACGGCCCGATCGACGTGCGGCAGGCGTTCCTCATCGCCTCGGACCTCCGTCCGCTGTTGGTCGGCGCCGATCCCACGGCGACCGAGGCGCTGCACGACCGCATGCTGCGCGTGCAACGTCACGGCCGCGCGGGGCTCTTCGTGACCGCGGTGAGCGCGATCGACAACGCGCTGTGGGACCTGCGGGGCAAGGCGCTCGACCGTCCGGTCTACGCGCTGCTCGGCGGCCCCACGCGAGAGCGCGTGCCCGTCTACGCGAGCATGCTCGGCCACTCGGTGGAGCCCGACCGAGCGGCGGCGGCGGCCTCCGAGCACAAGGAGCTCGGCTTCACGTCGCAGAAGTGGTTCTTCGCCTACGGGCCCGGCGCGGGCGCAGATGGCTTGCGACGCAACCTCGCGATGGCCCACGCCGTGCGCGAGGCCGTGGGGCAGGGATACCCGCTCATGTTCGACGCGTTCATGTCGTGGGACGCCACCTACGCGGAGGAGATGCTCCGCGGCCTCGAGCCGGTCGAGCCGCACTGGATGGAGGAGCCCGTGCCGCCGGAGCGTCTCGACGTGCTTCGACGCCTCGCGGCCGGCACGCCGATCCGCATCGCGACGGGCGAGCACGCCTCCACGCGTTGGCAGGTCAAGCAGCTCCTCGACGCGGGCGTGCGCGTGATCCAGACCGACCCGGATTGGTGCGGAGGCATCACCGAGCAGCGCCACATCTGTTCGCTCTGCTCGACCTACGACGTCCCGGTCGTGGCCCACGGGCACGCCGTCGCGGTTCCGCTGCACCTCGCCGCCTCGCAGTCCCCGCAGGTGGTGCCGCTGATCGAGTATCTCGTGAGGGTCCAGGAGAAGAACCAGTTCTTCCACCGAACGATCCACCGCCCGACGGGCGGGGCGCTCGAGCTGCCGACGGCGCCCGGCCTGGGGATCGACCTCGATCCCGCGAAGATCGAGGATCGGCGCGAGCTCGCGTTCGACCTATAGGAAGGGAGGGGCGATGGAGCAGCGAAGGCTCGGCCGCATCGGGCACCAGAGCAGCGTGCTGATCTACGGCGGCGCGGCGCTCGGCGACGTCACGCAGGAGGTTGCGGACCGTTCGATCCAGCAGGCGCTCGATGCCGGCATCAATCACTTCGACACGGCCGCGGGCTACGGCGAGTCGGAACTTCGGCTCGGCGCGTGGATGCCGCGGATCCGCGACCGGATCTTCCTCGCGAGCAAGACCGGCGATCGCACGGCCACCGAGGCCTACGACTCGATCCGGCGATCTCTCGAGCGTCTGAACGTCGAGCGGCTCGACCTGATCCAGCTGCACGCCGTGTGCGACGTCGAGGACCTCGGCCGCGCGACGGGCCCGGGCGGAGCGCTCGAGGGGGCGCTCCGCGCGAAGGACGAGGGACTCGTCGACGCGATCGGCATCACGGGCCACGGGATGCAGGCGCCGGCGACCCACCTCGAGGCGCTCCGGCGCTATCCATTCGACACCGTCCTCACGCCCTGCAACTACCGGCTGTGGATTGAGTCGGCGTACCGGCGCGACCTCGAGGCGCTCGAGGAGGAGATCCGCGCGCAGGACGCGGGCCTCATGTTCATCAAGGCGCTCGCGCGCAACCTCTGGCGAGCGGGCGAGGAGCATCGGTACACGACCTGGTACGAGCCGCTCGAGGAGCAGCCTTCGATCGACGCTGCGGTCGCGTTCGCACTGTCGCGCACGACCGCGACGGGCCTCGCGACCGCCGGCGACGTGCGCCTGCTGCCGCGCATGATCGAGGCCGAACGGCGCGCGGCGACGACCGCGCCGGACGCAGCGGCCGCCGAGCTCGCGCTCCTTACCGAGTTCGAGCCGCCGTTCGTCCGCGTGCCGGGCCGCGAGATCCCGGACTGGCTCTAGTCGGGGACCTCAGCGAACCGTGTCGTCGAGCGGCAGCCCGAGCGTCTCGTAGGACGCGCGTCGCCCGGGCCGGTCGGCCTCCTGGATGCGGCGGGCGCGATCCACGACCTCGGCGGCGATCCGGCCGGGCACCACCAGCACGCCGTCGTCGTCGGCGACGACGAGGTCGCCCGCCCGCACCGCCGCGCCCGCACAGGTGATCGGCTCGCCGTCGGAGGCGGCACGGAGCCTTCCCATCGGATGCGCGGGCGACCGCACCGTGCAGAACACCGGGCTCCGCTGGATCGCGCACTCGTGGGCGTCGCGGCAGGCGCCGTCGATCACGAAGCCCACCGTGCCGGCGATCCTTCCTTTCAGGGTGTTCGCGGATCCGAGGATCCCGGCCGCCGTTCCCTTCGCGTCGATCACGAGCACCTCGTCCGGAGCTCCCCACGGCCCCGCCTCGCGCCAGAGGCCCTCGGTGCCCGGCGCGTACTGCCGCCGCGCGAAGTCCTCGTAGGACATGGCCTCGAGCGGGGTCTCGACCACGTCGTACGCCATCGGATGCGCGAGGCCCGCGAACCGGATTCCCGGGAACAACGGTCGCATCGCCGGATCCATCTGATGACGCTCCTGCAGCCCCATCGAGTCCAGGGCGTCGGCGACGTCGGAGGTTCGCACCGAGCGGGCGACCGCGAGGACCTCGGGGTCGATCGTCGTCATCGCGGCGTGAGGACGAGCACCGCGGCGAGGTCGAGCGAGGGGACCGTCACCGCGACGCCGCCCTCGTCGCGAGTCGCCTCGAGGGTCCGTTCTTCGCCGGGCGCGAGCAACGTGCAGGTGGCCTCGCCGTCCCACGGGATCTGCAATCGAAGGTCGCGGATCGTCGCCACGGTGTCGGTGGCCTCGTCGTACCCGTAGTTCACGAGATGGAGGACGTGCCGGTCGCCGAGGACGCGGCGCACGACGCCGGCGGCAGGCTCGGACGAGACGATCCTCACGGTGGCGGGCGCCTCGATGCCATCCAGGATCGCCGTACGGTCCTCGTCGCGATAGTGGCGCCAGAAGTCCAGAAGGGCCTCACCGTCGGCGGGCCGCACGAGCTCGGGGTCGATCGGGCTCTCCGAGAACACCACGAGCGAGCCGCCGCCCCGCGCGAACGCCTCGAGGGTGTCGGTGGGAGCTTTCCCGAGGTCCCGCGCCTCGGGCAGCAGCACGGTGCGATACGGCTCGAGCGCCTTGGGATCGAGCGCGTCAGGGTTGAACCGGCCGTCGCCGGCGAAGATCACGTCGAACTGGTAGCCGCGCTCGGCGAGTGCCTGCGCGAGCGCGAGGAACTTCACGTGCATCTCGGGTCGCGGCGCGATCGGTCCGTCCGCGTACAGGATCGCGAGCTCGTTCGCGTCGACGGCGGCCTCGTAGAGCTCACGATGCTCGCGCACGAACGCGATGTGGGTCTTGAGCGCCTCGGGCGCGGTCGCCGCCAGGCGCGTCTCGACGTCGACGCCCGGCCACCAGTAGTAGCCCCACCGTCCGCCGTTCGCGTACGCCTCCAGGAACATCAGGAGGTAGTAGGTCGTGCGTGGCTGTCCTGCGAGCTGGCGCGGCACGTTGATGCTCGGGCAGATCCACGTCGGCGCGCCCGTGAGCGAGGCGCCGAGCCGGTACCAGGCGGCGAACGACCCGCGCGGCAGCAGCAGATGAGGCGTGTCCGACTCCACGCGGTAGTGGTTCTCCATGAGGATGAAGTCGAGGTGGGGCCCCCAGAGACAGCCCCACAGCGCCCCGAAGGTGGGCACGAGGTTGCCGAGGTACGCCACGTTCGCGCTGATCGCGAACGCGGGGTTGTGGGCGTCGGCGTACGCGCGGAGCTTCGCGATGAACTCGAGCATCTCGTGGAACGCTTCGCGCTCGTGGAAGTGGCGGTAGCGGTCGTAGAGGGCGTCGTCGTCCCGGATCGCCGCGCGCAGGTCGGCGTCGCCGAGCTCGGCGAGGTCGCCCTCATCGTCCAGGTGTGACCGGAACCTCGCCAGGCACCGCTCGCAGAACCCGCATCCGCGCGCCTTGCGGTTCATGAGGCCGACGCTCGTCATGATCTCGTCGAGGTTCACGACGTCCATGCCGCGGTCGACGCCCGCCCTGCACCGGTCGAGCAGGTCGCGGCGGAACGCCTCGCTGTAGATGCACGCCGCGTAGACCGGTTTCGACTCCCAGTAGTACCAGTCGCACTCGGAGCGCTCGCCCTCGACGTCGCGGCAGACCTCGTCGAGGAGGTGCGCCGTCGCGTCGGCCTCGTAGACGTCGGGAGTGAGCGCGATCATCGGCACCGAGAACAGGACGCGGCCTCCACGCTCGTGCGTCGCGGTCACGTCGCGCGCCGGCGAGAGCGGGTCGGCCCACATCCCGTTCACCGTGGTGCTGTAATCCTCGGCGACCTGCGGCGGCATCGGGACGGCGGCGACGAACTGGATCTCCCGGTACCACTGCATGCGATGCCCCCCGATCGCCCGGTGCCGCCCGATCGCGGCGAGGCACTATGATATCGTTCCCACAATTGCCGTGGAGGTCGCCGGCCAGGCGCAGGTGCAGGAAACAGCGATCACCCTCGTTCGCGACCCCGGCGACGCCGTCGCGGATCGGCCGGCGGTCGGCCGAGCGATCGAGCGCTTGCGGGGGGCGCTCGAGCGTGAGGGGCTCCGGGTCCGGCTCGCGTCGCAGGAACCGCCCGAGGGCGAGGGCGGCGCCGTGGTGGTCGTCGCCGGCGCATCGTCGTCGCCGGCAGAACGGATCCAAACGGATGCCGAGGTCTTCGTGCCGCGCGTGCCCGAGGCGCTCGGCCTCGTGCCGGGGCGGCCGGGTGAGCGCTCGCGCATCCTCGCCACGGGAGCGGACGCCCGCGGCCTGGCGTACGCCGTGCTCGAGCTCGCCGATCGGGTCGAGCTCGGCCGCGATCCGCACGAGGCCCTGCGGCTCCGCTCGCCGATCGTCGAGCGGCCGGCGAACGAGGTCCGGAGCCTCGCGCGGTTGTTCGCGAGCGAGCCGGACGACAAGCCGTGGCTCCACGACGAGGACTTCTGGAGGCGCTACCTCTCGATGGTGGTGGCGCAGCGCTTCAACCGCCTCAACCTGATGGTCGGGCTCGGGTACAACTTCCCGTGGCACGTCACCGACGGCTACCTGTACTTCGCGTATCCGTTCCTCGTCGACGTGGCGGGAGTACGGGTGCGCGAGCTACCGGACGAGGAGCGCGACCGCAACCTGCAGATGCTGCGGTTCGCCTCGGAGGAGGCCGCCGCCGTCGGGCTCGACTTCCAGATCGGCCTCTGGACGCACGCCTACGAGCTGATCGACAGCCCCGACGCCCGGCACACGATCGAGGGACTCACCCCTGAGACCCACGCGGCGTACTGCGGCGAGGCCCTGCGTACGGTCCTCGAAGCCTGTCCCGCGATCGGCGGTGTCACGATCCGTACGCACGGCGAGAGCGGGGTCCCGGAGCGCAGCTGGGAGTTCTGGAAGGCCGTCTTCGACGGGGTCTCGAGAACGGGCCGGCGCGTGGAGCTCGACCTCCACGCGAAAGGCCTCGACCGGGCGACGCTGGACCTCGCGCTCGAGACCGGGCTGCCGGTGACGATCTCGCCGAAGTTCTCGGCCGAGCACATGGGGTTGCCGTACCACCAGGCGGCGATGCGCGATTTGGACCGTCCGCCGTCGGAGGAGGGAGAACGCGGCCGCGGCACCAAGTCCCGGTTCATGACCGTGAGCGAGGGCAGCCGGCCGTTCACCCGGTACAGCTACGGCGACTTCCTTCGGGAGGACCGCGAGTACCGAGTGGTGTTCAGGATCTGGCCCGGGACGCAGCGGGTGCTCCTGTGGGGCGATCCCGCGATGGCCTCGGGCCTCGGGCGCAACGCCGGCCTTGCCGGGAGCGAGGGCCTCGAGGTCTGCGACCCGCACTCCCTGAAGGGCCGCGAGGGCTCGGCCGTACCGGGCTCGCGCGACGGTTACGCGGACCCCTCGCTCTCGACCGGCGATGACTGGGCGAAGCACGACTACACCTACCGGCTGTTCGGTCGGCTGCTGTACAACCCGGACGCCGAGCCGTCGACGTGGCGCCGGCACCTTCGCGCGACCCTCGGTCTCGCGGCGATGCCCGCCGAGGCCGCGCTCGCGAGCGCGAGCAGGATCCTGCCCCTGGTGACGAGCGCGCACCACCCGTCCGCATCGAACAACTACTACTGGCCCGAGGTCTACACGGACATCGGCATCGTGGGCATCGACGGCGCGGTGGAGACGCACTACTACGACACGCCCGAGCCGAAACGGTTCGGCACGGTGGGGCCGCTGGACCCCGAGCTCTTCTCGACCGTCGTCGAGACCGTCGGTGAGCTGCTCGGCGAGCCGCCGAGCGGCCGTTGCAGCTCGATCGACGTGTCGGCGTGGCTCGAGCGGCTCTCCGACGACGCGGAGGACCATCTCGCCCGCGTGGACAAGGAGCTCGGCGGTCCGGCGAGGGCGCCGCTTCGTCGGCTGATCGTGGACGTGGGAATCCAGGCGGCGATCGGGCGCTTCTTCGCGTGGAAGCTCCGGTCGGCGACGCTCTACGAGACGTTCGTGCGGACGGGTGGTACGAGCCTGCTTCGCGATGCGCTGGAAGCGTTACGGGCGGCGCGCGATGCGCTCGCCGATGCGGCCGAACGCGCACGCGGCGTGTACGTGGACGACCTCACCTACGGTCCCCAGGCGTGGCTGCGCGGCACCTGGGCCGACCGGCTGCCGGCCGTCGATCGGGATCTCGAGGCGATGGAGGCGCTCGAGGCGGCCCCGTTTCGATCGCTCGATCGAGACGAGGACGAGCTGCGACGCGCGATCACGAGTCCCGCGCTCTCGGCGCTCGTTCCCGCCGTCGTGCACGACCCGCCGATCGAGTTCGACCGCGGGGAGCCCCTCACCCTCTCCATCGACGTCGATGCCCGCGCGACGTCGGTGGAGGGGGTGGGGCTTCGGTACCGGCACGTCGACCAGTCGACGACCTACGATGAGCTGGAGATGATCCCCCAGGGCGAGGGCTTCACGGCGACGATTCCCGCAGCGTTCGCCGATTCGCCCTATGCCATCCAGTATTTCTTCGTCGTCCGAGACGTCGGCGGCGGGGCCCGGCTCCATCCGGGCCTCGGGCCGCGCCTCTCGGATCGGCCCTACTACGTGATCCGGGCACGGCGATGAGCGCCGACGACGAGTCCCTCGTGGTCGTCCAGAGGCTCTCGCCCGATGCACGGCCTTCGTGGTCGGACGTCACGAGCGCGGGGGTGTTCCGCGTGGAGCCCGGCGGACGGTTCGATCGCCACTTCCACGACTGCGACGAGTACTGGCTGGTGTTCGCGGGCCGGGCGCAGGTGCTCGTCGGCGCCGGCTCCTATCTCGTCGGTCCCGGCGACATCGTGTGCACGCCCACCGGCGCCGAGCACGACGTGCTCGCGGTCGCCGAGACCCTCGGGGCCTTCTGGTTCGAGGCGAGCACGCCGCCCGGCGGCCGCATCGGCCATCTGCATCGAACGCCGGAGGACGCGCAGGGGCACGAGGTACCTCCGCTCGCCGAGACCGAGGTCGGATGACCGGCGGGTCGCCGCGCTTCCTCGTCGTCGCGTGGCGCGACGACGAATGGCAGACGGTGCGCGGTGCACGGTGGTACCTGCACGGCGGCGAGCGCTACCGAACCCTCGCGAACGAGGCGCTCGCCCCGCACGGCGAGGTCGAGCATCTGAGCTGGGACCCGAACGACGAGGTCGAGGAGCGCGCGACGGCCCTCGACGCCCGGCTGCCGGACGCCGACGCGCTCGTGATGTCGCCCTGGCTCCTGAGCGACCTGCCCACGTTCGACGAGACCCGGTTCGGGCGCGCACCGTCCCTTCGCGCGATCGCGGGCACGTTCGACTTCCGGCTGGGATGGATCGACCTCGACGCGGCCGCCCGGGCCGGCGTGCGCGTGATCGACACCTCGCGCTCGATGACCTGGACGGTCGCGGAGTTCGGCCTGGGCATCACGCTCGCGCTGCTGCGCGACATCCCCGCCTCGATCGACGTCGTCCGTCGCGGCGAGTGGCCCGACGCGCCGAAGGGGAGCGGTCCGTTCGTCTTCCGGGACCTCGCCGACTGCCGGGTCGGGCTCGCCGGCTACGGCAGCATCAACCGTTCCTACCGGAAGCTCGCCGCCCCGTTCGGGTGCGAGGTGAGCGCCTGCGACCCGTTCCTCGACGACGACACGGCGGCGCGCGATGGCATCGTGCGGGCCGACTCGCTCGTCGACCTCGCCGCGCGGAGCGACATCCTGGTGGTGGCGATCCCGCCGACCCCCACGACCCTCGGCGTGATCGACGCGGGGGTCATCGACGCGCTCCCGACCGGCTCGCTGTTCGTGCTGGTGAGCCGCATGGCCGTCGTCGATCAGGATGCCCTGTGGCGCAGGGTCAGGGCGGGCGAGCTCCGGGCCGCCGTCGACGTGTACGACCCGGAGCCGCCTCCGGCCGACGCCTGGTTTCGCCGCTCGGCCGACGTTCTCCCGACGCCGCACATCGCCGGCAACGTGCAGTTCGCGCACGAACGGTGCTTCGTGGAAGCCTGCGCCGACGCGGTTCGCGCGGTGCGAGGCGAGGAGCTCCGATACCCGGCGCTCGACCGCGACAAGCGGCTGTACGAGGGGAAGCTCGGTGCCGTCGCGGAGAGGCCGACCTCGTGACCTGCCGCCCGCACGGACATGATATCGTTCCCACACCCTGGGGCGAGATCGGGCCCTCGCCGCGCACGAAGGGAGCTGGATGGTGAAGACCCACGCGGTGGTGTTCCCGGAGCCGAAGCGGGTCGAGGTGCGCGGGATGGAGGTCCCCGATCCGGGACCCGACGAGGTGGGGATCCGAACCGCCTTCTCGGGCATCAGCCAGGGAACGGAGCGTTGGGCGCTCACGGGTCGGTACGGCCACTACGACGTCGACTACTCGGCCTACTATCCGTGCTCGCCCGGATACCAGGCCGCGGGCGTCGTCGAGGCCGTCGGGGCTGCCGTCGACGACCTCGCCGTCGGCGATCACGTGTTCACGATGGGGACGCACTTTACGGACCCGGCGCACAAGTACCCGGGGCCGTGCCAGGCCTCACATTCGGGATACCTCGTCGCCTCCCGGCAGGCGGTCTGGCGAGTGGCTCCCGAGGTCGATCTGGCGGAAGCATCGCTGTACCACATGGCTGGGGTCGCGCGGCACGGGGTGCGCCTCACCAAGGTGCAGCCGGGGGAGCTCGTCGCCCTGATCGGCCTCGGGATGATCGGTCAGATGTCGGCGCAGGCCGCCCGCCGCGCCGGCGCACGCGTCATCGCGACGGACCTCATCGCGGACCGCGTCGAACTCGCGGCCGAGCACTCGGCCGATCGCGCCGTCGGCGCGGAGGGGCTGGAGGACGCGGTCCGCGAAGAGGCTCCCGACGGCGCCGATGTCGCCATCGACACCACCGGGGTGAGCAGCATGTTCGATCGATGCCTCGCGTTGATCCACCGCGAGGGCCGGATCGCGATGCAGGGGTACTACCCGGATCCGATCTCGATCGACTTCCACCCCACGCACATGCAGCGTCCGCTGGTGACGTTCCCGTGCGGATGGGACGACGAGTTCAACGACCATCTCGCCGACGACATGGCCACGGGGCGCATCGCGATCGGCCCGCTCATCACGCATCGGATCCCCTTCCGCGAGGCCGCCGACGCGTATCAGCTCGTCCTCGATCACCCCGAGCGCTCCCTGGGCATGGTCATCGACTGGACGGGGGCCTAGCACCCACGCCCGAACACGAACGGAAAGAGGGAGGCCGGACCCGATGGAACGCGGCGTGTACTTCGACGGATGGTTCCCGCGCCAGCACTGCTACCACCCGAGCCTGCCGCCGCGGCGGCTCAAGATGATCGAGGACCTCGAGGCCTACCACGCGACGTCGCTCGTGTGGGCGTCGCTCGGCGGCGGCTCGATCTCGCTGCCGTACCTCGAGCAGGAGGCGTGGGGCGACGTCGATCCGCGGTTCCGCTTCTACGGCTTCATGAACGACGCCGAGTTCATCCAGCACTGCCAGGAGCGCGGGATCAAGGTCTTCGGCTGCGTCTTCGAGGTGCAGGGCTGGGAGTTTCCCGTCGAGCTCAACGACGACGAGTCCGAGGTCCTGTCGATGAACGAGCGCCGGGGCGTGGGAAAGCCCGGCTGGCTGGGGCTCCGGGAGTTCACGCAGAACACGTACCCGAAGATCTGGAAGCCGCTCGAGCACTACTTCCCCGACGGCCTCGTGAACAGCGACGGCGAGCAGGTCACCGACATCCTCGAGGAGTGCACGTCGCGCGACATCTACGGCGCGGCCTGCCACTCGACGTGGGTGGAGGTCCCGGGCAACGGCCATTACGCCTACCTCATGGATCGCAATAACCCGGTCTGGCGGGAATACCTGAAGGCGATCATCCGGATCCAGATCGACGCCGGCGTGGCGGGCGTCCACCTGGACGAGGCCGACCTGCCGATCTTCGCGACGGGCTACGGCGGGTGCTTCTGCAAGGACTGCATGAAGCTCTTCCGCGCCTGGCTGCAGGAGCTGCCGGCCGACCGGCTGCCGGAGCCGCTGAAGGACACCGACCTCGACACCTTCCACTACGGGTCCTGGTTGCTCGAGCGCGGCTACGACTTCAAGTCCGACCGTGAGTCGACGCCCCTGTACTGGGACTACATCCGGTTCCAGCGCAAGACGATCGTGGGCTACTTCGGCGAGCTCGCGGACTACATCAGGGAGTACGGTCGCTCCAAGGGCCGCGACGTGCTCGTGTGCGGCAACTACTACTACCTGTCGCCACACTACTATCCGTTCGAGCCGTACGCGGACATCCTCGTCACGGAGATGAACGCCACGAGCTACCGCCAGCCGGCGTGGTGCCGGTACTCGGCAGGCTTCGCGCGCGGCAAGCCAGTCATCGTCGTCGAGAATCCCTACGGCGGCGTGGGACCCGAGCTCCTGCCCAAGCTGCAGGACGGCAAGGGCTACGACCTCTACCGAATGATGCAGTACGAGGCCTCGGCCCTCGGCATCAACATGAGCGTGCCGTACGGGGCGTGGATGGGAAGCGTGATCGAGGACTCGTTCTGGGCGCCGCACCACCTCAACCTGGAGATCCAGGACTTCCTCAAGGAGCACGAGCGGCTCTACGAGACGGAGACGTTCTCCGAGGCGGTGGTGATCTTCAGCATCCAGAGCGCCTTCGACTGGGAGGAGCACAAGGGCTGGAAGGTGAAGTATCCGTTCTGGCCGACGGTGGAAGGGCTCGTGACCGAGCACCAGCCGTTCGACGTCGTGGTCTTCCCCGAGGGGAAGCTTCGTGAGGACTGGATCACGGCGCAGGACCTCTTCCGCTATCGAACCGTGGTGCTGCCGGAATGCACGTTCCTCACCGATCCCCAGGTCGCGGCGATCCGCGGCTACCTCGAGCACGGCGGACGCGTGCTGGCGACTGGTGAGCTCGGCGCCAACCTCAAGGAGGATGAGCGAGCGTCGCTGTTCGGCCACCCGCACCTCGTGCGGACGACCGAGGTCCACGCGCAGGACTTCGCCGGCGGGCCGCAGGTGTACGCCGACACCGAGGTCGACTTCGCCGTGAACGTCGTGCGCGTCGGCGACAAGGAAGCCGCCGTACATCTCATCCGGTACGACTACGACGAGGAGCGCGACGAGGTGCCCGTGATCGACCACCTGCAGCTCGACGTGCGCGTCGGCCGGCCGTTCCGGTCGGTGACCGCGCTGAGCCCCACCACCGACGCGAAGGCTCACCTCACGTTCAGCCGGGAGCGGCGCGAGATGCACCGCGTCGAGCTCGAGAACGTGGGGCTCTACACGGTGATCCTGCTGCAGTAGCCGCGATGGTCTCGCTGCACGAGGGTCGGGCGCGGGCGACCCTGAACGGCGCCTGGGCGTACCGCCTGGAGGAAGAGGAGGCGTCCGGCGTCGAGCTCGGCTACCACCGACGGGACCTCGACACCTCGTCGTGGCCGCGGATGGAGCTGCCGACGAACTGGTACCTCACCGAGGTCGGCGACTTCTTCGGCGCGATCTGGTTCCGCTGGACGTTCGAGGTGCCGCGGGAGCTCCGCGGCGAGCGCCTGTTCCTGCGGTTCGGCGCAGTGGACTACGTCGCCGACGTCTGGCTGAACGGCGAGCACCTCGGGTCGCACGAGGGCATGTTCAACGCGTTCGAGTTCGACGTGACCGACCGCCTCGACCTCGACGGGACGAACGTCGTCGCGGTGCGCGACGCCGCTCCGCGCGACCCCACGGAGTACGTGCAGGTGGACGTCTCGGAGAACCCCTTGTCGACGCCGTACCGCACCCATCAGGCGAGAGCGATCGGGCAGATCAAGGGGCACATGATCGACGCGATGCATCGCCCCGGCTCGATGACGTCGTTCCGGTCCGACGGAAACTCGGGCGGCATCTGGGATTCGGTCGACCTCATCGCGCGCCCGGCCGTGTACGTGGATCGCGTGGGCGTGTTCACGAAGATCGTGCAGAAGCGGGACTGGCTCGGGGACCGGCGCGACGCGCCCGACGGGACCGCGCTCGTGAGCGTCGAGGTGACCGTCCACAACACGACGGGTCGCGCGACGGAGACCGACCTCCGCCTCACGGTGACGCCGCACACCTTCGACGGGGCGGAGCCGACGGAGCGAACGCGCCGGGTCGTCCTGCCCTCGGGATGGTCGACGCTCACCGTGGTCGTCACGGTCCCGGACGCGAGACTCTGGTGGACGTGGGACCAGGGCGAGCCGAACCTCTACCGCGCCGTGATCGCCGTGCACGAGGACTCGGTGGAGCAGGTCTTCGGCATCAAGGAGCTCGTGCGCGAGGAGGGGACCGGGCAGTGGTACCTGAACGGGCGCCGGGTCTTCCTGCGGGGCATGCGCTACATCTCGAGCCAGTGGATGAGCGAGGCGTCCGAGGAGGCCTGGACCGACGACCTCCGGCAGATGGTCGCGATGCAGATCAACGCCGTCCGGATCGGCAGTCATGTGGAGAAGGACGGCTTCTACGCGGCCTGCGACGAGCTCGGCCTCCTCGTCTGGCAGGTGTTCCCGCTGCATTACTGCGTGAGCGACGAGGACGACCTCATCGAGCGTGCGAGCGACATGATCCGCGACCTCGGGCTCATGCTTCGCAACCACGCCTGCCTCGGCATGTGGTCGGTCTTCAAGGAACCCGAGGTCTACCTGTTGGCGGACAAGCCGAACAACTACCACCGTCTGTGCCCCGCGCTGAAGCACGCGCTCGCGTCGGTCGACCCGTCGCGCTGGATCCACCTCGGCGACTACCGCGAGGGCGTGCTGAACCTCATGATCGGCTACTGCTGGGACGGCGACACCGACCTGCACGGCGTCGACCTGCCGCCCCAGATCGTGGAGTTCGGCGCCGGGTCGATCCCCTCGCGTGCGTCGCTCGAGGCGTTCATCCCGCCGGACAAGCTCTGGCCCCCGGACTGGGACACGTGGGAGTACTTCGGCTTCTTCTACAACCTCGCGTTTGGATACGCGAAGGTGCAGATGACCGAGACGCTCGACGAGCTGATCGACGCGTACCAGCGGTACGAGGCACTGGTCGTCAAGGAGCAGGTCGAGTACTTGCGGCAGCGGAAGTACCGGCCGGTGGCCTCGATGTTCCACTACTACTGGCGTGACCCGTGCCCGATCATGGGATCGGGCCTGCTCGACTACTACCGCCGCCCGTACCGCGTGTACGAGGCTCTTCGGGCCGCGTACTCGAGAGTGTTGATCAGCCTGGAGCGTGAGGTCGAGCCCTACGTGCTGGGTCGCGACAAGGTCTACGAGCGTGGGACGACGTTCGCGGCGAAGGTCTGGGTCACGAACGACCACCTCGACGCGATCGAGGGCGAGGCGTCGTGGGAGATCGTGCGGCTCGAGTCCCACCACGTCGAGGAAGGAGCGCGGGTGGCGACCACGTTCCCCGCCGACGGCGCCGAACCGGTCGATCGGATCGAGTGGCTCATCCCGATGGCGGCGCCCGTCGGCTCGTACCGCGTCAACATGGTCGCGACCGATGCAACGGGCACGGTCTTGTCTTCGAACTTCACGGATCTCGTCGTCGTCTGAGCGGAGGGGGTATGCGCTACCGCAGGGTCGGTCGATCGGATCTCACGGTCTCGGTGCTCGGTCTCGGCACGACCGGCTGGGGCGCCCACCGCGAGTTCGGCGACGTCGGCCTCGAGGACGCGAAACGGCACGTGCGGATGGCGCTCGACGCCGGCGTGAACCTCTTCGACACGGCGGAGACGTACGGAGACGGCCGCTGCGAGGAGCTGCTCGGCGAGGCCCTGGGGACGCGTCGCGACGAGGCGGTGATCGCCTCGAAGGCGTTCTTCGGCACCTCGCATCGACCGGGCGAGTTCGGCCTCACGCGCCGGCATCTGCTGCACTCGTGCGAGGACAGCCTGCGCCGGTTGCGCACCGACCGGCTCGACCTGCTGCAGATGCACGGCTGGGACGGTCGCACGCCGCTCGAGGAGACGCTGTCGGCGCTGCACGCGCTCGTCGAGAGCGGGAAGGTTCGCCACGTAGGCGTCTCGAACTGGTCGGCATGGCACCTGATGAAGGCCCTCGCGATCTCCGATCGCGAGGGCCTCCCGCGGTTCGTCGCGCAGCAGATCTACTACTCGCTCCAAGCGAGGGAGGCCGAGTTCGAGCTCGTGCCGCTCTCGCTGGACCAGAGCGTGGGGATCCTCGTGTGGAGCCCGCTCGCCGGAGCCCTGCTCACCGGCAAGTGGCGCCGCGGCGCGGCTCCTCCCGAAGGGACCCGCCGGATGCTCGGCTGGCCCGACCCACCCATCTACGACGAGGAGCGGCTCTGGTCGACGATCGACGCGCTCGTCGGGATCGCCGACGGTCGCGGCTGCAGCGTGCCCGAGGTGGCGCTCGCCTACCTTCTCGCGAAGCCCGGCGTGACGTCCCTCATCATCGGGGCTCGCACCGACGAGCAGCTCGCGCAGAATCTGCCGGCGGCGGACCTCGAGTTGGAGCCGGAGGAGCTCGATCGTCTGGAGGCGGTCAGCGCGCCGCCGCTTCCCTATCCGCTGTGGTGGCAGGCGAAGTACGACGACCTGCTCGGCGAAGCCGACCTTGCGCTGCTCGGCCGGTACCGCTCGGTCCCGGTGTCAGAGGGCGGACTGCACCGGCCGCTTCCCGGGTTCGAGGTCATCCCCGGGCGTCTCGCCGAGACGGTCTCGGCACCGAAAGAGGACTTCGACCAGGCCGAGGAGAACGGGAACGCCGGCGCGTAGGGCGAAGCGGTCGTCAGATCATTCGTCGGAGGGCACCGGCACCGCGAGGTCCGGCGCGCCGGGCTTCGAGGTCTCGACGTCGACGCCGTTGCGCTGCAACATCTCCAGCGCGAGCTGCGCGCGGCGCACACGCTCCCGGCTGAGCGCGACCGCCGTCGATTCGAGATGTGTGCCGGATGGGTAGAGGTTCGGCGCGTTCCGGAGGCCGAACTTCACGTAGAGCGGCGCGGCGACGCGGATGAGCTCGGGCAGCTCGTACTCGCGCACGAAACCGCCGAGCGCGTCGGGTGATTCGACGTAGAAGTCGATTGGCACGTGCACCGCCGCCCGGATCGACGCGATCTGCGGGAGCGTCAGGTCCGAGACCACGTTGATCGAGTCCGCGCCGAGCCCTGCGAGCACGCGCGCGGTGGCCGGGTTCGCGGTGGGGAACGCCACCGACATCTTCGCGCGCATGTCGCGCGGCAGCTCGCCGGCCTGGCGCATCGCCTGGAACGCCGAGAGCAGCCCGACGTCGGTGATGAGCACGCTCCGGATGCCGTGCTCGGCGGTGCGTTTGATGTCGTCGAGCGCGAACACGATGCCCTCCTGGCCGTAGCTCGCGCTCCCGACTCCCGCGCTTCCCTCGATGCGGGCCGACGCGGACGGGACCCACGCCGCGGTCGGCTGTGCGAACAGGCTCACCTCGACGCCGGCGTCGGCGGCCAGCCGCGCCATCTCGTCGAGCTCGTCGTCGGTGAGGAGGAAGCTCCCGCTTCCCTGCGAGACCCGGTGCACCGGCACGTCGCGGCGCGCGGCCTCCTCCAGCACCGCCTCGAGGCAGCGCGGGCCCTCGGTGCTGGGGATCTCGAAGCGGAACGAGGTGCCGTCCGCGAAGCGGTCGGGTGAGTCGGGGAGCGAGCCGAGGTCGCCGCGCGGCAGGCCGATGGTCTCGAGGAACGACCGCGTGTCCCCCATCACGCGAGTCCCGGCACGGTCTGCAAGAGGCGGCTTCGCTCGGCGACCATCGAACGCGCGAGCGTCGCCAGGCGGGCCGCGAGGTGCTCGGCGTCCCGTACCGCCGCGCGCCCGAGCGCGGCCGTCCACGCCTCCGGGATCGCGTCGGGCCCGCCCACCGCGCCGCACATGGCTCCCGTCATGGTGGCGATCGTATCGGTGTCGCGGCCGAAGTTCGCGGCGAGCTCGACGCCGCGGCTGAGGTCGCCCCCCGCGAGCGTCGCGAGGGCGAACGCGGCCGGTACCGTCTCGCGCGAATCGCAGGCGATGCGTCTGGAGAACCGCGCAAAATACCGCTCGCGGAAGTCCTCGTAGTCCGAGGCCTTCCCCGCGAGGTCGATCGCGTCCGAGATCAGCTCGCGCATCGCCTCGCCGCTGGTCGGATGGAGGGCGGCGAGCGCCTCGGCGCTCGCGTCCTCCATCCGGGCCTCGGGCCGGATCCCGGACGCCACCGCCGCCGCCACGGCGGCGGCGGCGTCCTGGCAGAAGTCCACCTCGCCCACGTGGATGAGCGCGGCGAGCGCGTAGGCCTGCGTGGCGGCGGCCCTCGGATCCCCGGCATTGACCAGGCCGACGGGCCAGATGCACATCGCGGAGCTGCTCGACGGCATCGTGCCGGCCGCCACGCGACGGGGCGACATGCCGTTCCTGAGCTTCTCGGCGACGTGCAGCACCGAGACGAAGAACCGATCCCGGCGGGCCATCATGCGATCCCGCTGTCCCACCCATTCGGCCGCCCATTCGTCGACGCCCGCGCGGCCGCCGCTCGCGAGCAACGCGTCGGCGAGCAGCGAGGCCATCAGCGAGTCGTCCGTTCCGTCACCGGAGAACGTGTCCACCCAGCCGAACCGCTCCGCGATGGCCTCCGCGGTGAGGCCCTCGGTGGGCGCGCCCATCGCGTCGCCCACGCGCGCGCCGATCACGACCGGAAGGAACCGCCGCGCGAGGTCCACGAGCGCATCCTACGCCGCGGATGTGGGATCGATATCATCCCCCGAGCGTGCTCATCACCGACGTATCCACGAGGGTCGTCGACGCCGGCGACCGAGATTGGGTGTTCGTGCGCGTGGCCACCGACGAGCCGGGGCTGCACGGCTGGGGCGAGGCGTCGCTGGGCTGGCACACGCGCGCGGTGTGCGGCGGCGTGGCGGACCTCGCGCCGCTCCTGGTGGGCGAGGATCCGCTTCCGATCGAACGGCACTGGCAGACGATGACTCGGGGCCGCTACTTCGGCGGCGGGCTCGTGATGACGACGGCCATCGCCGGGATCGACCAAGCGCTCTGGGACATCAAGGCGAAGGCCCTCGGTGTCCCGCTGTACCAGCTCCTGGGCGGGCCGGTTCGCGACCGCGTGCGCATGTACGTGAACCTCGGCTCGGAGCTGGGCGGCGACCCCACGCGCGTCGAGGCATGGTCCGAGGCCGCGCGCGCGGCCCGTGACGACGGCTACGACGCCATGAAGATCTATCCCGTCGCGCCGGCTCGCGCGCTCGAGGGCTCCGCGCTGTACGCCCGCACGGAGAAGCTCGTCGCCGCGGTTCGCGAGGCCGCGGGCGACGACGCGGACGTGATGGTCGACCTCCACGGTCGCACGACGCCCGCGACCGCGATCCAGGTCGGGCGAGTGCTGGAGCCGTACCGGCCCTGGTTCCTCGAGGAGCCTTGCCCCCCGGGTGACGTCGACGCGATGGTCGAGGTCGCACGCGCGTTGCCGATCCCGATCGCAACCGGCGAGCGCCTCTCGACGCGACGCGAGTTCGGCGAGTACCTCACCAAGCGCGCGTGCGCGGTGATCCAGCCGAACGTCTGCTACTGCGCCGGCGTGTCCGAGCTCCGCAGGATCGCCGCCCTCGCGGAGCCGTCGTTCGCGACGGTCGCACCGCACAACCCGAACGGGCCGATCGGCACGATGGTGAGCATCCACCTCGCGCTCGCGATCCCGAACTTCCTGATCCTCGAGCACGTGCGCGCCGACGTTCCGTGGCGCTCGACGATCGTCGACGAGCCGCTCGTCGTGACCGGCGGCTTCGCCGGACTCCCCACGAGGCGGGGGATCGGGCTCGAGCTCGATGAAGAGGTCGCGGCCGCGCACCCCGGAGGCTCGCCTCGCCCCCACCTCGCGTTCGCGCCCGACGGCGGGCTCCTGGACTGGTAGCCGTGACGTCCCTCGAGGGCCGGGTCGCGTTCGTCACCGGCGGCGCGCACGGCATCGGCCGCGCCTGCGTCGAGCGGATCCACCGGGCCGGCGCGACGGTCGTGTTCGTCGACGTGGACGAGGACGTCGGGGCCGAGGTCGCCGCGTCGCTCGCCGACGGCACCGCGCCGGTCGAGTTCGCTTGCTGCGACGTCACCTCGGAGGCCGAGACCGCGGGGGCCGTGGGCGCCGCGATCGAGCGGCACGGCTTCGTGGACATCGTGGTCGCGAACGCGGGCATCGACGCGCCGTTCGACGCCGCCACGATGACCGAGGCCGAGTGGGACGCGTTCCTCGGGATCGACCTGAAGGCCGTGTGGTTCTCGGTGAAGCCCGCGCTGCCCATGATGCGCGAGCGGCGGCGCGGATCGATCGTCACGATCGCGTCGATCCACGCGTTCGTGACGTCGAAGGGGAAGTTCCCGTACGCCGCCGCGAAGTCCGGCGTCGTGGGGCTCACGCGCAGCCTCGCGCTCGACGAGGGCGCGTATCAGATCCGGGCGAACGCCGTGTGCCCCGGCTACGTGCGGACACGCATGGTGATGGGCGGGATCGAATCCGCCGACGATCCCGCCGAGGCCGAGCGGGAGATGCTGTCCATCCAGCCGCTCGACCGGATCGCCGATCCGATGGAGATCGCGAACGTCGTGGCGTTCCTCGCGTCGGACGAGGCGAGCTTCGTCACCGGCGCCGCGGTCCTCGTCGACGGGGGGCTCAGCGTCCGCTTCATCTAACGGCTCAGCGAGCCTCGCCGTTTCGCCCGGTTGGTCGTAGACTTCGTTCAGGGATGAACGTTCTATCTTGAACGGGAGCTTGGGATGACGACGACCCTGGTTCGAGAGGAAGAGATCGTCGACCTGCTCCGCGAGGTCAACCGCGGGCTGCGGGAGCGCCTGATGGAGGGCGCGGGCACCAAGCGGTCCCTCGCGGTGTTGTCGCTGCTCAGGGCCGTGGACCGCGAGCCCGGCGTGAGCCTCAACGAGCTCGCGCGTCGCACGTACATGCCGAAGAGCCTCGCCTCCATGCTCGTCGCCGACCTCAGCCGCGACGGGCTCGTGCGCAGGTCCTCGGATCCTTCCGACCAGCGCCTGGTGCGGCTGACCCTCACGGCCGGCGGATCGAGGGAGCTCGAACGATGGCGCGCGACGTACCGCTCCATCGCGGGCGCCGCGATCGGCAGCCTTCGTCCCCGAGAGGCCGCGAACCTCATGTCCGGCCTCCGGGCACTCCGCGACGCGATGGTCGCCGAGGATGCCGAGCCGAAGGGCACCGCATGAACGACCTGAACGGCGCCGCCGTCACCGTCGAGCATCTCGGGAAGTCGTTCGACGACCTCGTGGCCGTCGACGACGTCTCGTTCGAGGTCGCCGTGGGCGAGTCCTTCGGGTTCCTCGGGCCGAACGGGGCCGGCAAGTCGACGACGATCAACATCCTGTGCACGCTCCTCACTCCGACGCTCGGACACGCGACCGTCGCCGGCTTCGACGTCGTCCGGCAGGCCGCCGACGTGCGTCGGCACATCGGACTGGTGTTCCAGGACCCCACCCTCGACGAGTACCTCACGGCCGAGGAGAACCTTCGCTTCCACGCGGAGCTCTACGGCGTGCCGCGCGAGACCGCGGAGCAACGCCTGCGCGACGTCCTCGAGATGGTCGAGCTCTGGGAGCGGCGCGCGAGCGTGGTCGCCACGTTCTCGGGCGGCATGCGGCGACGGCTCGAGATCGCGCGCGGGTTGCTGCATTCGCCACGCGTGCTGTTCCTGGACGAGCCGACGGTGGGACTCGATCCGCAAACGCGCGCGCACATCTGGGAGTACATCGAGGAGCTCCGGCGCCGCGAGGCGATCACGATCTTCCTCACGACCCACTACATGGAGGAGGCCGAGCACTGCGACCGGATCGCGATCATCGACCACGGGAAGATCGTGGCGATGGACTCGCCGGACGCGCTGAAGGCGAAGGTCGGCCGGGACCGGATCGAGCTGCGCACGGCCGACGACGACGATGCGATGAGCCAGCTTCGCGACCGGCTGGACCTCGAACCCACGATCGCGGAAGGCGCCGTGCGCTTCTACGTCCGGGACGGCGACGCGTTCGTCCCGAGGCTCTTCGCCGCGCTCACGGTTCCGATCCTTTCGGTCTCGCTCGCACACCCCACGCTCGACGACGTCTTCATGCACTACACCGGCCGGACGATCCGCGACTCCGAGGCCTCGAGCAGCGAGCGCCTCGCGAGCCACCCGTTCGTGCGCCGGAGGATGGGGGCCCGCCGATGAGCGCCGTGCACGTTGCGCCGGTGCGCGTGGCGACGGGCACGCTCGCCGACGACTGGCGCGCGGTGAAGGTGGTGTGGAAGCGCGAGCTGATCAGGTTCCGCCGCAACAAGCCCCGGATCCTCACCTCGCTCGCGCAGCCGGTGCTGTTCCTCTTCGTGTTGGGCACCGGGCTCTCCCACCTGCTGCCCGGAGGCTCGGGGTACGACTTCCGAACCTTCATGTTCCCCGGCGTGATCTCGATGACGATTTTGTTCACCGCGATCTTCTCGGCGGTCTCGATCGTGTGGGACCGCGAGTTCGGCTTCCTGCGCGAGATGCTCGTGGCCCCCTCCCGCCGCTGGGCGATCATGGTGGGCAAGGCCGCCGGGGGCGCCACGGTCGCCACGATGCAGGGCGTGATCATCCTCGCGCTCGCGGGCACGGTGCACGTTCCCTACTCGCCCTTGCTGCTGCTCACGCTGCTCGGCGAGATGGCGCTCGCCGCGTTCATGCTGACGTCCTTCGGGTTGATGCTCGCGAGCCGCATCCGGTCGGTCGAGTCGTTCCAGGTCGTGATGCAGCTGTTCGTGCTGCCGATGTTCTTCCTCGCGGGAGCCGTCTTCCCCCTCACCGGGCTCCCGACCTGGCTCGCGGTGCTCACGAGGTTCGATCCGCTCGCCTATGCCGTGGGTCCCATGCGGCACGCCGTGTTCGCGCATGCGTCGCTGCCGCCGGCGGTCGCCGCCAAGCTGAACACGAGCATCACCTGGAACGGCTGGCCGTTGCCGGTCGGCCTCGCGCTCGTGCTGGTCGCGGTCGCCGGCCTCGTGCTCCTCGGCGTCGCGATCGTCCGGTTCTCGAAGACCGACTAGGCGGCCTTGCCGGTCTGACAACGTTCTCATAGCATGAGCCGCGTCCCGATCCCAGGCCGGTCATGACCGACGACGTCACCGAGTACGAGCCGCTCGACCTCACCCCGTGGTGCAACGCGGGCGACGACGTGATCGACGGCAACGCGGTCGCCCACGGCACCCGCGACTACCACGGGCTTCCGTTCCGGATCGGCGGCGACACCGCCGACGGCCCCGCGTTCGTGCTCCTCGAGCCCGGCAAGGACGTCACGGTTCCCGTCGGGCGGAGCGCGGCCCGGGTGATCGTTGCCCACCGTCGTCCGTTCGGCGCCGAGGCCGAGACGCAGCCGGCGCCCGGCGACGTCGTGGGCCAGTACACGTTCGACCTCGACGGCGGCGACCCCGTCAGCGTGCCGATCCGCGAGCGCTTCGAGGTCGGCGTCGCGCCCGGGACCTGGGAATGGGCGGCACCGTTCCTCGCGATGGTTGCGGGTACGAGCACGCTGTTCGACCGGCGCCACGGCAGCTGGGAGGAGGCCGGGGTCCGCCAGACGGAGCAGCCCTGGCGCGGGGGGACCGGCGAGCTGTTCCTCTGGGTGTGGCGGAACCCCGATCCCGCGCGCGAGCTCCGGTCGATCACGTTCGCGTCGAAGGGGCCGAGGATCGTCGTCGCCGCGATCACGCTCTCCCACGCGGACGAGGACCCCTTCGTGCTCGACGCGGCCACGCCCATTCGCGTCACGATGACGTCCGACGAGCACCCCTCGCCCGCGGACGCGCTCACCGTCGACGTCGACCGCGGCACGGCCGGCTACGTGTTCCCGCTCCCGCCGTCCGACGTCGCCGCGTTCCTCGAGGACCCGTTCAGGGGCTGGGGCCAACCGCCGGACCCCGAGACGCCGCACGCGTACGCGAAGGTGTCGGCGGTGCCGTCCGCGACCCTCACGGTCTCCGGCCCCGACGGCGACCTCGCTCAGCTCCGATGGAGGGACGTGGTCGCGAGAGGTTCCGCCGAGCGAGACGGGGTGCGCGTCGAGGTTCTCGAGTCCGGCCGCAGCTGGGTGCACGTGCGCGTGCTCGACGACGACACCGGACGACCCGTGCCGTGCCGCGTGCATTTCCGTTCGCCCGAAGGCGTGCCGTACCAGCCGCACGGGCACCACGACCACGTGAACTCCGACCTCGGGACGTGGCACGTCGACGTGGGAGGCGATCTCCGCCTCGGCAGGCTCACGTACGCGTACATCGACGGCACGTGCCAGGGCTGGCTCCCGACCGGCGACGTGCTCGTCGACGTCGCGCGCGGGTTCGAATACGAGCCTCTTCGCGAGACGGTGCGCATCGAGCGGGGCCAGCGGGAGCTCGAGCTCCGCCTGAAGCGTTGGTCGTCGTTCAACGAACGGGGCTGGTACTCGGGCGACTCGCACGTGCACTTCCTCTCCACGCAGGGAGCGCTCACCGAGCAGCAGGGGGAGGACCTGAACGTCGTGAACCTGCTCCAGAGCCAGTGGGGGAGCCTCTTCACGAACACGGAGGACTTCACGGGACGGCCGCTCTCCACGGAGGACGGCCGGTACGTGACGTTCGCGAGCCAGGAGAACCGTCAGCACGTCCTCGGACACCTCGTGCTGTGGGGCCTGAAGCGCCCCGTGATGCCGTGGTGCACCGACGGCATGATCGAGGCCGAGCTCGGCGGCGCGCTCGAGGCCACCGAGAGCGACTGGGCCGACCAGTGCCACGCGCAGGGCGGGACGATCGTGATCCCGCACTTCCCGCAGCCGAACGGCGAACCGGCCACGCTCATCGCGACGGGGCGCGCCGACGCGGTCGAGATGATCGTGCAGATGCCGCGGTTCCACCAGGAGTACTACCGCTATCTGAACTGCGGCTACCGGCTCCCGCTCGTGGGCGGCACCGACAAGATGTCGTCGGACGTCCCCGTCGGCCTGTACCGGAGCTTCGCGAACCTCGGGGACGAGGAGTTCTCGTTCGACGCGTGGCGCGCGGCCGTCACCGCGGGACGCACGTTCCTGAGCGGTGGGCCGCTCCTCTGGCTCGAGGTCGACGGCCACGGGATCGGCGACACGGTGCGGATCGGCGGTGCCGGCACGGTCACGGTCTCGGCGAAGGCCGAGAGCATCTTCCCGCTGTCGGCGCTCGAGATCGTGCAGAACGGCGAGGTCGTCGCCGCCACCTCGGAGAGGGACGCGCGCCGGCTCGAGCTCACCTTCGAGGCACGTTTCGACGGCGACGGCTGGATCGCGGCGCGGTGCGGCGGCGAGGGCTACTTCGGCGGCACCCCGCACCGCGACGTGTGGGGCCGAGGGATGTTCGCGCACACCTCGCCCGTGTACGTCGCGACCGGCGATGAGTGGCGGAGGTTCGACCCCGTGCACGCGCGCTACATGCTCACGCTGATCGAGGGGAGCCTCGCGTACATGCGCCATCGAGCCGTGCGGTATCCGCCCGGCTACGCGACGCACCACCACGGCGAGGATGACCACGTCGCGTACCTCGAGCGCCCGTTCCTCCAGGCGCGGGAGCTGCTCGAGCAGCGCTTCGCGAACGAGCAGGAGCGAGCACCGAGCCCGGCGCGATGAGCGTGACGACGTTGGGGATCTCCGGTCCGGAGATCAGCCGGCTCGGGATCGGAGGCTGGCAGGCGGGCGGCACCGGCGACTGGGGAGGCGGGCCCACCAGCGACGACGATGCGGTGATCGCGGCGATCCGTCACGCCGTGGAACGTGGCGTGACCTGGGCCGACACCGCGGCCTCCTACGGCCTGGGGCACTCGGAGGAGGTCGTCGCGCGCGCACTCGAGCCCTGGTTGGTGGGTGAGGAGGTCCTCGTGTTCACGAAGTGCGCCCACCCCTGGGATCCGCCGCTCGGCCTCCGAACCGAGCTCAAGCCGGCCACGATCCGCCGCGAGTGCGAGGACAGCTTGCGCCGGCTCGGCGTCGAGCGCATCGACCTGTATCAGTTCCACCATCCCGATCCGAAGACGCCGATCGAGGACTCGTGGGGCGCGATGGCCGACCTCGTGCGCGAGGGGAAGGTGCGGTGGGCCGGCTTGTCCAACACGAACGCCGAGCTCCTCGCGCGCTGCGAACCCATCCTGCACGTGGACGCCGCCCAGCAGGAGCTGAACCTCCTTCGGCCGTCGGAGCTCGAAGCGCTCCCCACGTTCGTCGCGAACGGCACCGGCGTCCTCGCGTACTCGCCACTGGCCACGGGCCTGTTGTCCCGCCCCTACGATCCCGAACGGGCTCCCAACCTTCCCAAGGGCGCCCGGGTCACCGAGGCCGACCGGGTCGCGTCGGCCGTTGGGGCCCTCGAGCAGGTCGCCTCGTCCCGCGGGGTTCCCATCGCCGCGGCCGCGGTCGCCTGGGTCCTCGCGCAGCCGGGCGTCACCGGCGCCATCTGCGGCGCTCGCACGCCGGAGCAGGTCGATGGCTGGATCCGCTCCGACGAGCTCGCCCTCGACGAGACCGAGCTTGCCTTCCTGGACGCCTCGGCAACCGAGCGGTAATCGCCGGGCGAGCCCATCGGTACGATCCGGGCGTGGGCAGGACGTACTCGGCAGCAGAGATCGCCGCGGAGGCCGCGTGTCCCGAGGAGCGCGTCCACTGGATGGCGGAGATCGAGCTCCTCACCCCGGACGACGGCGGACGGTTCACGCACGGCGCGGTGCTCGCCGTGAAGATGGCGTCCGCGCTGCTCGAGAGCGGTGTCCCGGCCGACTCCATCGAACGGGCCGCGAACGAAGGCTTCCTTCGCTTCCAGCACCTGGACGAGTACCTTCCCTACGAACCCGCGCCGCGATCCCCGAGGACGTTCGCGGAGTTCCAGGCGAGCGCCGGTCCGAGGGCCGAACTGCTACCGGCCATCTACGAGGTGCTCGGCCTCCCGAAGCCCGATGCCGACGCGCCGCTGCATCGGGACGAAGAGGAGCTGTTCGAGCGCTTCCTCGATACCTGGTCGATGGCGCCGGACGAGGACGCGTTGCTGCGGGCGGCGAGGCTGATGGCGCTCGGGACGCGTTCCGCCTTCCTCGGTTGGGTCGAGCTCCAGGCAGAGCAGCTCGCGGCGCCGGCGCGCGAACGCCTGTTCCGCGGTGAGCTGGAGGAGTTTCCCGACGACATCCGGGTCTCGTTCACGAAGGCCACCAACCTCGCGCCCGAGATGTTCCTGTGGCTGAGCGCCCGCTACCTGGAGCACCGGAGCGTGAACGGGATCGTCGAGGGGTTCGAGCGGTTCCTCGCCACGAAGGGGATGGCGCCGCTCCCGGCGCCGCCGACGCCGCCGGCGATCGTCTTCGTGGACCTCTCGAGCTTCACGCGCTTCACGCGAGAGCAGGGCGACGAATCGGCGGTCGTCGCCGCGACCTCCCTCCAGCGGCTCGCCGACGCCACGGCGACGCGTCACGGCGGGCGCCTCGTGAAGCTCCTCGGCGACGGCGCGATGCTGCGCCTGAACGACGCGACCGTCGGCGTCGAGGCGGCGCTCGACCTCGTCGAGCAGATGAGCGGCGAGGGCGCGCTGTCGTCGCACGCAGGAGTCCACGCCGGCCCCGTGATCGAACGCGACCTCGACGTCTTCGGCGAGACCGTGAACCTCGCCTCGCGGATCGCGGACGTTGCGCGTCCGGGCGAGGTGCTCGCGAGCCGGGCGGTTGCCGAGACCGCGCGCGACGCCGCCTTCGGGTTCGAACCGATGGAAGCAACGAAGCTGAAGGGGCTCTCCGAGCCGGTCGCGCTCTATCGCGTCACGAGGACCGCTCCAGGCTGACGGGAATCCGCTCGTCGTGAGGGTCGAGGACGAACACCTCGCCGGCCGTCGCACGGTAGAGCCTATGCTTGGCGGGAGACCGAACGTCGTCGCCGGTCCACGCCGGCAACCCTTGCGCCACCGACCTCGCCGAGAAGATCTCGATGCCGCGCTCGACGTCTTCGACCGCTTCCGCGACCGCTGACGCGTACAACGACTTCCATCCGCCGGCCTCGTGCGAGTCGAAGATCACGATCGCGACCCGCGGTCGCATCAGGAGGTTCCGCGAGTGCCGCGCCCCGGGTTTCGAGACCCAGTAGAACTCGCGGTGTTCGGCCGGCGCGTACCAGACCGGCGACGCCCACGGGTTGCCGTCCTCGTCGGCCGTCGCGACGGTCATGAAGGTGTTCGCCTCGATGATCGACGCCGCGACCTCGCGAAGGTCCATCAGGTGCCGACCCTGCGAAAGACGAGATCGAAGTCGGTGGTGAAGTTCGTGCCGTCCTCCGCGATCTCCCAGCCTCCGGTGATCGTGTTCCCGTCCTCGCTGAAGGATCCCGAGAAGCGCTGGGCGAACGGCTCCCCTTCGCGCCAGAGCTTCCATTCGCCCTCGCCGAAGCTCATCTCGTACACGCGGCAGACGCCGCGCTCGTCCGAGTACAGCTGGTAGTAGGTCCCGTTTGCCCCGTCGCAGCCGATCACGGAGACGTTGTCCGGCGCCTGGGGCAGCTCGGCGGTGCCGCGCTGCAGCAGATGGGCGCCCGAGTCCAGCCACTCGAAGGTGACCTTGCCGCCTCCGGGCC
Source organism: Actinomycetota bacterium (assembly GCA_036556805.1). GTDB lineage: Bacteria > Actinomycetota > UBA4738 > UBA4738 > HRBIN12 > DATBIS01. The sequence continues at coordinate 1,703 of DATBIS010000051.1, read as the reverse complement.
AAGCCTCGCCGTTCGGCCAGGTCGCCTCGAAGGTCCACTCGCCGACGAGCGGCTCGAGCCGGCGAAGCGCTTCTTCGGCGGTCGGCTGGTCCATCAGATCGCCCTCAGGTACAGCACGCTCGGGTCGCCTTCGAACGGAGGCGTGAAGCTCACGTCGCCGACCTCCCGGACCGTGACGCCGTCTCCTTGCACGGTCTTTCGCGTGTCGACGTCGAACCACTCGACCGCGTACCGGCCGGGCTCGAGCGTCAGGGTGAACGACTCGCCGGGCGCCTGCTGGAGAACGAGGTACTCGACCGCGGGGTTCGCGAGGACATAGCCGGTCGATCCGAGCTCGCCGCGCGGATGCATGTCGACGAGTCCGATCCGCTCGGCGTACCGCGCCGTGTCGCCCATCGCGAACCGCGCGGGCTCGAAGGCTTCGAACGCGAGCGGGCCGCCGGCCTTCGGGTCGGGCGGGTTCACGCCGCCGATGAGACCGAAGTCCATCAGGATCGGGTGATGGCCGCGGAGGAACGTCCGCCAGACCCAAAGCGCGTCGCCTCCGCCCGGCGCGAAGTGGTCGGTGTCGGCGATGACTACCTTCCGGCCGTCGCCCGCCGGCGGATCCGCGAACCATCCGGAGAAGGGTCGCTCGGGATCGCCGGGGTGCCACCCCGGCTCCTCGAACCCCGGTGAGACCCACTCGGCACGGCTCGCGTACAGCGGATCGTTCACCTTGGTCTGGTCCGGGACGGGGAACTGCATCGTAATGCCCATCGGGTGCGACGGGTAGCCCATGTCGGACTCATGCCGCTTCACGGTGTCGATGACCCAGTACTGCCATTCGGTTGAGTCGCCCCAGTCGGGCACCTCGTCCTGCCCGAGGTACTTCGCGAAGTCCAGGTCGACCTTCCCGCCGCCCGAGGACTCGTTCGCGACCTCCCACAGCACGTTCGGCAGGTCGTGCAGGGTGTCGACCACCTTTCGGATGTACGCCTCCTGGAGCTCGCGGACGCGCGCGTCGAGCGGCAGCACCTGGTAGTCGAGGATCGATTCGATCCCGACCCCGTTCACGTTGTTCGACGCGTGGAACGGATGCCCCTCGACGTGCAGCGGCGGAGTGCTGAGGTGCAGCCCCCATCCCTCGAACAACATCACCGCGACGTAGAGCCCGCGGCCGCCGGCCGCGCCGACACGCTCACGCAACCGGTCGAAGAACGCCTCGTCGAACCTCTCGAGGTCGTACTTCGGGTCGCCGTCGCTCGCCGCACCGGGACCGGTGCGTGCCCACGGTTGCGGCACCATGCAAAGGTGGTAGTCGGCCGCGGCACTGTAGGAGCGGAACTGCTCCCACCTCCAGAGTCGGATGAACGTGTGGCCGCGCTCCTCGAGGAAGTCCAGGTACGCGTCGAAGTCCATCCGCTCGGAGCCATCGCCGCAGCCCTGCCCCGGTCCGAGTCCGTCCTGGAGGTTGTGCCAAATGTGCGAACCCGTGAGGTAGACGGCCGGCCCGTCCGGGTCTGCGGCCACGCGAAAATAGCGCGGGTTCCGCTCGTGGACGACGAGCGGACCCGGGGCGGTGCTTCGAGACGTCGATCTCGTTGGCGTCATGGATTGTGTCCCCCTCTCGACGGCTTCGGGTGACCTCCTTCCAGACTCCCACTCGGCTCGCGTTCAACCAACTTCGCGGTCGTTCCTCAGCGTTTGTCGCTCTCAGCGCG
>DATBIS010000050.1:0-13124 GCA_036556805.1 Actinomycetota bacterium | reverse complement strand
TTCATCGCGAGGGCGCGGGTGATCGCCACGCGCTGCTGCTGGCCGCCCGACAGCCGGTCCGGATACTCGTCGGCCTTGTCCTCCAAACCGAACCGCGCGAGCAACGCGCGCGCCTGGGCCTCGGCCTCCCCGGGAGGAAGGCCGAGCGCCTTGACCGGCGCGAGCGTGACGTTGCGCAACACCGTCATGTGCGGGAAGAGGTTGAACGCCTGGAACACGATGCCGATCCGGCGGCGGATGAGGTTCACGTCGACGCCGGGCGCGCCGAGGTCCTCGCCGTCCACCACGATGCGCCCGGCGTCGACGGGCTCGAGCAGGTTGATGCATCGAAGCAGCGTCGACTTTCCCGAGCCGCTCGCGCCGATGAGGCAGACCACCTGGTGCTCGGCCACGCGCAGGTCGATCCCCCTCAGCACCGCGAGCGCGCCGAAGGACTTGTGGAGCCCCTCGATCACGAGCGCGTCGGTCACGATCCCACCGCCAGGCGCTTCCGGCGGTCGCGCGCGATCAGCCAGTCGACGAAGCGCGCCTGCGGGATGGTGATCACGACGTACACGAGCGCGAGCGACACGTAGGGCGTGAAGTTGAAGTCGTTCGCCTGGATGATCTGCGCCTGGCGCAGGCCCTCGGTGACGCCGAGGAACGCGACGAGCGCCGAGTCCTTCTGCAGCCCGATGAAGTCGTTCAGGAGCGGCGGGATCACCCGGCGGACGGCCTGGGGCAGCACGACGTACCGCAACGCCTGGCCGGGGCCGAGACCCAGGGAGCGCGCGGCCGCGACCTGACTCGGGTGGATGGAGTCGATGCCGGCCCGGTACACCTCCGCGACGTATGCGGTGTACACGAGCGTGAGCGCGACGATCGCCCAGAACATGTCGGAGTCCGGGAGGTTCTGCAGGCGGAGCGCCGGCATCCCGAATCCGAGCAGCGCGATCACGAGGATCGTCGGCACGCCGCGAAAGAAGTCGGTGTAGGCGGCCGCGAGGAGGCGGAGCGGCGCGAACACGGAACCGGGCAGGCTCCGCATGACGGCGATGAGGAGCGCGAAGACCAGCACGAGCGCCTCCGCCACGCAGAAGATGAAGACGTTCCGCCCGAACTTGCTCACGATCTGAGGAAGCGACTCGCGAAACTCGGTGCCGTCGAAGAAGGACTGCCGCACGGCCGGCCACCCGGGCGAGTTCACCGTGAGGATCGCCGCCACGGAGAAGAAGATCACCGTGCTCGCGACCGCGACCCAGACGCTCCGGCCTTGCGTGGCGCCGAGAATGCGCGAGTTGCGGCGACCACCGGGTACTCGCGGATCGAGCCCGGGTTGACCCGCCGGGAAGGAGGCGTTCCCGCTTCCCCCGCCGCCGCTCATCGGGGCGACCTCGAATCCGTCAGCTGAAGACGGGCACGCTCGCGTCGGTCTCCAGCCACTGCGACTTCAGCTGGTCGAGCGTGCCGTTCGACCGGAGCGCGTCGATCGCCTGGTTCACGCAGGTCACGAGCGGGCTTCCCTTCTCGAAAGCCAGGCCGAACTGCTCCTGCTCGCCGCCGAGGTTCGGGAACTGACCCACGACGACGTCGGCGTAGCCGTAGAACGCGGTCGGGAAGTCGACGACCACGCCGTCGATCTGTCCGCTGGTGAGGTCCTTCAACGCGAGGTCGAGGTCGTCGTAGACCTGTGGTTCCACGTTCGGCTGCACCTCGTCCTGGATCACCTGGAGGCTCGTGGTGCCGATCGGCGCCCCCAGCTTGATGTCCTTGAGGCCGGCGAGCGTCGTCACGCCGATCGCCGGCGAGCCCTCGTTCGCGATGAGCGCCTGGTTGACGTCGAAGTAGCCTTCGCTGAAGTCCACCGCCTGCGAGCGCTTCGCCGTGATCGAGATCTGCTGCATCGCGAAGTCGAAGTCCTTCGGCCCCGGCGCGAACGACTTGACGAACGGGATGCCGATCCACTGCACCTGGTCGTCCGTGAATCCCATCTCCTGGGCGAGCGCGTACGCGAACGCGCCCTCGTAGCCCTGTCCGCTGTGCGGGTCGCCGGAGAAGCTCTTCGCCTTCCACTCGGACCCGGGGACGCTGTCGCCGCCGTACCAGGGCTTGTACGCGGGGTTGCCCGTCGCGATCGTGAGCTGCCCCGCGGAGAGGAGGTTGAGGTTCTCGACCGCGCATGGGTCGCCGGTGGGCGAGCCGGTGCCGCTGGGACCGGCGACCGTGCTGCTCTCCTGTGCGCACGCCGCGGCGACGAGCAGGATCGTCGCGAGACCGAGCACCAGCTTCCGCATCGGGAGAACCCCCTCGGTAGTACGTACGACGGCCGCGCCCCGGCCGGTGCCGGAGCCTAGCACAGGCCCTTAGCGGCGAGGCTCCCATGAGAAGAAGCGCGCGGCGAGGATGAGACCGCCGATCCCCCACGCCGCCACGATCGCGACGTCGAGCCAGCGGAACGGGAACGCGCGAACGACGACGCCGCCCGGACCCTCGAACGTGACGTTGCCGAGGAACCCCCCGAGCATGCCGGCGACGAAGTGCTTCACGGGGAAGATCGTCGAGACGGTCGTCATCCACGCCGGCGCGTTCGCGCCCACCGGGATGAAGATCCCCGACAGGAAGTTCAGCGGCAGGATCGTCGCGTTCACGATCGCCGGCGAGGCGTCGGCGTTCGGGATGATCGCGGTCACCGCGAGCCCGAGCGCGCAGAAGCTCAGCCCGCCCACGAGCAGCATCGCGAGGAACTCGAGCAGCGGCGCGCCGGAGGGGACGTCCGCGCCGTAGAACAGGATGCCGAACGCCGCGGTGATCGCGACGAGGATCACCGAGATGATCATCGCGTGCACGACCCTGCCGGCGAGGTACGCCCAGGGCGGCAGCGGCGTGCCGCGAGTGCGCTTGAGGATGCCGGCGTCCCGGTTGAAGCTCACGCTGATCGCGACGTTCGTGTAGGTGGCGGTGAGGACGCCGAACGACGCCATCGCGACGACGTAGTACGTGGACTGGTCGAGGGGGAATTCGAAGACCCTGCCCCCGACCGTCACCGCGAAGTCCGTCGTCCCGCTTCCGAGGATGCCCGTGAAGATCACGAGGAACATCAGGGGGAACGCGAACGTGAAGAAAGCGGAGGCCGGGTTCCGCCAGAACGCGAGGTTGGTGTACCGGATCTGACGGAGCGCGAGCCTCGCCGTGCTCATTCGGCGTGCGCCTCCTCGCCCCCGGTGAGATCGAGGTAGACGTCCTCGAGCGACGGACGGTCGACCTGCAGGCCCTCGAGGACGACGCCTCGTTCGAGCGCCCAACCCGTCAGCTGGTGCAGGGCGGCCGTCGGGTCCTCCGCGCGCACCTCCCAGCCGACGTCGGGGAGCTGCGCCTGGCCGACGTCGGGCATGCCGGCCGGGTCGCCCACGCGGAAGCGGACCCGCGCCATCATCCGGTCGCGCCCCGCGAGGGTCGCCGGCGGCCCCTCGGCGACGATCTCGCCCTTCGCGATCACCGCGACGCGGTTCGCGAGGTACTGCGCCTCGTCCATGAAATGCGTGGTGAGCCAGACGGTCTTCCCGATCGCCACGAGGTTCTTCACGATCTCCCACGCGTTGCGCCGGGCACTGGGGTCGAAGCCGGTCGTGGGCTCGTCGAGGAACAGGAGCTCGGGGTCTCCCGCGAGCGCCACCGCAACGTCGAGCCGTCGCTGCTGTCCGCCGGAGAGCTTCTGCACCGAGGTGTCGCGCTTCTCGCCGAGGCCCACCAGGTCGATCACCTCGTCGGCCTTGCGCGGGTGCGGGAAGTAGCCGGCGTACAGCTCGACGGTCTCGCGCACGGTGAGGTACGGGTCGACGCCGGTGGACTGCAGGACGATCCCGATGCGCCGCTTGAGGTCGAGATCGCCGTTCGCGGGATCACGCTCGAGCACCCGTGCGGTGCCGGCGCTTCGCTCGCGATAGCCCTCGAGGATCTCCGTGATCGTGGTCTTGCCGGCGCCGTTCGGACCGAGCAACGCGAAGACTTCTCCGCGGTCGACGTGCAGGTCGACGCCCTTCACGGCCTCGACGTCGCCGTAGGACTTGCGGAGACCGGCGATCTCGATGACCCGTTCGCTCATGCGCCGGGCACCCTACTACCGTCAGCCGGCGCCGTGGCCGCGCTCCTTGTCCACGAGGTTGTGCAGCGGCTCGCCGGCCGCGTACCGCGCGAGGTTGTCGACGAACACGTCCACGACGACCGCCTCCCACCCCTCGTAGTCGCCGCAGATGTGCGGCGAGATCACGACGTTCGGCATCGACCAGAGCGGGCTCTCGGGCGGCAGCGGCTCGGTCTCGAACACGTCGAGCCCCGCGCCGGCAAGTCGTCCCGCGTCGAGCGCCTCGATCAGCGCTCGCTCGTCCACCGTCTTGCCGCGGCCGACGTTGAGGAATCGCGCCGACGGCTTCATCGCCGCGAACGCCGCGGCGTCGAACCGGTGCCGGGTGCCCGGCGCGAGCGGCAGCGCGTTCAGCACGTAGTCCGCGCGTGCGAGCGCCTCGTGAAATGCCTCCGGGCCGTGCACCCTGCCGAGGATCGGGTCGTCGCGGTCGCGCGTGCCGACCGCCTCGACCTCCATCCCCGCGGCGCGGGCGAGGCGGGCCGCCGCGTGGCCGATCGGGCCCGGGCCCACCACGACGAGCCGGGCGCCCGCGAGGCGCTCCGTGCGCCGGTCGCTGTCCCACCGATGCTCGACCGAGTCGCGCACCGAACGCACGATGCCGGTCGCGAACGCGAGCATCATGCCGAGCGCCCACTCGGCGATCGCGTCGTCGAACACGCCGCGCGCATTCGTGACGATCACGTCCGAGGCCACGAGCTCCGGGAACAGCAGGCCGTCGACGCCCGCGCTCCCCGTCTGGATCCATCGAAGCGTCGACGCCTTCGGGAACGCCTCGACGAGCGCCTCCCTCGGCGCCTGATACATGAAGAGCACCTCGGCCTCGGCGATCGCGTCTTCGAGCGCCGCCGCGTCGGGCGCGAAGCGGAGGTCCGCGAACTCAGTTCCGCGTTCGACGCCCGGCGGCGGCCTGTCGGCCGCCGCCCGGAACACGAGCGCGGACGGCCTTCTCACAGCGGCTTCCTGCCGATGAAGCCGGTGGTCGTGTCGTGCCACCAACCCACCCGGTCTTCGCCCAGGCGCCAGCAGAGATAGATCTCGTCGCCGCCGCGTTCGGCGGGGAAGTCGATGAGCCCGGTCTCCGGATCGCGCAGCAGCACGTCGTGTTCGGCGAGCCATTCGACCTCGGCGCGGAGGGTCTGCTGCGCCTCGAACCAGTCGCGTCCCTCCACGCCGCCGCCGTCGGACGCGACGGCCGCGCTGATCCTCGTGCTGGCGCGGATGAGCGCCTGCCGCGAATCGCGAACGCGCTCGAGCCGTTCGCGAAGCTCCGGGAGGAGGGCGTTGGCCTCGTCCACCGTGTAGCGACGGCTCACGCGAGCGCCCCCGCGAGGTCGCGAAGATCGGTGATCCGCAGGCCCGAGAAGTCCGGGTGGCGTCCGCGCCGGTCCACGAGCACCGGGAACATGCCGAGCGCCGCCGGGGGGTCGACGTCGAACTCGGGATTGTCGCCCACGTACGCGGACTCGTCCGCGCGGACGCCGGCGCGCTCCAGCGCGAGCTCGTAGATCCGGGGGTCGGGCTTCTCGATGCCCTCGAGGCCGGAGATCACGCGTACGCCGAACCGATCGCGCACGCCGAGGTCGACCAGCAGGTCCTCGAGCCAGGCCTCGAAGTTCGACACGATGCCGAGCACCTCGACCTGGGGCTCGAGCGCCTCGAGCGCGGGGGCGACGTCGTCGAACAACCCGTAGTTCGACCGGTCGGTGAACGCGCCGTAGAGCGTGTCGGCGAGCCCGTCGTCGCCCGGGAGCCCGAGCCGATCGATCATGTGCTCGTACACCGACGTCCAGAACGCGCGCGACCGCTCCGGCGAGGTCGTCCAGAGCGAACGATCCCGCGCCGCCTCGCTGAATCGCCGCAGAACCACCCGCGAGGCGTCGCTCACGTCGTCCGCCGAGCGCGGGTGCCCGGCGTCCGCGACCACCTTCGCGAAGAGCTCGGGATACGAGGGCAGCGGATGCACCAGGGTCTCACCGACGTCGAAGAACACCGCGCGGAAGCCCATCGACCCGATGATAGACGGGGCGCCGGTTCAGGCCCTCGCGCGCTCCGTGAGGTGCGACCACAGGCCATCCACCTGATGCTCGAGGTCGACCGGGGTCCCCTCGTTGTCGATCACGACGTCGGCGACGGCGGACTGCTCCGCCGACGGCATCTGCGCGGCGAGCCGCGCGCGCGCGTCGGCCTCGTCCATGCCGCGCGCGACGACCCGGGCGACGCGCGTCTCGGGGGTCGCGGTCACCACCACGACGACGTTGCATCGCTCGTGGTCGCCCATCTCGATGAGGATGGGGTTCACGAGCACGACGACGTCGTCGGTGTCCGCGTGCGCCGCGAGTCGCTCGGCCGTCATCCGCCTGACCTCCGGATGTACGATCGCCTCGAGCTCGCGCAAACGCTCGGGGTCGGCGAACACGATCGACGCGAGTGCGGGCCGGTCGAGCCGTCCGTCCGCGCCGACGATCGAGCGGCCGAACCGCTCGACGACAGCCTCGAACCCGCGTGTGCCCGGTTCGACCGCCTCGCGCGCGAACGCGTCCGCGTCGAGGATCACGGCGCCGCGAGCCGCGAGCAGGTCCGCGACGGTGGACTTTCCCGAACCGATCCCGCCGGTGAGGCCGACGAGGAGCACGCAGCTAGTCCGTGCGGCCTTCGCGCCGCTTGAGGTCCTCGAGGATGGACTCGAGCGAGACGTCCTCCGCGGGAGCCTCCTCGGCCTCCTCCTCGGCGGCCGCCGCCGGCTCGGGTACGACTTCGGCCGGAGGTTCCGGCTGCGGCTCGCCGGCCGCCTCGACCGCGGCCTCGACCTCCGCGAAGTCGGCCGCGGGCTCCACGGAAGCCTCCGCCCCGGGAGCCGCCGGTTCGGCCTCGGCCTCCGGCGCCTCGGCCTCGATCTCGGTCTCGTCCTTCGTGACGAGCGCCTGACCGCCGACCTGACGCATCGACAGCGAGATCCGCCGGCGCGAGACGTCCACGTCGATCACCTTCACGCGAACGGTGTCGCCGACCGTCAGGACCGCCTCGGGCGATTCCACGTGCTGGTCGGAGAGCTCGGAGATGTGCACGAGCCCCTCGATGCCCTGCGCGACGCGCACGAACGCCCCGAACGGCACGAGCTTCGTGACCTGGCCCTCGATGATCTCGCCGGCCTGGTACATCCGTTCGAATTCCTTCCAGGGATCCTCCTGCGTCGCCTTCAACGACAGGGACACGCGCTCGCGCTCGAGGTCGACGTCGAGGACCTCGACCTCCACTTCCTGGCCGACCGTCACGACCTCGCCGGGATGGTCGACGTGCTTCCACGAGAGCTCCGAGACGTGCACGAGGCCGTCGACGCCGCCGAGGTCCACGAACGCGCCGAAGTTCACGATCGAGCTCACGGTGCCCTTGCGCCGCTCGCCCTTCTGGAGCGACTGCAGGAACGTCTTGCGCCCCTCGGACTGTGACTCCTCCAGGAAGGCGCGCCGCGACAGCACGACGTTGTTGCGGTTGCGATCGAGCTCGATGATCTTCGCCTCGAGCTCCTGTCCCACGAACGGGTGGAGGTCACGCACGCGCCGGAGGTCGACGAGCGACGCCGGCAGGAACCCGCGCAGGCCGATGTCGAGGATCAACCCGCCCTTCACGACCTCGATGACGGGTCCCTTGATCGTCTGTCCCGACGTCATGACCTCCTCGATCCGGCCCCACGCGCGCTCGTACTGGGCGCGTTTCTTGGAAAGAATGAGGCGGCCTTCCTTGTCCTCCTTCTGCAGCACGAGCGCCTCGATGCGATCGCCGACCTTCACGACCTCGTTCGGGTCGACGTCGTGGCGGATCGAGAGCTCCTTGCTGGGGATGACGCCCTCGGACTTGAAGCCGATGTCGAGCAGCACCTCGTCGCGGTCGATCTTCACGACCTCGCCCTCGACGATGTCGCCGTCGTTGAAATCACGGAACGAGGCCTCCATGGCCTCGATGAGCTCTTCCGGTGTCAGGTCGCGCTCCGGCGCGGCCTTGGTGTCCTGCTCCTCGATCTGAACCAACCCCTTCTTCCAACGAGCACGCCGACCACCCGGCGGGTGGGATGTGCCGAGCGGCGTGCCGGCGCCCTCGCGGCTCAGGGATGGTAGGCGACCTGCGGAAACGCCGTCAACGCGAACCGCGGCGGCGCGACGGTCCTAATGGCCCTCCGGCGCCGCGTCGGACCAATTCGCGCCCCAGCCGAGGTCGGCACGAAGCGGAACGTCGAGCTGCACCGCCGATTCCATCCGATCGCGAACCAGCTCGGCCGCCTCGTCGAGGTGCTCCTTCGCGACCTCGAAGACGAGCTCGTCGTGGACGGTGAGCAGCATGTGACAGTCGAGCTCGGGACGTTCGCGGAGCGCCTCGTCCACGCGGATCATCGCGACCTTGAACACGTCGCTCGCACTCCCCTGGATCGGGGCGTTCAGCGCCTGGCGCCGGCCCAGGTCCCGCACGCGCGGGTTCGCGGCCTGCAGCTCCGGGATGTAGCGACGCCGCCCCAGCATCGTCTCGGTGTAGCCCTCGGCGGCCGCGCGGGCGACCTGCTTGTCGAGGAACTCCCTGATCGTCGGGAACGCGTCGAAGTACGCGTCCATGATCTCCTGCGCCTCGTCGGGCGCGATGTCGAGCCTCGAGGCAAGCCCGAACGCGGAGAGCCCGTATGCGAGGCCGTAGTTCACCATCTTCGCGCGGCTGCGAAGCCCGGGGTCCACCTTCGCCTCGGGCACGCCGAACACGCGCGCGGACGTCGCGGTATGGATGTCGTGGCCGCTCGCGAACGCCTCACGCAGCCCCTCGTCGCCCGACAGGTGCGCGAGCACGCGCAGCTCGATCTGCGAGTAGTCGGCGGCGAGCAGCAGCTGACTCGGGTCTCCGGGGATGAACGCGCGCCGGATCTGTCGCCCGAGCTCGGTGCGCACGGGGATGTTCTGCAGGTTCGGCTCGGAGGACGAGAGCCGGCCGGTGGCGGCGCCCGTCTGGTTGAACGACGTGTGCACGCGTCCGTCGCGGGGGTCCACCTCACGCGGGAGCGCCTCCAGGTAGGTCGAGTTCAGCTTGTCGAGCTCGCGCCATTCGAGCAGCGCGCCGATGACCGGATGCAGGTCGCGCAGCTTCTCGAGGACGCTCGCGTCGGTGGAGAGCTGTCCCTTCGGTGTCTTCTTGCCGGGCGACAGGCCGAGCTTCTCGTAGAGCACGACGCGGAGCTGCGGCGGCGAGTTCAGGTTGAACTCCTCGCCGGCGTGGCGATACACCTCCTCGCGGAGCCTCGCCATCGTGTCGCGCACCGACGCGCCCATCTCCTCGAGGTATTCGACGTCGAGCCTCACCCCGCGCGCCTCCATGCGCGCGAGCACCGACGACAGCGGCATCTCGACGGACTCGAGCAGCTCGCGGAGGCCGAGCTTGTCGACCTGCTCCTCCAACACGGGCGCGAGGAGCGCGACCGCGGCGGCCTCGGCCGCGACCTTCCGCCACGGCTCCTCGGCGAAGAGCTGACCTTCGGTCTCCTCCTCGACCGAGCCCAGCACGTCGGCGCCCAGATACTTCTCGCCGAGCGCCCCGAGCGGGTACGAACCCGTACCCGGATCGAGCAGGTAGCCGGCGAGCAGCGTGTCGAACGTGACCCCGGCCACCTGCACGCCCGCGGCGCTCGCCGAGGCCTCGACGGACTTCGCGTCGTGCGCCCACTTCGCGCGGTCCGGCGACGCGAGGAAGTCGGCCACCGGTCGGACGTCGGGGACGGAGGCGTACGCGGCCTGGCCGCCTCCCGCCGACACGGCCACGCCGTGGACGTCGCCCAGGTCGGCGTCGAGCCGGATCGCGAGCGGGGCGTCGGACGTCAGGACCTTCGCGAGCTCCTTCGCCGAGATCTCGCGGAGGTCGAGCTCCGCGAGCTCGGCGGCGGGCTTCGGGGTCCTGCCCACCTCCTCGAGCCGTTCGAACAGCGACCGGAACTCGAGGGACGTGAACAGCCGCCGCACGGCGTCGAGATCCCAGTCGCCCATCGCGCAGTCCTCGGGCTCGATGTCGAGCTCGAGCGAGGTCTCGATACGCGCCAGCTCCTTGTTGAGGGCCAGGCGATCGGCGCGTTCGCCGATCGCGCCCGCGAGCCTCCCCTTCAGCTCGTCCGCGTGCTCGACGACGCTCTCGACCGACCCCCAATCCTGCACGAGCTTCGCGGCGGTCTTCTCCCCCACGCCCGGCACGCCGGGAATGTTGTCCGACGAGTCGCCCTTCAACGCGACGTAGTCGAGGTACTTCTCGGGCGGGACCCCGTAGCGTTCCTGGACCGCGGCCTCGTCGAAGAGCGCGATGTCGGAGATGCCGCGCCGGTTGAACATCACGCGGATCCCCGGACGCACGAGCTGGAAGAAGTCGCGGTCGGCGGTGACGATCACGGCCTCGAGACCGCGCTCGGCCGCCCGGATCGCGAGCGTGCCGATCGCGTCGTCGGCCTCGTGGCCCTCCTGGTGGATCACCGGCACGCGCAGGACGTCGAGCACCTCCTCGATCAGCCCGAGCTGCGGGCGGAACTCGCCGGGCGTGTCGGGCCGGCCGGCCTTGTAGTCGGCGTCCTTCTCCAGGCGCACGGTGGGCGGGCCCTTGTCGAACACCACCGCGATGAGGTCGGGCCGCTCCTCGGTGAGCAGCTTGATGAGCATCGAGGTGAAGCCGTACACGGCGTTCGTGATCTGCCCGGTGGAGGTCGCGAGCGAGGGCGGAAGCGCGAAGAAGGCGCGATACGCGAGGGAGTGGCCGTCGAGTAGGAACAGCCGCTTCGGTGATTCGGCGTCGCCGCTCGGGGTCACGGGCTCATGGTAGCGACCGCCCCGGACAGCCGCGATGGCGACCGATGCGCCGGACCATGTCGTTCGCTACCAAATGAGGTTGACAGTGAATCCGACTGTGTGGATAGGATTTCGCCGCCTCCCCAAGGAGGCGAGTCGACGGAAGGATTCGATGCTCCCCACGTTCGTGATCGGCCTCCGCGAGGGACTCGAGGCGTCCCTCATCGTGGGGATCATCGCGGCGTTCATGATCCAGCGGGGCGAGCGGCGCGCGCTCCGCCCGATGTGGGCCGGTGTGGTCGGGGCCGTCGGCTTGTGCCTCGGCATCGCGATCGCGCTCCGCCTGTTCGGCGAGTCGCTGCCACACCGCCGGCAGGAGGGACTCGCCACGATCCTCGCGCTCGCGGCCGTCGGCGGCGTGACCTACATGATCGTGTGGATGCGCCGCCACTCGCGCGAGCTCAAGCGCTCGCTCGAGGCGAGCGCGGAGTCCGCACTCGCCGAGGGGTCGGCCCGCGCGCTCGTCGCGATGGCGTTCTTCGCGGTCCTGCGCGAGGGCCTCGAGACGTCGGTGTTCCTGCTCGCCGCGTTCCAGAGCTCCTCGGAGCCGGCGGCCACCGGACTCGGCGCGACGCTCGGCATCCTCGTGGCGGTGGGGGTCGGCTACGGGATCTACCGCGGCGGCATCCGCGTGAACCTCGGCCGATTCTTCCGCGTCACCGGGTTCGTGCTGGTCCTGGTGGCCGCCGGATTGCTCGCGGCCGCCGCCCACACGGCCGCCGAGGCCGGCTGGCTCTCGGTCGCCCAGCAGAGCGCGTTCGACCTCAGCTGGCTCGTGAAGCCCGGCACGGTCCACTCCGCGCTCCTCACCGGCATGCTCGGCGTGCAGCCGGTACCGACCGTCGCCGAGGTCGTGCTCTGGCTCGCGTACGCGATCCCCATGGCGTTCTACGTCCTGTGGCCGCACTCGCCGCGCTCCCGCACGCGCCCCGCAACCGTGACCGTTGCGTCGTGACCCACCTCGTCATCCAGGAGGAACCATGATCAAGCGCATCGCGCTCGCGGCCGGCGTCCTGCTCCTCGCGGCATCGTGCGGCGACTCCGGCGGCGACGCGAACGCCGGATCCGGCACCGGCGCCACCCTGAAGGACTTCGCGATCACCCTCGAGTCCGACAACGTCGCCGCGGGTTCGACGACGTTCGACATCGTGAACGACGGACCGTCGTCGCACGAGTTCGAGATCTTCCGCACGGACCTCGCCGGCGATGCACTCCCCGTCGAGGGATCGACGGTCGCCGACGATCAACTCGAGTTCGTCGACGAGGCCGAGGACATCGCGCCCGGCACGTCGACATCGCTTACGGTGGAACTCACCGCGGGACACTACGTCGCGATCTGCAACGTCTCGGGTCACTACGAGGCCGGGATGCACGCCGACTTCAGCGTCACGTAGACGTCGAACGTGTCACTCTTTCTGCCGTTCGAACGCGCCGACCGCTACCTGCATGGACTGCCCGAACGTGTTGCCGCGCACCGCGTTCTGCCGAGTTGACAGGCACGAATCGCGAGTCTATCTTCGCTCCGGTCCCAAGCGGTCGCGGGATCGGAAAGGGGCGGATCCACCGCAACGGGCGAATCGGTAGCGGCGCAAGTCGATGCCGTTCGACCGGGCGGGCGGAGACGAGACCACCGGTTGCGAGGGTCGCTTGGGGCCACCTGATTGACGGGCTGTGACGCCGAGTAGAAAACGATCGCGTATGGGGAAGGCGCGATCGGCTCCAAAGGCGCCCGGCCCGTCAGTCATGTTCGGGCGGGTTCCGCGTTACAACACCGCGTCGAGGAACTTCCTCGTCTCCGGGAACTGCGTGTTGCCGAAGATCTGATCGGGCGGACCCTGCTCCAGGATCACGCCCTCGTGGAAGAACAGCATCCGGTTCGACACCTCGCGCGCGAATCCCATCTCGTGAGTGACGACCATCATCGTCATGTGGAGCTCGGTCGCGAGCGCCTTCATCACCGCGAGCACCTCGCCGATGAGCTCCGGGTCGAGCGCGGAGGTCGGTTCGTCGAGGAGCATCACCTTGGGCTCCATCGCGAGGGCCCGCGCGATCGCCACGCGCTGCTGCTGTCCGCCCGACAGGCGGATCGGGTACTGCTCGGCCTTGTCCTTGAGCCCCACGCGCTCGAGGAAGTCGAACGCGATCCC
>DATBIS010000049.1:0-2203 GCA_036556805.1 Actinomycetota bacterium | reverse complement strand
ACGCCGCTCCCGGACCGCCTCGCTCCGAAGCTCCCGCAACGCGTCGCGCGCGATCCATCGCGCGCTGCGCGAGTCCAGTTCGAGCAGCGCCTCCGCCTCGGCGACGGCGGCAGCGTGCAGCGCGACGTTGCGCTTGCCGATCTGACGAAGCGCCCAGCTGACCCCCTTGCGCACCTCGTTCCGATCGTCCGTCGCTCCGCGACGGATCAGCGTGAGATAGCGGAGAAACTCGGCGTCCGGGGCCTGTTTCGCGCTCACCGCGCGCCGCGCGATCATCGCGAAGGCGCATCGCTTCACGAAGCCCTCGGGTCGGCGGCTCCAGGCCGGGATCTTCGCGTGGCCGAGCCTGGTGGATGCGAAGAGGTCGGCGGCGAAGTCGCCCACGTCCCACGAAGTGATCTCGGCCACCCACGACTCCATCTCTCGCCCGGTCATCGCGGCCGGCTCGGCGACGAGCGTCGCGAGGATGCGCGCCTCGTGCACGCCGCTCTCCCAGAGCCCCATGGCGACGCGATGGTCGCGACCGACGCGGCGCGCGATCCGCCGGATGTTCGGCACGCTCACGCCGAGCGCGTGTCGTACGTCGATCCCCACGCGCGCCATGCCGGGTCGCCGCGTCGGGTCGGCGGCGGCCCGGAGGTCTCGCAGCGCTTCCCGCGTGGCTCGCTCCACGCGCCGATCGTAGTGCGGCTCAGCGCGGGATCGCGACGAGCCGGAGCCCCATCCGGCGGATGCGCTCGATCATCGTGCGAAGGGCGCGGATCGTCGCGCGCTGATTGCCGCCTCCGTCGTGCAGGTCGACGATCGACCCCGGGCCGACGTGTGAGAGCACCGCGTGCACGACCTCCTTCGCCGAGCGGCCGGGAAGCCAGTCCTCGGGATCCACGTTCCAGTTCACGACACGGAGGCCCTGCCGGGCCGCCTCGCGAAGCACACCGGGATCCCAGCTCCCGCCCGGTGGGCGGAAGAGATACGGGTCGGTGACACCCACGTCGCGGAGCGCGCGGGACGCGTGGGCGAGCTCCGTGTGCAGTCGGTGCGGGCCGAGCTTGGCGAACATCGGCCGTCCCGGGTGGTCCCAGGAATGGTTGCCGACGACCATGCCCGCGCGTACGACGTCGCGAGCGATCGCGGGCCACCGCCGAACGTTGCGGCCGATCATGAAGAACGTCGCGCGCACGTGATGGCGCCGGAGGACCCTCAAGATCGCGCGTGTCGAGCCCGGCCACGGGCCGTCGTCGAAGGTGAGGGCGACGGCGCGAGGCACGTCGAGACCTCCCACCGGGTGGTACCGGGTCGAGACGATCTCGCCCGAGCTCCGGCCGACCCGTTCGACCTCTCGCATTCGCCGCGTGGCGAGGGAGTACTGGGGATTGCCCGGTTGCCCGCGCGAAAGCTCGATCGTCACCCGCCGCGTCCCCTCCACTCGATCGGATCCGTCCTGAGTGACGAGCACGTCGCCGGCCGTAAGCTCGGTCGAGTCGGGCGCTCCGATGCCGTTGAGGAGCAGTGCGCCGGGTCGTGAGGCAGGGTCGAGGACCCGGCCCGAGACCGAGAGCAGGCGGCCCGGCCGCGGCTCGAGTGCGAAGGTGTGTGCGGCTTCGCCCAGCGTGGTTCCCGGAGCGACCCACCGCGCGACGCCGTCGACGACGACGGGGAGACGGGTCGGGGGCGGCGCGGGTGTCGGCGCGGCGGTGCAGCCGACGAGCGCCAAGGCCGTGCCGACGCCGAGCATCGCGAGGCCGAGCGATCTTCGGGTCACGGGATGCATCCCTTCCACCGACGTCAACGAACGATCGGCGGTTCCCTGGGCAGGGCTTAAGCGATCAGCTCCCGCTACTGCTGCAGACGCCGCTCGAAGTCCCGCCGGAAGCGGTTCGCCTGGTGGCGGAACGCAAGGACGGCGATCGTCGTGAGCGCCATGATCACGAAGAGAATCGTGAGCACGATGAAGACCGTGGCCTTGATGACCGCTCCGAGCACGCCGAACGCCAGCGCCACCAGGACGAGGAAGAGGAGGAACCATCCCACGCACCTACTGTACGACCTGCGCCGCGAAATGGGAGACGCGCCGCGCGAGGGCCGCCGGGTGCTGCAGCGGGAGGTCGTGCACGCCCCGCATCCAGGTCACGTGCACGTCCTTGCCCCGGGTCGCGTCGCGCAGCGAGCGCGCTGCGCGACGCTTGGCCTCCTGGAACTCCCG
>DATBIS010000048.1:0-6585 GCA_036556805.1 Actinomycetota bacterium | reverse complement strand
GGGCCGCCACGTTGTCGGGGTTCTCGAACTCGCCCGGGAAGTAGTACCGGTCCGGTTCCTCGGCGACGATCTCTCGCATCTTCGCGAGCGCGAGGTCGATGTCGGTGCCCGCGCCCGGCGTGAGCACGAGCTCGGCGCCGTACGCCCGGATCATCCGCTTGCGCTCCTCGCTCATGCCCTCCGGCATCACGATCGTGCACGCGTAGCCCTTGATCGCGGCGACGGCCGCGCACGCGATCCCGGCGTTGCCGGTCGTGCACTCGACGATGGTCATCCCGTTTCGCAGGTCCCCCCGTTCCTCCGCGCGGTCGAGCATGTGCCGGTAGATCCGATCCTTCACCGAGCCGGTGGGGCCGTACCACTCGACCTTCGCGAACAGCTCGAGACCATCCGGCGCCACGCGGGCGAGCCGCACGAGCGGCGTCCGGCCGACCGCGTCCAGGAGCGAGGCGACCGGTCGCCGGTTCGCGTCCCAATCGATCGTCATCGCCCGCTCCGTCAGCCCGAGACCCTGCGGCGCTCGACGTAGCCGAGGCGCCGCGACACGGCGCTCGCCGCGTCGATCGCGAGCCGGCCGATCCTCGGCAGGTCGACCGGTCGCATGCGGAAGGCGGGGCCCGACACGGAGAGCGCCGCCACGACCTCCCCGTCGGCCTGGCGCACGGGCGCCGCGACGGCGTTCAACCCCTCCTCGAGCTCCTCCATCGTGGTCGCGTAGCCGCGCACGCGGATCTCGCGGAGCTGCTTGCGGAGCTCGGTGGGGCTCGCGATCGTGCGCGGTGTCGGTTGCTCGAGCGGCCGTCGGAGGAACCGGTCCCGCTCGCGATCGTCCATGAACGCGAGCAGCACCTTCCCGTTCGAGGTGCAGTGCAACGGCGTTCGCCGTCCGACCCAGCTCACGCTCACGATCGAACGGGTTCCCGAGATCTGGTCGATGTACACCACGACGTCCCCCGACAGCACGCCGAGGTTCACGGTCTCACGCGTGCGCTCGGCGAGGTCCTCGAGGATCGGGTGCGCGGTGCTCACCACGTCGAGTCGCGCCATCGCGGCGCCGGCGAGACGGATGAGGCCGAACCCGAGCCGGTACTTGTCGCTGTGCGGATCGCGCTCGACGAGGCCCCGCTCCGCGAGCGTCGCGGCGAGCCGGGACGCCGTGGCCTTGTGGACGCCGAGCCGCCGGCCGAGCTCCGTGACGCCGAGCTCGCCCGCCTCCGCGATCAGCTCGAGCGATCGGATCGCGCGCGCGACCGACTGCAGGTTCCCGCCGTCGTCGTTTCGCACCACGCAACGTCTTTCTGCCTGCGCAACGGCGCGGACGCTACGCTTCGCCCCTGCGGCTTGTCAAACCTGCGATGGATCGATACTGGAACGCGGCGGAGCCGAAGCGCGCCTATCAGGTGGTGATCGTCGGTGGCGGCGGTCACGGCCTCGCGACGGCCTACTACCTCGCGAAGAACCATGGCATCACCGACGTCTGCCTGGTCGAGAAGGGGTGGCTGGCGGGCGGCAACATGGCGCGCAACACGACGGTCATCCGCTCCAACTACCTCTGGGACGAGTCGGCCGCGATCTACGAGCGCTCGCTGAAGCTCTGGGAGGGCCTCGAGGAGGACCTGGGAGCCGACCTGCAGTTCTCGCAGCGAGGCGTCCTGAACCTCTCCCACGATCTGCCCGACGTGCGCTCGTCGATGCGACGCGTGCACGCGAACCGGTTGAACGGGATCGACGCCGAGTGGCTCACCGCAGACGAGGTCGCGGCCTTCTGTCCCATCGTGAGCGTGTCCCCGGAGGCGCGGTACCCGGTGCTCGGTGCCACGCTGCAGCGCCGCGGCGGGATCGCGCGCCACGACAAGGTCGCGTGGGCCTACGCGACCGCAGCCGACCGGCTCGGCGTGGATATCGTCGAGCACGCAGAGGTCACCGGGTTCCTGCGCGGCGGCGACGGGCGGGTCGACGGCGTCGAGACCACCCGCGGGACGATTCGGGCGTCGACGGTTGCGCTCGCTGCCGCGGGGCACACGAGCGTCCTCGCCGCGATGGTCGGGCTCCGCCTGCCGCTCCAGTCGCACCCGCTCCAAGCGCTCGTGTCGGCGCTGTACGAACCGCTCCTCGGCTGCGTGGTGATGTCCAACGCCGTCCATGTGTACGTCTCGCAGGCGGACAAGGGCGAGCTCGTGATGGGGGCAGGCATCGACGCGTACAACGGGTACGCCCAGCGCGGCTCGTTCCATGTGATCGAACACCAACATGCCGCCGCGATCGAGCTCTTCCCGGTCTTCGCGCACGCGAGGCTGCTCCGCACGTGGGCGGGCATCGTCGACGTGAGCCCCGACGCGTCGCCGATCATCGGGCCGACCTCGATCCCGGGACTGTTCCTGAACTGCGGCTGGGGCACCGGGGGCTTCAAGGCCACCCCCGGATCCGGATGGGTGTTCGCGGAGACGATCGCGGGGGGCGAGGCGAGTGACCTCGCGAGACCGTTCGCGCTCGAGCGGTTCTCGACGGGCGCCCTCATCGACGAGCACGGCGCCGCGGCGGTGGCGCATTGATGCGACCCTCGTCGGTCCGCGCGATCGCGCTCGCGCTCCCCGAGGCGGAGGAGCGCGAGACCTGGGGGGAGGCCACCTTCCGCGTCCGGGACAAGATCTTCTTGATGATGAACGCCGCGTCGAAGGAGGTCGCGGTGAAGACGTCGCGCGTGGAGCAGGCCGCCCTCCTCGAGATGGACCCCGCGACGTTCTTCTTCCCACCGTACGTCGGCACGCACGGGTGGACCGGTGTGCGGATCCTGAGCGTCGACGCCGGCGAGATGCGGGATCTCGTCACCGAGGCCTGGCGAATGACGGCGCCGAAACGCCTGGTGAAGGCGTTCGACGAGGAGTCGAGGTAATGCTCCTCATCGAGTGTCCGTGGTGCGGCCCGCGCGATGAGATCGAGTTTCGCTACGGCGGCCAGGCCGGCATCGCGTGTCCGGCCGACCCCGATGCGCTCTCGGACGAGGCGTGGGCCGACTACCTCTTCATGCGCGACAACCCGAAGGGCTGGTGGACCGAGCGCTGGGTCCACACGGCGGGCTGCCGGCGCTGGTTCAACGCCGAACGCAACACCGCGACGTACGAGCGCGGCCGGACCTACCCGATCGGCGTGCCCGAGGAGAACCCATGACCGGTCGGCGCCTGCCGTCCGGCGGCCGGATCGATCGCTCGAAGCCACTTCGGTTCTCGTTCGGCGGTCGTGAGCTCGACGCGTTCGAGGGCGACACGCTCGCGAGCGCGCTCACGGCGAACGGTGTGGACGTCGTGTGTCGGAGCCCGATCCTCGGCCGGCCTCGCGGCGTGTATTCGGCGGGCGTCGAGGAGCCGTGCGCCTTCGTGGCCGTCGAGGCGCCCCACCCCGATCCGATCGTCGCCGCCACGATGGTGGAGGTCGTGGACGGGCTCGTCGCGCGCGGCGCTCCCGGCGTGGGCCGGCTGACGGAGGCCCTTCCCGCTCCCAGGCGGACCGAGCATCGGTACCGCCACGTCGAGCTCCTCGTCGTGGGCAGCGGCGACGACGGGCTGAGCCTCGCCGAGGAGACGGCCTCCGGCGGCGGCCGAGCCCTCGTCGTGGAGCAGGAGCCCCGGCTGGCGGGAGCCGGGTTCGCATGGCAGCCGGGAGACGTCGAGGTGTTGACGAGGGCGACGGCCTTCGGTCTCTACGAGGACGGCTACACCCTCGTGCTCGAGCGATCGCGGCCCGTCGAGTGCCTGTGGCACGTGCGCGCGAAACAGGTGGTGCTCGCGACGGGCGCGCACGTGCGGCCGGTCGCGTTCGCGGACAACGACCGGCCCGGCGTGATGCTCGCCGGCGCCGTGCGCCGCTCCGTGAGGGAGTTCGGCGTTCTCCCCGGCGAGCGAGCGGTGGTCTTCACCACGAACGCCGGCGCCTACGGCGATGCGCACGCGCTCCAGGAGGCCGGAGCGGAGGTCGTCGCCATCGTCGACGTCCGGCCCGACGCGAGACTCCCCGACGACCTCGAGGGCGTGACGCTCCTCGCCGGCTGGTCGGTGGAGGGCACGGAGGGCGATCCCCGCATCGAGGCCGCGCTCGCGATCGGACCCGGAGGAGATCGGCGCACGATCGCGTGCGACCTTCTCGTGGTCTCCGGCGGATTCAGCCCGGCGCTGCAGCTCTGGCGCGCGATCGGGGGCGGCCTTCGTTACGACGAGACGCTCGCCTGCTTCCTCCCCGACGGCGAGGCACCCCCGTGGCTGCGCGTCGTTGGCGCGGCCGCCGGCGACCTGCCGTCCTCGGTGCCGTACTGGTACTCGCCCGCCGAGGACTACTCACGCCACTTCGTCGACTTTCAACGCGACCAGACCGTGGCCGACGTGCTCGCGGCGGTCGACGGCGGGCTGCGATCGGTCGAGCACGTCAAGCGTGCGACGTACATCGGCACGGCCATCGACCAGGGACGAACGAGCGCGATCCTCACCGCCGAGATCGTGAACGGGCGGCTCGGGTGGGGGCCCGGTGCGCAGGGCCCGTCCAGCTCACGGCCGCCCTACACGCCGGTCCCGTTCTCGGCGCTCGCGGGGCCGTACCGCGGTTCGCGGCTGGACGCCACGCGGCGCACGCCCATCCACGGCTGGCACGTCGCGCGCGGCGCCGTCTTCGAGAACGTTGGCCAGTGGAAGCGCCCGTGGTACTTCCCCAGGGACGGCGAGTCGATGCACGACGCGGTCTCGCGTGAATGCCTCGCCGTGCGCACCGGCGTCGGCGTGATGGACGCGTCGACCCTCGGCAAGATCGAGGTCGTCGGACCCGACGCCGGCACGTTCCTCGACCGCATGTACACGAACGCGATCAGCACCCTCGCCGTCGGCCGCATCCGCTACGGCCTCATGCTGGGGCTCGACGGCATGGCGTTCGACGACGGCGTCGTGATGCGGCTCGCGCCGGACCGGTTCCTCGCCACGACGACGACCGGCGGCGCCGCAAAGGTGCTCGACCGGTTCGAGGAGTGGCTCCAGACGGAGTGGCCCGACCTCCGTGTCTACTGCACGAGCGTCACCGAGCAGTGGGCGACGATCGCGGTCGCGGGCCCCCGCGCTCGCGAGGTCCTCGCGGTGGCCGGCACCGACGTCGATCTCGCTCAGGAGTCCTTTCCGTTCATGACGTTTCGCGAGGGCACGTTCGCCGGCGTGCCGGCACGGATCGCACGCGTCAGCTTCTCCGGCGAGCTCGCGTTCGAGATCAACGTCTCGGGCCTGGACGGCCTCGCCGCTTGGGAGGCCGTGACGGCAGCCGGAGAGCCGCTCGGGATCGAGCCCTACGGCACGGAGGCGATGCACGTCCTGCGCGCGGAGAAGGGGTTCGCGATCGTCGGACAGGAGACCGACGGCACGGTGACGCCGCACGACCTCGGGATGTCCTGGATCGTGGACGAGTCGAAGGGCGACTTCGTGGGGCGCCGTTCCCTTCGGCGCGCCGACCTCGTCCGGCCCGACCGCAAACAGCTCGTCGGCTTGCTCACCGTCGACAAGAAGATGCTTCCGGAGGGAGCGCAGATCGTGCGGGAGGACACCGGCCGCATCCCGATGCCGATGGCCGGCCACGTCACGTCCTCCTACTGGTCGCCGATCCTCGACCGGTCGATCGCGCTCGCGATGGTCGAACGCGGGCGCGAGCTTCTGGGCGAAACCGTCTACGCGCCGCTCCCGGGGGGAACGGCCGCCGCGACGGTCACCGATCCCGTCTTCTACGACAAGGAGAACGCGCGCCGTGACGGATAGAGCCGAGCTCCTCGCCGGCATCGAAGCTGCTACGAACGGCGAGGTCCGCGCGCGCGAGCTCGCGCTTCTCCAGATCGACCTTCGGCTGGCCCAGCATCCCGCCCGCAACCTTCCGTTCGCGGTGCCGGTCGACCCGAACACGTTCGAGGCGAGGCCGCAAGAGGTCTTGTGGCTCGGCCCGGACGAGTGGCTGCTCACGCGTCCAGCCGACGGGAACCACGACCTTGTTGCGGAGCTCGAGGCGGCGCTCGCCGGCGAGCACCATTCGATCGTCGACGTCTCCGCAGCGCGAGCGGTCTTCGAGCTCACCGGACCCGGCACGATCGATCTGCTCTCGCACGGCTGCGGGATCGACCTTCATCCCCGATCGTGGGGGGAGGGGGACTGCGCGCAGACGCTCCTCGCGAGGATGCAGGTGATCCTGCAACAGCGCCACGATGCGACCCGCGTCTTCGTGCGCTCTTCGTTCGCGGATTCACTCGCGGACTGGCTGCTCGACGCCGCCTCGCGTCCGTAACCCACCTTGCAACCCGGGCGTTCGGCGTGCTCTGATCACACCATGGGCCATCGTGCCTCGCTCGTGATCGTGCTCGCGAGCCTGTTGGTCGCGTCCATGACCGGCTTCGCCAGCGCTTCCCCCGGCCAGCTCGATGACAGCTTCGACGGCGACGGGAAGGTCACGACCGACTTCACCAACAAGCCGGACAGCGCCAGCGACGTGGCGGTCCAGGCGAACGGGCGCATCCTGGTCGTGGGGTTCACGGGAGGCAACGGGGGCAAGTTCGACCTGGCGCGGTACCGGTCGAGC
>DATBIS010000047.1:0-2732 GCA_036556805.1 Actinomycetota bacterium | reverse complement strand
GCGCTGCTCGGGGCCGTCGCGATCGCGTTCTCGGCCCTGCTCCTGTTGCTGGTGCTGCTCGCGCTGGTTCCGAGATGCCTCGAGCGCGTCGCCACCGCCGCGACGACGGCGCCGTTCGCGTCGGCGGGGTGGGGGGTGGTCGCGGCGGTGGCGCTCCCGGCGCTCGCCCTCGCCGGGACCGCGTCGATCCTCGGGTTGCCACTCGGCCTGTCCCTGTTGCTCGGGTTCGGGCTGATCGCGCTCGTCGGATACGCCCTCGCTGCGTTCACGGTGGGGCGGCTGATCGTTCGCGAGCCGCGCGGGCGTGTGGGAGCGTTGTTCGCGGGCTGGGGCGTCGCGGCGGCGATCGGTCTGGTGCCCTTCCTCAACGTGCTCGCTTGGGTGCTCGGGTCCCTGTTCGGACTCGGGGCCGCGATCGTGGCCGTGTGGCGGGCGCGCAGCGGCGGTCCGTCACGCGGTCGCCACCGAGCGGGATACGCGCCCGTGCATCGCCCGGCCCATGCCCACCCACACCCCGGAGAAGCGGAACGCGTGACGGCGGCCGTGGCCGCGACCGATGCACCGGGCGAGGACGAGTCGGGCGAGACCGAGTCCTACCCGGCCACGTCCGACGATTAGCTAGACGGATCCCGTCGAGATCGATCCTCGTGCGCGGGTGACGAGCCGTGCGGCCGCCCAGATGCCCGCGCTCACCACGGCGCCCAGCGCGAGCGCCTGCGGCGTCGAGAAGAGCACCTTCGCGCCCTCCTCGACCGTGACCCGCGGGGACAGCACGAACGCCACGAAGCTCCGCTCGCCGAGCCTGGCCCCGCCGGCCGCGACGATCGTCTGCGCGCCCCCGTTCGTGATCGACACATCGCCGGCGACCGCCATCGGGCCGCCGCCGCCGTTCGTGATCGTGAGGTTCCCGCCGGCGGCGAGCGCCCCCGCCCCGCCGTTCGTGAGGAAGAGGTTGCCTTCCGCGGCCGCGGCCCCGACGCCGCTGTCGCGGATGTCGACCTCTTGGCCGCGCACCGCTCCGACCAAGCCTCGCTCCACACGCATCGTGTCCACGGCTGACCACCTCCCTGGGTTCTCGTCCCCATGCTAGGGTCCGCGCCGTGCTCGATGCAGACAGCGCGCCAGCCGACCTGATCGTCGCCGACGCCGACGTCTGGTGCGGCGATGCCGCTCGGCGCCGGACACCGGCGGTCGCGATCCGTGGCGACCGCATCGTGGCGGTCGGGACCGACGACGACGTCCGTACGCTCCGAGGTCCCTCGACCGAGGTGTTGACGTTCCCGGGCCGGATGGTCGTGCCCGGCTTCCAGGATGCTCACGTGCACCCGTCGGTGGGGGCGCGGAACCTGCTCAACGTGAACCTCGACGACCTGCACACCAAGCAGGACTACCTCGATCGCATCGGGGCCGTGGCGGCCGAGAACCCCGGCCTCGAGTGGATCGTCGGCGGGGGCTGGTACACGATGGTCTTCGCCGAGACCGGTGGGCCCCGCAAGGAAGACCTCGACGCCGTGGTTCCGGACCGGCCAGTGTTCCTGTTGAACACCGACGTGCACGCCGCGTGGGTCAACTCCCGGGCGCTGGAGATCGCGGGGCTCACCGCCTCGTCGCCCGACCCCTGGGACGGATACCTCGTGCGCGACCCCGACGGATCGCCGACCGGCACGTTGCAGGAAGGAGCCGCCTACGACGTGCTCCGCACGGTCGTCCCGGAGCCGAGCGTGGCGGAGTGGAAGACATGTTTGGTGCGGGCCCAGCAGGAGCTGCACGCCCTGGGCATCACCGGGTGGCAGGACGCCTGGGTCGAGCCCGACGTGTTGCGCGCCTACCGCGAGCTCGCCGACGACGGGTCGCTCACCGCAAGGGTCGTGGCGTCGATGTGGTGGGATCGTCACGCGGGCGTCGAGCAGGTCGACCGCCTCGTCGAGCAGCGGGACTGGGCGACCGGCGGCCAGCTCGACGCCAACACGATCAAGATCATGCTCGACGGTTGTCCCGAGAGCTGCACCGGGTCGATGCTCGAGCCGTACGAGGGCGCGTTCGGCGAACGACACGGCCGCGGCATCCAGTTCGTCGAGGCCGAGGCCCTGACCGAGGCGGTGGTCGCGCTCGACGCGCGGGGGTTCCAGGTGCACCAGCACGCGCTGGGGGATCGGGCGTTCCGCAGCGGTCTCGATGCCATCGCAGCCGCCCGCTCGGCAAACGGATGGAACGACGCCCGCCACCACATCGCCCACGTCCAGCTGCCCGATCCGGCCGATCTGCCGCGGCTTCGGGAGCTCGGCATCGTGGCCAATCTCCAGACGTTCTGGGCCCAGCCCGATCCGGTGATCTCCGAGATCACCGCGCCGCGCGTGGGCGACCGAGCCTCGCGGCTCTACCCGTTCGCCTCGATCCGCGCGACCGGCGCGGTGCTGTGCATGGGGAGCGACTGGCCCGTGACCACGCCGAACCCGTGGCTCCAGATGGAGGTCGCGGTCACCCGGCAACCGATCGGAGCGCCCGACGCCGAGCCGCTCGATGCCTCGCAGCGACTCGATCTGGCCACGGCCATGTCGGCGTTCGTCCGCGGCTCCGCGTACGTGAACCACGACGACGAGGCGGGGGTGCTCGCGCCAGGCATGCGGGCCGACCTGGCGGTGCTCGATCGCGATCCGTTCGATCGCACGCTCGGTTCGATCGGCGAGACGACGGTCGAGATGACGATGGCAGCCGGTCGCGTCGTGTTCGAT
>DATBIS010000046.1:0-6728 GCA_036556805.1 Actinomycetota bacterium | reverse complement strand
GCCTGCACCTCGTGCCGGAGCCCGTGCACTGGTTGGAGGGGAAGCCGATCACGGTGATCCTGGGGTTGGTGTACGGCTATGTGCCGTACATGATCTTGCCGCTGTTCGGATTCCTCGACCGTATCCAAACGAACCTGCTCGAGGCGGGTCGTGATCTCGGCGCGGGACCGGTCGCGACGTTCTTCCGCGTCACGCTCCCGCTGTCCAAGCCCGCGATCTACGCCGGGCTCGTCATCGTCTCGCTGCCGATGTTCGGCGACTACTACACGAACACGCTGCTCTCGGGATCGCCCAAGACGAACATGGTCGGCAACCTGATCGACGATGCCGTGGGGGGCGCGGGCACGGGGAACCAGGCGGCGGTGTTCGTGATCCTGCTCATGCTTCTCTTGCTCGTCCCGATGGTGTACTACGCGCGAACGCTCAAGAATCAGGAGGCCGCGTGAGCGAGACCGCGGTCGACGCCGTGGCGCTGGGGACTCCCGTCCCGAAGGCGCGTGGTGCCCGGGGCTGGTGGAAGGACCCGTGGCGCAAGCCGAGGATCCTGTCCGCGATCACCTGGGCGTATCTCGCCTGGTCGATCCTTCCGGTGCTCATCGCGATCGCGATTTCCTTCAATGCCGGACGCTCGAACACCGACATCCAGACGCTCGGGCTCCGGTGGTGGATCAACGATCCCGACAACGGCAGCCTGTTCCAAGACCCAGACCTCCGCAGAGCGATGGTCCAGACCTACTCGCTCTCGATCCTCACGATGCTGATCGCGGTCCCGCTCGGCGTGGCCTTCGCCATCGGCATCGACCGTTGGCGAGGGCGTCCGGCGCGCGGCGCGAACTTCTTGATGCTGTTCACCTTCGTGATGCCGGAGATCATCATCGGCGTCGCGCTGCAGATGGTGTTCCAGCACCTATTGAAGTTCGTGCATCTCGGGACGACCGCACAGGTCCTGGGGCTCGTGACGTATCAGATCTCTTATCCCGTGATCATCGTGCGCGCGCGACTCTTATCGATTGGGAAGGAGTACGAGGAAGCTGCGATGGACCTCGGTGCCACTCCGAGGCAGTCCATCCGCGGCGTGCTGCTGCCGCTGCTCTATCCCGCGATCTTCGCGAGCCTCGCGATCGTGTTCGCCGATACCGTTGACGACTTCGTCACGGTGCGCTACCTGTCCGGGTCCGGGTCGAGCGAGCCGTTGTCGATCAAGATCTACAGCGTCGCAAGGGCGGCGCCCACGCCGGCAGTCAACGCCGCGGCAACCTTCATGCTCGTGACGACTACCTTGATGATCGGGCTCGGCTACCTGGGCTACCGACGGCTGTCGCGCGGGCAAGAGGGGGACGTCAAAGCGTTCGCCCAGGTCTGAGGCTCGTCAGGTCCTCACGAACTCCTCGTCGTCGATCGGCGCCTCGCCGGCCTCGGGCAACACGCGCAGCGCGTCCTGGGGAAGGTGCGCGCTCACCGGGTCGCCTTGCGAGAACGGCGCCGCCCCCCCCTCGTTCGGGATCCAGACCTGGATCCGTTCGCCGGGCGCGAGGTTCACGATCACGTGGAGGACCGACCCGACGTACACCACGCGCTCCACCATCCCCGGAACGCGGTTCTGTCCCGTCTCGCCGCTCGCGTGCAGCTCGACTCGCTCGGGACGAATGGTGAGCTTCGCCCGGCCCCGCGTGTCGGTTTCGCCCTGGCCCGCCACGAGCTCGAACTCGCCGAGCCGGACCCGGCACCCGCCGTCGCCGGACCCCTCCGCCGTCGTGTCCATGAGGTTCGAGACGCCCAGGAAGTCGGCCACGTACGCCGTCGCGGGCGCCTCGTAGATGTCCTGCGGGGCACCGACCTGCGCGATGTGGCCCTGGGACATCACCGCGATGCGGTCCGACATCGTGAGGGCCTCCTCCTGGTCGTGCGTCACGTAGACGAACGTGATGCCGACCTCCTCCTGGAGAGCCTTCAGCTCGATCTGCAGTCGCTTGCGCAGCTTGGCGTCGAGCGCGCCGAGCGGCTCGTCGAGCAGAAGGACGGCGGGGTTGAGGATCAAAGCGCGCGCGAGCGCCACGCGCTGCTGCTGCCCGCCCGAGAGCTGCGACGGGCGCCGCTTCTCGTAGCCCGACAACTGCACGAGCTCGAGCGCGCGGCCGATCTTCTCCTTCGCCTCGCTCTTCGAGACGTTCTGGTACTTGAGTCCGAAGCCTACGTTGTCCGCCACCGAGAGGTGCGGGAAGAGCGCGTAGTTCTGGAAGACCGTGTTCACGTTGCGCTTGTGGGGCGGGGTCTGCGCCATGTCGATGCCGTCGAGGAGGATTTGGCCCTCGTTCGGTCGCTCGAATCCCGCGATCATCCGGAGGGTGGTGGTCTTCCCGCATCCGGAGGGGCCGAGCATCGAGAAGAATTCACCGGGCGGCATCTGCAGGTTGATGCCCGCGACGGCCTCGACCTCGCCGAAGCGCTTCACCAGGTCGACAAGCTGGACCTCTCCGCCTGCCATGTCGGCGGAGTCTAGCGGACAACGCGTCGCCGGCGTGAGGTGGAGGCGACGCCGGAGCGGACGATGGGTGTGGAATCATCCTGCCCGTGAGCACGCCGGGACCGTCCCGCCCGGAACGCGCCGGACCCGGTGCGCGCGGGCCGACGCTTCGTCGCGAGGTCGCGCCGCTGCTCGCCGGTTACTGGGCGTTCGGCCAGTACTGGGGGATGTGGGCGATCCTCGTCGCCGAGTTCCTCGTCCACCAGCGGATCTCGGAGAGCCGGATCGGCGTCGACTACACGGTTCTCGCCGTCACCTCGGTCGTGGTCATGCTGCTGGTGGCGCCGAGGCTGCAGCCCCTCGCGCTCGCGGCGACCGTCCCCGTGTCACTCCTGGTGCTCGCGTTCGGCGCCGCTCTGCAGTCGCTGCTGCGCGGCGACGCCGTGCTCGTCGCGTTCATGGTGGTGGGGATCGGCAACGCGCTGATCGACGTCTTCCTGAACGTCGCGGCACAGGCCGTCGAGGTCCGGACCCGGCGCCCGGTCCTGCAGTGGATGCACGCGTGCTACGCGCTCGGCGGCGTTACCGGAGGGCTGGTGGCCGGCCTTTTCCTCGCCGCCGGATGGGACTTCCGTCTCGGCCTGGGCTGGGCGGCGGCGGCGAGCGCGATCGTGGGTATCTGGAACGCGCGCACGGCCTCGACCGAACGGACCGCGGAGGGGAGCGGCTCGCTGCTGTCGATCTCGGCGTTCCGCCGCGCACCGATGCTGATCGTGCCGGCGTTCGTCGTGCTGTCCGCGTTCTTGGTCGAGGGCTCGATGGACACGTGGTCGGGTCTCTACGTGCGCAAGGAGCTCGGCGCGTCGCCGTTCACCGCCGGGATCGCGTTCTCCGCGTTCGCGGGCGCCGTCTTCCTCGGCCGGCTGTTCGCGGGCAAGACGCTGTTCGGGCTCGGGTACCGCCGAACGATCCTCGTGGCCGGCGTGGGCTCGGCGGTCGGTGGCGCGATCGCGGCATCCACCCACAGCCCTTTGGTGGCGGGGCTCGCGTTCCTCCTCTTGGGCTTCTCGCTCGCCTCCGCGGCGCCCGCCGCGTTCGGCCTCATCGAGGGGTCGGGTGAGGACCCGACGAACGCCATCGCGGCCGTGACGACCGTCGGCTACAGCGGGTTCATCTGGAGCCCGCCGTTGCTGGGCTGGGTGGCCGAGGCGTTCAGCCTGCGCGCGACGATGTTCGTGGTCGTGCTCGCCACGCTCGGTGTGCTCGCCGGCGGGATCGCCGCGAGGAACCCGCCGGCAACGGATTAGCGCACGCTACTCAATTCGGTCAGCTGGATTCGATCTCGCCGTCGTGCCATTCGGGGTCGGCCTCCAGGAGCGCGCGATATTCGACGTACTGCTCGTGCATGGCCGGGTCATCGGCGTTCTTGTCGTACGTCGCGCGGTCCTCGAAGACGGCGATCAGCCAGGCCCCGTCGCCCTCGTTCTCGAACAGCACGTAGGAATGCTTGAACCCCTCGACCTGCCGATCCATCTGCCGCTCGAAGACCTTGCGGAGTGCATCCCGATTCTCGGGCTTCACGCGGATCCGTGCCACGGTGCCGTACATGTCTCCTCCTCTCGGTGTGCGCTGCTCATCAGCCGCTGCAGCCTAGCTCCACAGACCGAGGAACGTGCGGCGGCGATACGATCCGACGAGCGAAACGAGAGCGGGCCGATGGATCGTCGACGCGTGATCACGCTGGCGCTGATGTCGCCGGCACTCTTGGCGCTCGGAGCGCTCGGCTGGCTCACGCTCCGGACGAGCGACGATCCCTTCGCCGGGCTCCATCAGGCGGCCGGCGAGCCGATCCCCGGCGCGCTCGGCTATTCCCTCGGTCCCGTGACGGAGTTTCGCCCCTCGATCGATCCGTCCGACGCCTACGCGGGCCTTCCGGGCGCCGGATCGGGGCGCGACGTCTCCGTCACCCTCGCCACCGTGGACGACGGCAACGGGGGCACGTACGGCCCCGCCTGGGTCTACTTCACCCACGACCTGTGCTACTTCGAGGCAAAGGGGGACTTCGTGTCGGTGAGTCGCGCCGGCGTTCGGGACGGGTGCACACCGAACAACTTCCTCGTGCAGATGGTCGACGCCGCGAGCGGCACGTTGCTCGGTGCCTTCTCCGGGTACGACACCAGCGCGCGGTGGCTTCCCCAGCGCGTGGGGAATCCCGCTCAGACGCTCGGCACGACGCGGTTCCACT
Source organism: Actinomycetota bacterium (assembly GCA_036556805.1). GTDB lineage: Bacteria > Actinomycetota > UBA4738 > UBA4738 > HRBIN12 > DATBIS01. The sequence goes on along the minus strand of DATBIS010000046.1, from coordinate 2,019 downwards.
GAACGAGCCATCGGGCCCGTTCCGAAGGCCCGATGCCCACCAGCATCTGCCCGGTCTCGAACGCCTCCGGCGTGAGGATCGCGCCGGCGAGGTTCGTCGGCACCGCGTCGTGCCACGGGAACTCCGGATCGGCCACCGACTCCGGGCGGAGGCCGAGGAGCGGCGGCTGGTAGCCGTTCCAGCTGAAGTTCGCCATCGCTATGTCGAATCGAAGGAGATGATCGAGGAACGCGTGCGCGAGCACGGGATTGCGGCCTCTCGCGCAGATCGCGGTGAGGTCGCAGCCGACGATCCGCGCGGGGCCAGCCGGCGACCAGTACCCCAACCTCGTGCCGATCGCGGGGTCCTCCGCGTAGCGCGGAGCCGTGAGCACGTCTCCCGACCAGGCCTGGTGCGCGACGAACTCGCCGCTCGGAAGGCCCTCCTCCGCCCCCTCGGCCGTGAACCGCACGCGGGCGGTTCGCACGGCGTCGAGCAAGGCGTCGGCGGCCGAACGGAGGTCCGCGTCGTCGGCGGCACGTACTTCGACGAGCCCGTCCCGCAGGAGCGCGAGCGACATGGCCTCGAGGTAGTCGTCGTACAGCCCCACGCGACCGGCGTACCCGGGGTTCCAGAGGAGATCGAACGGCTTCGCCGATCGATCGGGCGCGAGGGCGGGCTCCACGAGGTCACGCCGCCAGCCGATCCCGCTCGAGAAGACCGTGTAGGGCAACGTGTATCGCTGACCTCGGTCGTAGAACGGCTCGTCGATCCCACGGAACTGCGGCCAGAGGTTCTCGAGGTTCGGAAGATAGTCGTGGTTCAGCGGGAGCAGCATCCTCTCGTCCACCAGCCCCGCGAGCACGTCGATCGTGGGGAAGAAGACGTCGAAGTCCGCGTCCGGTTCGCGCAGGCGAGCGATCGCCTCATCCACGTGCAGGAAGCTCTCGACCTCGACGCGCACCTTGCGATCGCGATGCGCGTACTCGAACCCGTCGAGCACCGCGCGCGCGAGGTACTCCTTCCATTGGAAGATGCGCAGCGTGCCGCCCCGTTCGACGGGAAGACCGGACGCGATCGGTACGAGGTCCGAGTGGATCGGCAATGCCGGGTACACGGGCGCCGGATTCGTCGGCGGGAGACCCTCGCTCGCGCAGGCCGCGAGCAGCGTGGAGGCAAACGGAACGCCGGCACCGGCCAGCGCCGACCGGCGAAGGAACTCGCGACGACCGATCCGATGGTCCATGCGTCCTCGGATCCATCCTGCTCCGTCCCGCCCTCCCCCCGCAAGGACGCCGGCGCCTCTACGATCGCCTTCGATGCCGGCCTTCGTCGTCCGGGGAGATCGTGGCGTGGCCTTGCGCGGCCGCGACCTGGCCGGGCCCGGGCGCGACGCGCGCGCGCTGGTGCTCCACCACGGGCTCGCGAGCTCTCAGCACATCTGGGACTCGATGCTGCCGCATCTCACGCGGCGCTTTCGCGTGGTGACGTACGACGCCCGCGGGCACGGGCTCTCGGGCAAGCCCACCTCGGGCTACGGGTTCGACCACGTGGTCGCCGACGCGCTCGCGGTGATGCGCGATCGCCGGCTGCGACGGCCCGTGGTCGTCGGGCACTCGTGGGGAGCGATGGCGGCGATGGAGCTCGCGGCGACGAACCCCCGCTCCGTCGCGGGCGCCGTGCTGGTCGACGGCGGCTTCAACCGGCTCGCGGCATCGATGGACTGGGCGACCGCGAAGGCGCGGCTCGCGCCGCCTCTCTTCGACGGTCTTCGTCTCGGCGACCTCCGCGAGGGCTTCCGCCACCGAAGCCCCATCCCCTACACGCCGGCGGTCGAGGAGTTGTTCCTCGCGCTGATGCACGTCGACGCGGAAGGGCGGATCCGCCCCCGCCTCTCCCGCGCGAACCACTTCCGGATCCTCCGCGCGATCTGGGAGCAAGACCCGATCGCGCTCGCGCGGAAGCTGCGGGTTCCGGTGCTGATCGTCGCGGCCTCGAGCGACGATCCCCAGGAGCGGGAGTTCCAGGAGGCCAAGCGTC
>DATBIS010000045.1:0-2635 GCA_036556805.1 Actinomycetota bacterium | reverse complement strand
TAGGCGCCGTCGATCAGCAGCGTGCCCTCGAGGAGCGCGAGCACCCGGTCGCGCCCGAGCCTCGAGAGCACGAGCGGCGCGATGCTCACCACCAGGTACAGGATCGTGCCGACCGCGAGCCGCGCGACGCCGGTACGGGGCTCGGCGATCGCCGCCCCGAGCACGAGCACCGCGAACGCACCTCGCAGGCCCTCGAGGAAGCGCGCGCGCTCGCGGAGCGAGATCAGCTCACGCCGCGCGGGAGCTCGTGATCCGGTCGCGTGCAGGCCGAGGGCGCTCACGCAAACCTCAGCACATCCTCGGCGAGTGGTGCGAGGGCGAGCTTGGGGTCGCGACGATCGAGCCGGTTCTGCACCATCGTGAAGCCGACGACGATCCCGAGCAGGATCAGCAGCGGTACGGCGAGTCCGACCGCGACCGCCCGAAGCGTCGCGGGGATGCCGCGGGCGATGATCGGGACGATCTCCTCGCGATGGTCGACCGGCAGCACGCCGGTCTCCGTGACGGTCACGACGGATGCTCCTCCCGCCGTCGCGGGGACGCTTACGATCGGGCCCGCGCCGGGGTTGCCGTCGCCCGGCGTGCCGGGTCCGTGACCCCGCCCGCCGCCACCCTGATCGCCGCCGCCTCCCGTGTCACCGCCGCCGCCACCACCACCGCCGCCCGGATCCCCGGCGGGGTCGGTGAGGTCCTTCACGGTCTTCTGCGCCGTCTCGACGGTCTCGTCGGCGTGGTCCTTCGCCGTGCCGACCGTCGTGTCCACGGTGTCCTCGACCGTTTCGACCACGCACAGCGGGTCGGTGAGCGGGCACGGGTCGGCGAACGCCGCCCCCGCGGGGCCCAGCGCGACGAGCGCGAGCCCGGATCCGGCGATCACGAGGCTGCGCGACAGGCGGGACGGGGTTCGCCGTCCGCGGACTCGGGGGGTGCTCATCGATCGTCCTCCTCGATGTCGAGCGCAGGACGCGCCCCGACGCGCGGCTGCGCCACGGCGGTTCCCTGTGCCAGTGGAGAGCCCAGATGCCCGAGCGCCTCGATCGCGGCGCTCGTGTCGGCGCCCTTCGCGATCACGGTGGATCCGAGCTCCTCGGCGATCGACAGCAGCGCGCGAACGAGCCGCTGCCGTGAGAGGTCGTCCTCGACGCCGCGCACGACGCTCGTGTCGAGCTTCACGAAGTCGGGCCGGATCCGCACCATGTCCCGCAGGCTCCCGATCCCGGGTCCGACGTCGTCGATCGCGATGCGCACGCCGCTCGCGCGCCAGCGGTCGATCGCCCGATCCAGCCGCTCGCGATCGTCCACGGGCTCGAGCTCGGTGAGCTGCAGGACGATGCGCTGCGGCTCGACCTCGCTCAGGAGGTCGAGCAGCTCGGCCGACCCCGCGGTCGCGAGCGAGAGGCCGAGGCTCGTCCACCAAGCGTCGTCACCGATCGCGTCGATGACGGCGCGCGCGAACGTGAGCTCGACGCGCGTGAGCATGTCGACGGCCTGCGCGTCGGCAAGGAGCTCGACGGCGGAGCGGTTCGCGTTCCCGAGGAACACGGGGATCGCCTCCCGGCCCACCACCGCGCCCGTCGCGAGGTCCACGACGTCCTCGAACCGCACCGTCAGGTTGCCCGGCAACAGCAGCTCGTCGACGCGCGACTTGCGAAGCTCGTCCAGCGAGGGGCGGTCGCCGCGCCGGTCCATCCAGTCGTCGAACGCGCGCACGATCCGTTCGATCTCGTTCGTGGGCTGCTCGCCGTCGGTCACGGCCCGGTGGATCGCGTCGAGGATGTGGTCGGTGGGATCGGTCTTCGAGACGTAGAAGCGCGCGCCCGCGTGGAGCATCGACAGGATCGTCTCGGCGTCCTCGAACGCGGAGACCGCGATCACCTTGGTGGGTGGGGATCGGCGCACGATCTCGCGCGCGGCGCGCACCCCGCCGCCGCCGGGCATCCGCACGTCGACGAGGGCGACGTCGGGGCGACGGTCGGCCGCGAGCCTGATCGCCGACTCCGCCTCCTCGGCGGCGCCCACGAACTGGAGCCCTCGGTCGGTCGCGATGAGCGCCTGGAGGACCTCGCGGACCTGCGGCTCGTCCTCGGCCACCAACACGGTAATCGGTGCCATCGACTCCCCTCCTTCCAGGTCAACGGGGGGTTGACCGGTGGGGCATTACCTGTTCTGAGGTATCGGCGGCTACCGCGGATCGTTGATAGCCCATGGTCGTCATCCGGTGGGAGGCTCCGGCCGATGCCGGGGGTGCCGATCGCCCGGGGCCAAACGCACGGAGGGATGCCGGCGAACACGGCTGTGTGCGCAGGTCGGGCGGTGGGAGGGGAAGACCTAGCTTGCGGTGAACGCGTGGCGTCCGGACCAACGCACGTGAGCGCCGTCGTCGGCCGGCGGGAGGGGGCCGGGCCGGCCCAGCCGGAACCCCTGGCCGAGCTCGATCCCGAGCTCGAGGAGGCCCGCGATCTGGTCGTCCGACTCGATGCCCTCGGCGACCACCGTGGTCTCGACGCCCGCCGCGAACGTCGCGAGCGTCCCGACGAGGCTCCGCCGGAAGTGATCGGTGGTGATCCCCTGCGTGAGGGCGATGTCGAGCTTGATGAAGTCCGGGCGCAGGTCGACCACGCGGTTCAGCCCCGAG
>DATBIS010000044.1:0-1641 GCA_036556805.1 Actinomycetota bacterium | reverse complement strand
GATCGCCGCCGACGCCGGCATCTCGATGACCCACCTCGCGCTCGCGTTCACGCTCGCGCACCCGGGCGTGACGTCGGCGATCATCGGCCCGCGGACGCCCGAGCAGAACCAGGACCTTCTGGCGGGCGCCGACGTGCGGCTCGACGACGACGTCCTCGACGCCATCGACGAACTCGCGCCGCCGGGCACCGACGTCGACCGCAACGACCGCGGCTTCGACGGCTGGTGGCTCGAGCCGAAGGCCCGCCGCCGCTCCTGAGCCGCCCCGCGCCTAGGGCTTGATGTTCTGGTTCACGTGGAACAGGTTGTCGGGGTCGTACGTCCGCTTGACCTCGACGAGCCGGTCGTAGTTTCCACGGTAGTTCGCCTTGATCCGCTGCTGGTCGTCGCCGGCCATGAAGTTGATGTAGCCGCCCTCCTCCGAGTGCGGCGCCGTCGCGTCGTAGTAGCCGCGCACCCACGCCGTATTCGCCTCGTTCTGCATGGGGTCCGGCCACATGCCGGCGATCACCGTCGCGAAGTTCGCGTCGCGGTACGCGAACGCGGTCGCGTCCGACGCCACGCGGTGGCACGCGCCGTTGATCGGATAGATGTGCATCGTCGAGTTCACCGCCGGCACCTTCGGTCCGTGCTGCAGGTGGGCCTCGATCGCCTCGTCGGTGAGCTCCTTCACGAAGTTCGCCTTCCAGTAGTGCTGGAGTCCGGGCGGGACCAACGCGTCGAAAGCGCTGTTCAACGCCGGATACGGCATCTCCCCAACGTGCTCGGCCACCACGGGCGCCACGTCGTGGAGCGGCTTCAACATGCTCTCGCCCTCCTCGACCGGGCCGGCCCAACAGGCCACGAACGCGAGGAACGGCTCGCCGTGACGCTCCTCCGGGATGAACGGCAGCGGCGGTGCGATCTGCCACGCGGGGAAGCCGCCGAACTGCTCGGGGGCGTCCGCGATGAACTCACGGTAGAAGCGCAGCACGTCGGCCGCGTCGTCGAGCTCGAAGAACATCGGGCCGCCGTAGATGTTCGTGAGCGGGTGCAGGCGGAACTCGAACGTCGTCACCGCTCCGAAGTTTCCGCTGCCTCCCCGTAGCGCCCAGAAGAGGTCGGCGTTCTCGTCGTCGCTCGCCGTGACCTTCCGCCCGTCGGCGGTCACGACCTCGGCCGAGATCAGGTTGTCGAGCGAGAGGCCGAAGCCGCGCGCGAGGTACCCGATCCCGCCTCCGAGGGTGAGGCCGGCGACGCCGGTCGTCGAGATGATCCCGCCCGTCGTGGCGAGGCCGTGCTCGTGCGTGGCGTCGTTGAAGTCGCCCCAGGTCGCGCCGCCCTGCGCGCGCGCGGTCCTTGCTCCCGGATCGACCGTGACGGCCCGCATCGACGAGAAGTCGATGACGACGCCGTCGTCGACCGTGCCGAAGCCCGGCACGCTGTGGCCGCCGCCCCGCATCGCGAGGTCGAGCGCGTTCTCCCGGGCGTAGTTCACCGCCGCGACGACATCGTCCTCGTTCGACGGTCGCACGACCACCGCGGGCCTGCGGTCGATCATCGCGTTGTGCACGGCGCGAGCCTCGTCGTAGCCGGCGTCGCCGGGGACGATCACGTCGCCGCGCACCTGTTCGCGTAGCTGGTCGAGGGTCGGAGCGGTCA
>DATBIS010000043.1:0-28155 GCA_036556805.1 Actinomycetota bacterium | reverse complement strand
AGCCCTCGCGCCCCCCACGAGGGCGTCGGCCCGCGACGAGAGATGGCGAGGGTAGCCGTCCGCGTAGCCGACCGGCACGGTCGCGATCGTGGACGGCGTCGCCGTTCGATACCGATGTCCGTACGAGAGCGGCTCCCCGGTGGGCAGCCGCTTCACCATGGTGACCGTCGATCGCCACGCGAGCGCGGGCCGGAGCCCGAGCTCGGCGCCCACGCCGGGGCCGGGCTGCAGCCCGTACATCGCGAGGCCCACACGAACAAGGTCCAGGTGCGATGCCGGATGCAGGATGGTCGCGGCGCTGTTCGCGGCGTGGAGGACCCGAGGCCCGTGGCCGGCGGCGCGAACGTCCTCCACGACCTCGTGGAACCGATCGAGCTGCTCCTTCGTGGTGACCTCGTCCTCCTCGGCGCTCGCGAAGTGGGTCCAGAGACCTTCCACGTCCAGGCCTGCGCGCGCAACCCGGTCGACGAGGGCCGGCGCGTCCGCCGGTGGCCAGACCCCGACGCGATGCATGCCGGTGTCCACCTTGACGTGCACGCCGACCGGCGATCCCGCCGCGGCCGCGACGAGTCGCTCGAGAGCGTCGTCCGTGTAGAGGGTGGGCGTGAGCTCGGCGTCGAGCGCCGACCGCTCGGATCCGGGTGGGAGCTCGGAGAGCACGAGCACGCGCGCCCCGATCCCGGCCTCACGAAGGCGAAGCCCTTCCTCGACGAGCGCGACGCCGAGCCAGGTCGCGCCGGCCTCCAGCGCCGCGCGAGCGACCTCCGCCTCGCCGTGGCCGTACCCGTTCGCCTTCACCACGGCCATCAGCTCCGACGCCGCCGGCTTCAACGCGCGCACGTTGTGCCGGATCGCGTCGAGGTCGATCTCGACCCAGGTCGGCCGGTAGCGCCTCACGGCTCTCTCACCCTGCGGACGGCGTCTGGGATGTGGTCCACGACGTCACCCGCCAGCGAGCCCTCGCCTCGCTCCGAGCCGGCGAGGATCCCTGCGAGACCGTGCAGATACGCGCCCGCGGTCGCCGCGTCGAGCGGGTCGACCCCGCGAGCGAGGAGGCCCCCGATCATGCCCGTGAGCACGTCGCCGGTGCCCGCGGTCGCGAGCACGGGCGAACCCGTCACGTTGACGCGGACGTCGCCGGCCGGCGAGGCGATCACGGTGCGACTTCCCTTCAGCAGGGTCACCGCGCCGGTCGTCCTCGCAAGCGACCGAGCATGGCCCAAGCGGTCGGCGTCAAGGTCGCGGGGCTTCACTCCCGAGAGCCGCCCGAACTCGCCGACGTGCGGGGTGAGCACGGCGTCGGAGCGCCGGTCGGCGAGCTCCTGCGCCCGCCCGGCGAACGCGTTGAGCCCGTCCGCGTCGACGACGACCGGGACCGGCGATCGGCGCACGAGCTCGCGCACGAAGGCCGACGTTTCCCCCTGACGCGTGAGCCCCGGTCCGATCGCGAGGGCGTCCGCCCCCTCGAGGCGCTCGAGGACGGGTTCGAGCGCGGCCGCGGCGACGGTGCCGTCGTCCGTCTCGGCGAGCGCGAGAAACGTCGCCTCGCTCAGATTCGCCTGAACCTGCGGAAGAGCGCCCGAGGGGCTCGCGACGGTCACGAGCCCCGCACCGATCCGCCCGGCCGCGAGTGCGAGCAGCGCCGCCGCGCCGGTCATGCCCCTGGAGCCCGCGACGACGAGGACGACTCCGGAGGCCCGCTTGTGCGACTCCGCTCCGCGCGACGGGAGGATCGCCGCCACGTCGCCCGGCTCGGTGAGCCAGGCTTCGGCCTCCACGAGGTCCTCGGGAAAGCCGATGTCCACCACCCGCACCGTGCCCGCGCGCTCCGCCCCGGGGAGCAGCACGACGCCCACCTTCGGCGCGCCGAACGTGACCGTGAGCTCCGCCGATACCGCTTCGCCCTCCACGGCCCCGTTGGCCCCGTTCACGCCCGACGGGATGTCGACCGCGAGCACGGGGGCGGCGCACGCGTTCATCGCCCCGATCGCCGCCGCCCACTCGTCTTCCGGGATGCCACGAAACCCCGTTCCGAAGAGTGCGTCGATCGCCACGTCGGCGCGCGCGAGCTCTCGATCGAGCGCGGCGCCGCCCGGCACCAGAACGCGAACGTCGTGCTCGGCGAGGCGGCGGAAGTTCGATGCCGCCGGCTCGCGCAGGTCGTCCGGCCGCTCGATCATCACGACGGTCGTGCGCACGCCCTCTCGCGCGAGGTGCCGGGCGGCGACGAGGCCGTCGCCGCCGTTGTTCCCCTTGCCGCAGACGGCCACCACGCGCCGGCCGTACACGCCGCCGGCGAGATCGATCGCCGAGCGGGCCACGGCCTCGCCCGCTCGCTCCATGAGCGACGCGGCCGGAACGCCCCTCGCCTGCGTCGCGCGATCGAGCCGCACCGCGCCCTCGGGCGAGAGGACCGGCTTCACGTGCGGACCGCGATCGCGAAGGCGACGGCGCTGGTCTTCTCGTGGGTGAACGTGATGAGGACGTCGGTGACGCCGAGCGCGTCCGCCCGCTCCTTCGCGTTCCCCTCGAGGCGGATGGCCGGCGCGCCGGACGGCGCCCTCGTGACGCTGATCTCGTGCCAGGCCTTGCCGCGATACCCGCCGAGCGCCTTGATCACGGCCTCGCGGGCCGCGAAGCGGCCCGCGTAGGACTCGGCCGGCCGGCCCCTCGCATCGCAGTACGCGACCTCCTCGGGCGTGAACACGCGCTGCCGCATCGTGGGATGTCGGGCGAGGGCCCGCTCCATCCTGGCGATCTCGCAGATGTCCACGCCGAGCCCGAGGATCTCCATCGCGGAAGAGCTTAGAGGGCGCGCGCTCGCGCCGCCGGGCTACTCGACGGTCACGGACTTCGCGAGGTTGCGAGGCCGGTCGACGTCGCACCCGCGCAGCTTCGCGATGTGGTACGCGAGGAGCTGCAGCGGGACCGTCACCACGACCGGCGACAGCAGTTCGGGGGTCTCCGGAACCTCCAGCACGTGCTGAGCGAGCCTCGAGGCCTCGACGTCGCCGGCGCTCACCACCGCGATGACCTCCGCTCCGCGCGCGCGCACCTCCTGGATGTTCGACAGGATCTTCGGGTAGACGTGGCAGGTGGTCGCGACGGCCACCACCGGCACGCCCTCCTCGACGAGCGCGATGGGGCCGTGCTTGAGCTCGGCGGCGGGATACCCCTCCGCGTGGATGTAGCTGATCTCCTTGAGCTTCAGCGCGCCCTCGAGCGCGGCCGGGTACCCCGTGTGCCGGCCGATGAACAGGAAGTCGTTCGCGCGATGGAACCGCTCCGCGAGCTCCCGGCAGCGGTCGTCGAGCCGGATCGCCGTTTCCACCTGGTCGGGCAGCTCGTCCATGCGCCCGAGGAACTCGGCGATCTCCTCGGGGAACATCGAGCCGCGCACCTGCGCGAGGTAGAGCCCGACGAGATACTGCGACACCATCTGCGCGGCGAACGTCTTCGTGGCCGCGACCCCGATCTCCGGCCCCGCGTGCATGTAGATCACGCCGTCGGCCTCCCGCGAGAGCGAGGAGCCCACCGTGTTCGTCACCGCGATCACCTGCGAGCCCTGCCGCCGCGCGTGCCGGGCCGCTTCCAGCGTGTCGATCGTCTCGCCGCTCTGCGACACCGCGAGCGTCAGCGTGTCCGGCCCGAGAACCGGATCGCGATACCGGAACTCGCTCGCGATCTCGACCTCGACCGGCAGGCGCGTCCAGTGCTCGATCGCGTACTTCGCGACGAGCCCCGAGTGGAACGCGGTGCCGCAGGCGACGACGAACACCTTCGAGACGTCCCGGAGCACGTCGTCGCTGATGCGAAGGTCGTCGAGCGAGAGCCGCCCCGCGGCGACGCGGCCCACGAGGGTGTCGCGGATCGCGGCCGGCTGCTCGTCGATCTCCTTGCGCATGAAGTCCTCGTAGCCGCCCTTCTGCGCGTGCGCGAGGTCCCACGTCACCTGGATCGGCTCGGGCTCGATCGCATTGCCGTCGAAGTCGGAGAACGCGGCGCCCTCGCGTCGCACCTCGACGATCTGGCCCTCGTCCACAGGGACGACGGTGGTGGTGCGGCCGAGGATCGCGGGGATATCGGACGCGAGGATCGTCTCGCCGTCGCCGAGCCCCACGACGAGCGGGCTCGACACCTTCACGCCGATCAGCACGTCGGGCTCGTCGAGCGAGAGCACCACGAGCGAGTACGCCCCCTCGAGCTCCCGCACCGTTGCGCGGACGGCGTCGACGAGTGACCCCTCCCGCCCCTCGAGGAGATGAGCCACGAGCTCCGTGTCGGTCTCCGACACGAGCGTGTGCCCGTCCTTCTCGAGACGCTGCCGGAGTCCCTGGAAGTTCTCGATGATCCCGTTGTGGATCACCGCGATTCGACCGGAGCAGTCGACGTGCGGGTGCGCGTTGCGATCGGTGGGCGCTCCGTGGGTCGCCCATCGAGTGTGGCCCATCCCGACGGTGGCGGGGGGGCGAGGTGCCGCGTCGAGGGCCTCCTCGAGCGCGTCGAGCCGGCCCGCGCGTTTGACGACGGTCAGCCCCCCGTCGGCGAGGGCCACGCCGGCGGAGTCATAACCGCGATACTCCAGCCGGCGAAGGCCTTCGAGGATGACGGGAAGGGCCTCGTCGGGACCAACGTAGCCAACGATGCCGCACATGGAGGGACCGGCAGCGTAGCAGCGCGACCCAGGCCGTGGAAGCTACGCGGGGCCTAGGACCTTCTCCACCACCGCCGCGATCGCGTGGGCGTGCTCGCGCGCGAGCTCGTCGGTCTCGGCCTCGACCATCACGCGCACGAGAGGCTCGGTACCCGACGCCCGCACGAGCACGCGACCTGCGTCGCCGAGGGTCGTCTCGGCGGACCGCACGGATTCCCAGACGGACTCGGCGCCGGCGAGGGCTGCGCCGTCCTCGACCGCCACGTTCAGCATGATCTGCGGGTACCGGCGCATCGCCGAGGCGAGTCGTTCGACGGACACGCCCTCGAGCGTCGCGAGCGAGAGGAAGCGCACCGCGGTGAGGAGACCGTCGCCGGTCGTCGCCTGCTCGCGGAACACGATGTGGCCCGATTGTTCGCCCCCGAGCCCTGCCCCGGTTCGTTCCATCTCTTCGACGACGTACCGGTCGCCCACGCCGGACGTCACCACGTTGATGCCGGCTTCCTCCATCGCCCGGTGAAACCCGAGGTTGGCCATCACCGACGCCACGACCGTGTCGCCGGGGAGACGCCCTTGCTTGCGCATCGCGATCGCGCACGCGGCGAGCACCTGGTCGCCGTCGATCACGTTGCCGCGTGCATCGGCGAACAGCGCGCGATCCGCGTCGCCGTCGTGCGCGACGCCCGCGTCCGCTCCCCGGCGGACCACCTCGGCGGCCACGACGTCGGGATGGAGCGCGCCGCAACCCGCGTTGATGTTGTGTCCGTCCGGTTCGTCGAAGATCGCGTGAACCGTGGCGCCGAGGCGCCTGAGAACCTCGGGCGAGAAGCCCGACGCCGAGCCGTTGGCGCAGTCCACGACGAGCGCGAGTCCGTCGAGGCGCGCCTCCGCCGAGGACGTGAGGTGGTCGAGGTACTGCGCGCCCTCCGTGCCGAGCGCGCGGATCGTTCCCGTGCCGTTCGCCGGCGGGACATCGAGGGCAGCCTCGATCTCGTCCTCGAGGTCGTCGGAGAGCTTCGTGCCACCCCGAGAGAAGAACTTGATGCCGTTGTATTCGGCAGGATTGTGCGAGGCGCTCAGCACCACGCCCGACGACGCACCGAGCGTCGTCGTGAGGAAGGCGATCGCGGGCGTCGGCTGGACGCCCGCGAGGATCGCGTCGCCGCCGGTCGTGCGGATCCCTTCGACGAGCGCGTCCTCGAGCCATTCCCCCGACTCGCGCGTGTCGCGGCCGACCACGAACGTGGGGGTTCCCTCCCCGTGCCGCCCGAGCACGAGCACCGCGGCGCGGCCGAGGCCGAACGCGAGGTCCTCGGTGAGCTCCGTGCCGGCCACGCCGCGTACGCCGTCGGTTCCGAAGAGGCGTCCCATGGGACCGCTCAGGCTACCGGACCCGCGCCGAGGCCTGACGAGGCCCGGCTACGCGTGTCGCCTGAGCAGGATCGGGCGGTCCTTCTTCATCCGCTTCCGCTCGTACATCGCCTCGTCGGCGCGCCGAAGGATCGAGGCCGCGTCGTTCCCCTCGAAGGGGTAGACGGCCCATCCGATGCTCGCCCGCAGGGCGATCTCACCCACGCGGAGCCGGAACGGCACGGCGAGCTCGTGGTCGAGATGCTCGACGACGCGGCTCGCCATCGACGCGGCCGTCGCCCGGCCGTCGCCGCGCGCGAGGTCCGCGACGAGCACGAGGAACTCGTCGCCCCCCTGGCGTGCGACGAGGTCCGTGTCGCGCACGGCGCCACTCAGGCGCGCGCCGACCTGACGAAGCACGGCATCGCCCGTGGCGTGCCCGTGCGTGTCGTTCACCGGCTTGAAGTCGTCAAGGTCGAGGAAGAGCACCGCCACCGCGAGATCGTTGCGGCGGGCCCGCGCGAGCGCGAGCTCGAGATGCTCCTCGAACATCGCGCGGTTCGGCAGGCCCGTGAGCGAGTCGTGGTAGGCCATGTGCTGCATGCGCAGCTCGGCCTCCTTGCTCGCCGTGATGTCGAACATCACGCCCTGGATGAAGAGCGCGTGCCCGTCGGAGTCGCGGATCGTCGCCGAGTGGTCGCGCACCCACACGGTGCGTCCGTCGGGGCGGATGTAGCGGTAGTCCCCGCCCTCCGGCGCGCCGTTGAGAAGGTAGGACTCGTAGTCCGCCCATGATCGCTCGCGATCGTCCGGGTGGATCAGCTCGTCCCACACCTCGTCGCCCTCGAGGAAGCGCTGCGGCGAGACTCCGAGCAGCTGCTCGACGAACGGGCTCATCGAGAGCGTCGGCCCGTCGAGCTCCGGCGAGTAGACGTACACGGCCGCCGGGAGCTGGTTGAGCACCGCGTCGTACTTGGCCTCCGCCTCGAAGGCGCGCCGCTCCGCATCGCGCAGTCGCGCGACGAGGTCCTCGGTCGAGCCCGAGAACAGGTCGGCATCCGGCCGGATGATGTCCATCCAAGAAATCCCAGGTCAGTGTGGTTTCACGAGGAAACATCGGGTGGTTTCGTGGTCATCTGTAGGAACTCGACCCAGGGCCACGCACCGATACCGGACGCGCTGCAGCCTTGCACCATCGGCGCGGCGTTCCCAAGATCGGGGCATGGACACGCCCGAGACCCTGTTCGCGAGGAACGGGGATATCCATCTCGCCTACCAGATCGTCGGCGCGGGGTCGCCGGACCTGCTCCTCGTCGACACCTGGGTGCATCACGTGGAGGCCGTCTGGGACTTCCCGGACTACGCCCGCTTCATGCGCCGGCTGGCCTCGTTCGGGCGGCTGATCCATTTCGACCGGCGCGGCACGGGCCTGTCCGACCCCGTTCCGCTCGATCGACTCCCGGACCTCGACATGCAGGTCGAGGACGCGGTCGCAGTCCTCGATGCGGCAGAGTCGACCGAAGCCGCCGTCATCGGATTGAACGACGGAACCCTGGTCGCCATGTTGCTGGCAGTCGGGCACCCCGAGCGATGCCGTTCCCTCGCGCTGTTCGCGACCACCGTCGCGCACACGCATGCCGCGGGGATGCCGATGGAGGAGATCGACGAGGTCATCGAGGTGATGACCTCCGGCGTCAGGGCCGGGAGGAGCGGGGTCGAGTTCCTCGCACCCAGTCGGGTGGGCGACGAGCGTTTCTCGGAGCAGCTCGCTCGTCTGCAGCGGAACTCCGTGCGCCCGGGCGCGATGGGGCACTACTACCGGCAGACCATGGAGGCCGACATCCGTGACGTCGTACCGCAGATCTCGGTCCCCACCCTGCTTCTGAACCGGAGCGGGAACCCGATCGTCGCCGCGGAGCTCACGCGCGAGGCCGCGTCGCTGATCCCGAGTGCCACGTACGTGGAGCTTCCCGGCACCGATCATCTCGCGTTCTCCGAAGACGTCGACGCGGTGCTGGACGAAATCGAGGAGTTCGTCACGGGCGCGCGCTCCGGAGCCGACCCCGATCGAATGCTCACGACACTGATGTTCACCGACATCGTCGAATCGACCGCGCTCGCGGCCGAGATGGGCGATCGCCGGTGGCGGGACGTCCTCGACCGGCACCACCTTGTGGCACGGGGAGAGATCGATCGGTTCAAGGGACGGGTGATCGCGACCACCGGCGACGGCTTCTTCGCCGTCTTCGATGGGCCGGCGCAGGCGGTGAGGTGCGCGTCGGCAATCGTGGACGCCATGGGCAGGCTTGGGCTCAGGATCCGTGCCGGCGTCCATACCGGTGAGGTCGAAGTGCGTCGAAACGACCTGGGGGGGCTCGCCGTGCACATCGGCGCGAGGATCGCCGCGCTCGCATCACCCGGCGACGTGTTCGTTTCGAGCACGGTGAAGGAGCTGCTCGCGGGCTCCGGAACGACCTTCGAGGACGCCGGCGAGCACGAGCTGAAGGGCGTTCCCGACCGCTGGCGCCTCTACCGGGTCGCGGACTGAGCTTCGTTCACGGCGGAGCGGGTCCTCAGCCGACCGGATCGCCGTCGGGCGACATCACGTGCCAGACGCCTCCGATTCCCTGGCCGTTGGTCTCGCCGGGAGCCTGGTCACCGGCGAAGGAGTAGAGCGGCCAGTCGTTGTACGTGACCTGCTTGCCGCCGTCGTCACGCTTCACGGTACCGAGGAGCTTGGCGTCGGTCGGATCGCTCGCCTTGCCGCTCACCTCGAGCTCGCCCTTCGCGAGGAACGCCGGCCAGTTCGCCGCGCAGTCGTCGTAGCAGGTGCTCGGCCCCTGTGCGTCCGGGGCGAACGCGTACAGCGTGTTGCCCTTGCCGTCGGTGAGGATCGCGCCGAGCGCCGAATCATCGCTCTCGACCTCGGTGGACCGACCCGGTGACGGCGTCTCGCTGGGCTCCGGCGTCGATGACGAGGAGGTGGGCACGGGCGACGAGGTGGTCGTCGAGGTCGTCGAACCACCGCCTCCCGGCAGGCTGCTCGACTGGTCGCTGCAGGCCGCAAGCAGGCACAACACGCCCACCGCCGCAACGATCGATCTGCGTGCGAGCATGAGCCCCTCCTGAGCGCTCGAGGTGCGAACCCCCCGATATCAGGGTCTACGAAGCGCGTCGCCCCAGGGTTTCGATTCGACTCGCGTGTGGGAGGATGCCGCGATGGCCGGCGGACTCGTACGCGTGTACACCACGAACCAGGTCTTCGAGGGCCACCTCTTGAAGGCGCGCCTCGAGGACGAGGGCATCCCCGTGCTCTTGAAGGGCGAGGGAGACGGACCGTACCGGACCGGTCCGGTCCACGTGTTCGTCGCGGAAGAGCTCGAGCTTCAGGCGCGCGCCGTGATCGAGGCCGTCGCGCGCGGCGACTACGCGATGGAGGCCGCCGAGGAGGACTCCGAACGCTGACTCAGCGCTTGGAGTACTGAGGCGCCTTGCGCGCCTTCTTCAGCCCGTACTTGCGGCGCTCCTTCTCGCGCGCGTCGCGCGTGAGAAACCCCGCCGACTTGAGCTGATCGCGGAGCCCGGGGTCGAGCTCGACGAGCGCCCGCGCGATCCCCATGCGGAGCGCGCCCGCCTGGCCGTTCACGCCCCCGCCCTTGATCGACGACACCACGTCGAGGTCCTTGTCGCGGCCGGCGACGCGCAGCGGCTCGCCGATCACCATCCGGTGCGCGCGAGTGGTGAAGTACTCCTCGAGGCTCCGGCCGTTCACCGAAAACAGCCCGGTGCCGGGCAAGAGTCGAACGCGCGCGACGGCCTCCTTCCGGCGGCCGGTCGAGATCGACGGGGTGGTGGTCGGCACTCAGTCCTCCTTCGTGGAACGGCGCGTGGTCTTGCGGGCCGCCGGCCGCTTGGCGGTCGTGGTCTTCGTCTTCGCGGTCGGCTTCGGCTTCGCGGTGGTCTTCGACCTGGTCGTCGTGCGCTTTGCCGATGTGGTCTTCGCGGTCGTCGTGGGGGTGGACTTGGATCGAGCGGTCGTGCGCTTCGCGGGCGTCGGCTTCGCGGCCGACGTGCGGGCGGCGCGTTCCGGCGCCGGAGGCGACGCGGCCGGGAGGCCGGACCATACGGGTCGCTCGCCGAGCTTGAGCGCCACGGGCTTCTGCGCGGCGTGCGCGTGATCGGGTCCGGCGACGACGTGGAGCTTCTTGATCATGGCTCTGCCGAGGCGGTTCTTCGGCAACATGCCGCGAACCGCCTTCTCGACCGCGAACGCCGGCCGCGAGGCCATCAGCTCACCGTAGGCGGTCGCGGTGATGCCGCCGGGATGGCCCGAGTGGCGGTACGCGATCTTCTTCACGTCCTTGCCGCCCGTAAGCTCGATCTTGCTCGCGTTCACGACCACGACGTGGTCTCCGGTGTCCATGTGCGGAGCGAAGATGGGCTTGTGCTTGCCGCGGAGGATCGTCGCCACCTCTGACGCCAGGCGGCCGAGCACCACGCCGGACGCGTCGATCACGTACCAGCGATGCTCGATGTGCTCGGGTTTCGGGGCGTAGGTCTTCATGCGCGAAAGTGTCGGCCGGATCGGCCGACGGGCCATGCTACCTGCGGGAACGCACCACCGTCAAAGCTCCGTGACGTCACGGTCGTCGCCCGTAGATCACGCGCTCCAGGGTCAGCCCGTGCGCGGGCGCCATCTGCGGCGTCCCCGACCGGCGACGCGCCTCGAGGATCCGGCCGACGTCGTCGGGCCGGCACCGGCCCTCGCCGACTGCCACGAGCGTCCCCACGATCGCGCGCACCATCTGGTGGAGGAACGCGTTCGCGCGGATCACGACGTCGACCTCCTCGCCGCGGCGCGACACCGCAAGCCGGGTCACCCGGCGCACCGTCGAACGACCCTCCCCCGGGTGCCGGCAGAACGAAGCGAAGTCGTGCTCGCCGATCAGCCATCGCGCGGCTCGCCGCATGGCGACGATCGACAACACTCCGGGTCGATGCCAGGTGAACGCCGCCGTGAAGGGGTCGGGCACGAGACCGGTCCGAATTCGGTAGCGATACTCGCGCGCGGTGGCGCTGAACCGCGCGTCGAACCCGTCGCGGACGAACGCCGCGCCCGTCACCACGATCTCGGGCCCGAGCCTGCCGTTCACGGAGGTCAGGAGCCTTTCCGGCGCAAGGGTGCTGGAGGTGGCAAAGGACGCGACCTGACCCCGCGCGTGCACGCCCGCATCGGTCCGTCCCGCGACCGAGAGCCGGACGTCCTCGTGCAGGATGTCGGCGAGCGCCTGCGAGAGCACGCCTTCGATCGTGCGGATCCTCCGGTCGCGTTGGGCCGCCCAGCCGCGGAACCCGCCGCCGTCGTAGGCGAGCGCGAGCCGCACGATGGACATGCCTCGGCCTCCGGCTGGGGCCCGCCTACTCCCCGAGCTCGACCAGCTCGATGCGGGCCATCGGGGCGCCGTCGCCCGCGCGCTGCCCGAGCTTCAGGATGCGGGTGTAGCCGCCTTGACGGTCGGCGAACCGGGGGCCGATCTCCGTGAAGAGCCGCGCCACCACGTCACGATCCGGGATGTCCTTCAGCACGTCGCGGCGCGCGGCGAGGTCGCCGCGCTTCGCCTTCGTGATGAGCTTCTCCGCGTAGGGGCGAAGCATCCTCGCCTTCGATTCGGTGGTGTTGATGCCCTCGTGCACGAAGAGCTGCGACGCGAGCCCGGAGAGCAGGAGCCGTTGGTGCGCCGGGCCCGACCCCAGCCGTGGGCCCTTCTTCGGCTTCGGCACCGCTCAGTCCTCCCGGAGGCCGAGGCCCAGCTCCTCGAGCTTGGCCTTCACCTCATCGATCGACTTCTGGCCGAAGTTGCGGATGTCCATCAGCTCGGACTCCGACTTCTGGACGAGATCGCCGACCGTGTTGATGCCCTCGCGCTTGAGGCAGTTGTAGGAGCGGACCGAGAGGTTCAGCTCCTCGATGGTGATCTGGTAGTCGGACGGCAGCTGCTCGTCGTCGGCGGGCCCCACGGTCACGGAGGCCGCGTCGGCGAGCTCGCTGAAGAGCTGCACCAGCTCGAGCAGCGTTCCGCCGGCGGAGGCGACCGCCTCGCGAGGGGTGACCGATCCGTCGGTCTCCACATCGAGGATCAGACGGTCGCGGTCGGTCATCTGCTCGACGCGCGTGTTCTCGACCGCATAGCTCACCTTGCGAACCGGGGAGAAGATCGAGTCGACGGGGATCACGCCGATCGGATCGCGTGGCTTCTTGTTCTTGTCCGCCATCCGGTAGCCGACCCCCCGCTCGACCGTCATCTCCATCTCGAGCGAGCCGCTCTTGCCGATCGTGGCGAGGTGCAGCTCGGGGTTCAGGATCTCGATGCCCGCCGGCGGGGCCACGTCGCCCGCGGTGACCTCGCCGGGGCCCTTCGCCTTCAGGTAGATCGTGGTGGGCTCCTCCAGCTCGGACCGGATCACGAGCTCCTTGAGGTTCAAGATGATGTCGGTGACGTCCTCGGTGACCTTGTCGATCGTGGCGAACTCGTGCAGGACGCCCTCGATCCGGACCGACGAGATCGCGGCCCCCGGGATCGACGACAGCAGCGTGCGGCGGAGCGAGTTCCCGATCGTGTAGCCGAACCCGGGCTCGAGCGGTTCGATGGCGAACCTCGAACGGATCGGCGAGACGACGTCCTCGGTGATCTGAGGCCTGGCGACGATGAACAACTGACCTACCTCCTTCGGCGGGGGATCATCCACTTCTACCCCGCGTTCGTGCGGCCGGAACCGTCCGGCCTTCGTGCCGCCGCTAGACGCGGCGGCGCTTGCGCGGCCGGCAGCCGTTGTGCGGCACCGGCGTCACATCTTGGATCCCGGACACCTCGAGCCCGGCGGCGGCGAGCGAGCGGATCGCCGTCTCGCGACCCGAGCCGGGACCCTTCACGAAGACGTCCACCTTTTGCAGGCCGTGCTCCTGCGCGGCGCGCGCGGCCTTCTCGGCGGCGAGCTGTGCCGCGAACGGGGTCGACTTGCGGGACCCCTTGAAGCCCACGTTCCCCGCGGAGGCCCACGAGATCGTGTTCCCCTGTAGGTCCGTGATCGTGACGATCGTGTTGTTGAAGGTCGACTTGATGTGCGCCTGACCGTGCACGACGTGCTTCTTCTCGCGTTTGCGCGTCTTCTTGGCCTTGGGCTTCGCCATGAACTACTTCTTCCCCTTCACCTTCTTCTTCCCGGCCACGGTCTTCTTCGGACCCTTCCGGGTGCGCGCGTTCGTGTGCGTGCGCTGTCCGTGCACGGGCAGGCTTCGACGGTGGCGGACGCCCTGGTAACAGCCGATCTCGATCTTGCGCTTGATGTCCTGGGCGACCTCGCGTCGCAGGTCCCCCTCGACCTTGAAGTTGCGGTCGATGAACTCGCGGATCCGCACGACCTCGTCCTCGGAGAGGTCGCGCACCTTGGTGCCGCCCTCGATCCCGGCCCCCTGCACGATCTTGTACGCGCTCGTCGGCCCGATCCCGTAGATGTACCGGAGCGCGATATCCACCCGCTTGTCGCGGGGAAGGTCGACGCCTGCGATCCGAGCCATGGTCCTCCTAGCCTTGCCGCTGCTTGTGTCGAGGGTTCGAGCAGATGACGAGGATCCGGCCTCGCCGGCGGATCACCCGGCACCGCTCGCACATCTTCTTCACCGACGGTCGTACCTTCATGCGTCCCTCACCGGTAGCGATACACCACGCGACCTCGCGTGAGGTCGTACGGCGACAACTCCACCACGACCCGGTCCCCCGGGAGGATCCGGATGTAGTGCATCCGCATCTTGCCCGAGATGTGGGCCAACACCACGTGGTCGTTCTCCAGCTTCACCCTGAACATGGCGTTGGGGAGCGGCTCGACGACCGTCCCCTCGACCTCGATCGCGTCCTTCTTCGGCAAGCTTGCGGGTGACCTCTCGACGAACGACCTGACCCGCCCCGAGGCGAACCGGAAGCTCCCAGGCGGGAACCACCCCGGATGGGAGTGGAACGAAAGTATACGAGCAGGTCAGGAGGTACGTCCACGAAGCTAGGGCTCAGCAGGATCCCGGGACCGTCGTGACCGCGTCGCCCGTGATCTGGATCTGGAGCCGCGCCTCGTTGTCCCCCTCGTCGGTCTCGTGCACCAGGTTCTCGGGGTCGACCGTCGAGACCAGGCAATAGTTGCCGTCCGGCACACCGGCGATGCCGATCGACTGACCCGGGAGTGGCGCTTGATAGATGTCGGCCCAGCCGACCGAGACGCCCTGGACATCCAGGTCGCCGCACACGGAGACGTCCGTTCCGTAGTACGCGGAAGCCGGTTCCCCCGGGAGACCGATCGCCACCTGGTCGGTGTCGAGGAGGCAGAAACCGACCTTCGCGTGCTGCCGCACGAGGGTCCCGTCGAGCTCGAAGAGCTCGTACCTTGCGTAGTCCTGGAAGTGCCAGTGCCCGTGAGCCTTGTCGAACTCGAAGCACCCGACCTTGTGACGATGGAAGGTGACGTCGGTCCCACGATCGAACACGCCGTTGGCGTTCGCGTCCTCGTAGACGCGCTGAAAGGCCGTCCGGTCGTTCTGGAGCTTCCCGTCGTGGTCGCAGTCCTTCTTCCTGGGCTTCAGCTCGATCGGGCCGGCGCCCACGTTGCTCACCTCGTTCGTGAGCCTGAGCTTCTTGTGGCCGTTCGGCAGCACCTCGATGGACAGGTCGGTGGGAGTGAGCGTCTGCAGGTTGGGCCGAAAACGCACCGATGACCCCGCCCCCAGGGCCGCCGTGCCGAGGGTGGCCGGGAGCGCGGCGGCAAGCACCACGATGAGGAATCGCCGCACGGATCAGCCCGAACGCGTGAGGATCTCGTGACCCTCCGCCGTCACCGCGATCGTGTGCTCGAAATGGGCGGACAGCGAACCGTCGGCCGTCACGACGGTCCAGTCGTCGGCGAGCAGACGCGTCTCGGCGTCGCCGAGGCTCGCCATCGGCTCGACCGCGAGCACGAGGCCTGGCTTGAGCTCCGGTCCACGCCCCGGCGGCCCGAAGTTCTGGACGAACGGGTCCTCGTGCAGCGCCCGGCCGATGCCGTGTCCGCCGTACTCGCGCACGAGCGAGAAGCCCGCGCCCTCCGCCACGTGCTGGATCGCGGCGCCGATGTCGGTGAGCCGGCCACCCGGGCGGATCGCGGAGATGCCCGCCTCGAGCGCCTGACGGGTCACCTCGACGAGCTTCTCCGCCTCGGAGCTCGGCGGGCCGCCCACGAACACCGTGACGGCCGCGTCGGCGTGGAACCCCTCCCAGATCGCGCCGAAGTCGAGCGAGAGCAGGTCCCCCGGTCGAAGCACGCGCTGCTTTGCCGGGATCCCGTGCACGATCTCGTGGTTGACGGAGGCGCAGATGGTCGCGGGAAAACCCTTGTAGCCCTTGAAGGACGGGATCGCACTGCGCTCGGCGATGTAGCGCTCCGCCACCCGATCGAGGTCCGCGGTGCTCTTGCCCGGCGCCACGGCCGCCGTCACGCGCTCGATCGTGCCGGCGACGATGCGACCGGCCTCCCGCATCTTCGCGATGTCGGCTTCCGACTTGTACTCGATCACGGCGTCCTCACGATGCGATGTCGGACAGCGCTTCGAGGGTGCGCTCGGTCACTCGCTCGAGTCGTGCTTGCGCGTCGACCTCGCGGAGCAGCCCTCGTTCCCAGTAGAACAGCTCGAGCGGCTCGGTCTCCTCGCGATACACCTCGAGCCGCCTCCGTACCGTGATCTCGTCATCGTCGGAGCGCCGCTTGAGCGCGCACCCGTCGTCGTCGCACACCTCGTCGTGGAGCGGCTTCATGAACTCCGCGTTGTAGGTGCGCTTGCAGCACGGGCACAGCCACCGGTTCGACAGGCGCTTGATGGCCATCTCGGCGTCGATCGTGAACTTCAGCACGGCCTCGAGGGGACGGCCCGCCTCGGCAAGCGCGTCCTCGAGCGCCTGGGCCTGCGGGACCGTGCGAGGGAACCCGTCGAGGATGAACCCCTTCTGCGCGTCCGGCTCGTCGAGGCGGTCCATCACCATGCGCACGACGAGGTCGTCGGGCACGTATTCGCCGCGGTCCATGTATGCGCGGGCCCGAACGCCCAGACGGGAGCCGAGCTCCACGTGTTCGCGGAGCAGGTCCCCGGTGGAGATGTGCGGGATCGTGAGCCGGTCGGCGAGGAGCGCCGCCTGCGTTCCCTTCCCTGCACCCGGGGGGCCGAGCAGCACGAGACGCATGCGCTAGGCCTTGAGGAAACCCTCGTAGTGGCGCATCAACAGCTGCGACTCGAGCTGCTTCATGGTCTCGAGCGCGACACCCACCGTGATGAGGATCGAGGTCCCTCCGAAGGGGAACTGGTTGAACGCCCAGTATGCGAGCACCACCGACGGTATCAGCGCGATCACCGCGAGGAAGATCGACCCCGGCAGCGTGATACGCACGAGGATGTCGTTGAGGTAGGTCGCGGTCGGGGGTCCCGGCCGGATGCCGGGGATGAACCCGCCCTGCTTGCGGATCGTGTCGGCCGTTCTCACCGGATCGAACTGGATCGCCGTGTAGAAGTACGAGAAGAAGATGATCAGCATGCCGAAGATCGACATGTAGATCAGGCTCCGGTGGTTGTTGATGTGATTGTTCACGAAGTCCTGGAACCACTGCGCGTGGTACACGCTCGCGAGCAACCCCGGGAAATAGAGCACCGACGACGCGAAGATGATCGGGATGACGCCCGCCTGGTTCACCTTCAGCGGAAGGTAGGTGCTGCCGCCGGTGGTCATCTTTCGCCCGACGACGCGCTTCGCGTACTGGATCGGGATGCGCCGCTGCCCCTGATCGATGTAGATGACGGCGACGATGATGAGGACGCCGAGCAGCAGGATCGTGACGAACTTCCCCGTGCCGCCCTGCTGGAGGATCGCGTTGCCTTCGGAAGGCAGCCGGGAGATCACGCTCGCGAAGATCAGGATCGACATCCCGTTGCCGATGCCTCGCTGCGTGATGAGCTCGCCCATCCACATGATCGTCGCGGTGCCGGCCGTGAGCACGAGCACGATGAACGCGACGCGGGGCGCGGTGAACGTCCCGGCGCGGAAGATGTCGAACCCGGAGACCGCGGGGTTGTGGAACAGGAACACGAGGCCGGTGGACTGCAGGAGCGCCAGCACCACCGTCACGTAGCGCGTCCACTGGTTGATCTTCTTCGTCCCGGTCTCGCCCTGGTCCTGCCACTGCTGCAGCTTCGGGATCACGACCGTGAGGAGCTGCATGATGATCGAGCTCGTGATGTACGGCATGATCCCCAACGCGAAGACCGCGACGTTCTGCAGCCCGCCGCCCGAGAAGAGATTGATGAGCGCGAGGAACCCGGTCTGACCCTGCTTCTCGAGCTCCGCCTGGATCGCGCCGACGTCGATGCCCGGCACCGGCACGTGATTGCCCAACCGGAACACCGCGATGATGAAGAGCGTGAAGAGGATCTTGTTGCGGAGGTCCGGGACCTTGAACGCGTTGACGAACGCTTTCAGCACGAGGTGCCCATCCTACCCTCGGTCGATGAGTTCCGCGGTGCCTCCGGCCTGCTCGATCTTCCGCTTCGCCTCGTCCGAGAACGCGTGGGCTCGAACCGTGAGCGCGTGGTCGAGCGACCCGCGAGCGAGGATCTTCACGGGCCGACCCTTGCGCACCAGACCGTGCTCGGCGAGCGCCTGCGGCGTCACCTCGCCCGACGCGTAGTACTTCGCGAGGACTTCGACGTTCACGACCGCGTACTCGACACGGTTGAAGTTTCGGAATCCCTTCAGCTTCGGAACGCGACGCTGCAGCGGCATCTGGCCGCCCTCGAACCCGATGGGCACCGACTTGCGCGCGCCCGTGCCCTTCGTGCCGCGCCCGGCGGTCTTGCCGCCCGCTCCGGCGCGTCCACGCCCGACCCGCCGGCGATCCTTCTTCGCACCTTCGGCCGGCTTCAGATGATGGAGCTTCACTCCGCCACCTCCTCGACCTCCACGAGATGCCGGACCTTGGAGATCATGCCGCGGATCTCGGGACGATCGTCCTTCACGACGACGTCCCGGATGCGGTGCAGGCCGAGGCGACGCACGGTGTCCCGCTGATCCTTCGGGCGCCCGATGACGCTGCGGCGCTGTGTGAGCTTCAGCTTCGTCACGACCTGCCTCCCTGCTGCGGCGGGCGCGACTCGCCGCCGTACGCCTCCTGGAGGTCGGCCGCGCGCTTGGCCTGGGTCCTCGCGTCGGCCGCGGCGACGGCCTCGAGCATCGGCTTCGGGGCGACGTCCTGGACTTCCCGCTCGCGGAGCCTCGCGACCTGCTCCGGCCGGCGGAGATCCTTCAGGCCGGCAACGGCGGCCTTCACGATGTTGATCTGGTTCGAGGAGCCCATCGACTTCGAGAGGATGTCCTTGATCCCGGCGCACTCCACGAGCGCCCGCACCGCGCCGCCCGCGATCACGCCGGTGCCCGGCGCCGCCGGCTTCAGCAGGACGACGCCGGCGCCGGCCTCGCCCGTCACGGTGTGCGGGATCGTCGTCCCCATCATCGGCACCTCGAACATCTTCCGCCGGGCCTCCTCGACGCCCTTCGAGATCGCGGCCGGCACCTCCTTGGCCTTGCCGTAGCCGACGCCGACACGACCGGCGCCGTCGCCGACCACGACGAGCGCCGCGAACGAGAAGCGCCGGCCGCCGCGCACGACCTTCGCCACGCGGTTGATCGAGATCACGCGTTCCTCGTATGGACTCTTGTCGTCGGAGCGTGCGTCGTACCTTCGCATCAGATCAGCAGTCCTCCCTCTGCGGCGCCCTTCGCGAGGGCCGCCACGCGGCCGTGGAACAAGTGCCCCCCGCGATCGAACACCACGCGCTCGATCCCGGCCGACTTCGCGCGATCGGCGAGCAGGGCGCCCACCGCCTTCGCGCGCGCGGTCTTGTCGCCGGACGCCTCCACCTCGCGGTCGGAGGCCTGCGCGAGCGTCGCGGCCCGCCGGTCGTCGATGAGCTGCGCGTAGATGTGCCGGTTCGAACGAAACACCGCAAGACGCGGACGGTCCGCGCTGCCGACGACCTTCTTGCGAACCCGGGCGTGCCGTCGCACGCGGGCCTCGCGTCTGGCCTTCGCGTCCATCACGCCGCTCCCTTCGCGGCCTTGCCGGCCTTCTTGCGAACGTACTCACCCTCGTACCGGATGCCCTTGCCCTTGTACGGCTCGGGCTTGCGGATCTTCCGGATCGTGGCGGCAACCTCGCCGACCTGCTGCTTGTCGATGCCCCGCACGACGATTTGCGTCGGGGTCGGCACCTCGAACTCGATGCCGTCGGGCTTCGTCACGACGACAGGATGCGAGTAGCCGGCGGCGATCTCGAGGTCGCTGCCGCGCATCGCCGCCCGGTAGCCGACGCCCACGATCTGCAGACGCTTCTCGAACCCGTTCGTGACGCCCTCCACCATGTTCGCGAGCAGCGAGCGGGTCAGGCCGTGCAGGCCTCGATAGAACCCGTCGTCGCTCGGCCGCTCGACGCGCACGACCGCATCCTCGCGCACGATGCGGATCTCGGGATGCATCGACTGCGTGAGGGAGCCCCGCGGCCCCTTCACGGTCACGACGTTGCCGTCGCGAAGGTCGAACTCCACCCCCGCGGGCAATTCGATGGGCTGCTTCCCGATCCTGCTCATGCGTCCCTCACTCGCCTACCAGACGTACGCGACGACCTCGCCGCCGACGCCCCGGCGGGCCGCCTCCTTGTCCGTCATCATGCCTTGCGACGTCGAGACGATCGCGATCCCCAGACCGCCCAAAACCCTCGGCAGCGCCCCGCGACGCCGGTACACCCGTCGCCCGGGCTTCGACACGCGCTGGATGCCCGTGATCGTGCGCTGCCTCGCGCGGCCGTACTTCAGCCGGATGTGGAACGCGCGGTCCACGCCCTCACCCTCTGCCTCATACCCCGAGAGGTATCCCTCATCGACGAGGATGCGCAGGACCGCGTCGTTCACCTTCGATGCCGGTACGAGGAGCTCGTCCTTATAGGCGAGGTTCGCGTTGCGGATGCGCGTGAGGAGGTCGGCGACCGGATCGCTGACGTTCGACGAGAACCGGGCGGATCTCACCATGAGGCCTTCGTCACCCCCGGAAGCTCGCCGGCATGCGCGAGCTCGCGCAGGCAGATCCGACACAGCATGAAGCGACGGAGCACCGCGCGCGACCGGCCGCAGCGGCGGCAGCGCGTGTACTCACGCACGCGGAACTTCTGCTGTTTCGCCTGCTTGTTCTTGAGCGCCGTCTTCGCCATGTCTCGTCCCTCAGCTCGCAACCGTGACCGCCGGCGCCCCCGCGAACGGGAACCCCAGGGCCCGCAGCAGCGCGCGTCCCTCGTCATCGTCCTTCGCCGTGGTCACGATCGTGATGTCCATGCCGCGGACCTTCACCACCTTGTCGTAGTCGATCTCCGGAAAGATCAGCTGCTCGGTGACCCCGAGCGTGTAGTTCCCGTGCCCGTCGAACGCCGCGGGGTTCAGGCCCCGGAAGTCGCGGATGCGAGGCAACGCGACCGAGAGCAGTCGGTCGAGGAACTCCCACATCCGGTCGCCGCGAAGCGTGACCTTCGCGCCGATCGACATGCCCTCGCGAAGCTTGAAGCCCGCGATGGACTTCCGAGCCTTCGTCACCACCGGCTTCTGTCCCGTGATGATCTCGAGGTCCGCGAGGGCGGCATCCAGCATACGACCGTCCTTCGTGGCGTCACCCACGCCCATGTTCACGATGATCTTCTCCAGGCGCGGCACCTGCATCACGTTCGCGTAGCCCAACTCGTCCTTCAGCCGAAGCACCAGCTCGTCGCGATACCGCACCTTCAGCCTGGCGACGTAGTCGTCGGTCATCTCAGAGCTCTTTCTCGCATTTTCGACAGATCCGAACCTTGTTGCCCTCCACGTCGAGGTGCCCCACCCGCGTCGGCTGACCGCAGGAACCGCACACGATCTGCACGTTCGAGATGTCGATGAACATCTCGGCGTCGATGATGCCGCCCGACTGCGGGTTGCGCGTGTTCCGGCTCGCCTGCGGCCGCTGGTGCTTCTTCACGAACGCGACCCCGTCGACCATCACGCGGCCCTGGCGCGGCATGACCCGGAGGACCCGGCCCTCCTTGCCGCGATCCTTGCCGGCCATGACCCGCACGAGATCGTCCTTCTTGATGTCCACGCCCGGCATCTACAGCACCTCCGGCGCCAGCGAGATGATCTTCATGAACCGCTTCTCGCGAAGCTCGCGCGCGACCGGCCCGAAGATGCGCGTGCCGCGAGGGTTTCGCTGGTCGGTGAGGATGACGACCGCGTTGTCGTCGAAGCGGATGTACGAGCCGTCGGGCCGACGCCGCTCCTTCACCGTGCGCACGACCACCGCGCGCACGACCTCGCCCTTCTTCACGGCTCCGCCGGGCAGCGCGTCCTTCACCGTCCCGACGATGACGTCGCCGACGCCGGCGTACCGGCGCGCCGAGCCGCCGAGCACGCGGATGCAGAGGACCTCCTTGGCCCCCGTGTTGTCCGCCACCCGGCACCGCGTCTCCTGCTGGATCACTTCGCCCTCTCCACCACCTCGACCACCCGCCAGCGCTTCGTCTTGCTGAGCGGCTTGGTCTCCATGACGCGGACGGTGTCACCCTCGTGCGCGTCGTTGAGCTCGTCGTGCGCGGCGAGCTTCGAGGAACGCTTCACGGTCTTCTGGTACAGCGGGTGCCGGAAGGAGCGGTCGATGCGGACGAGGACGGTCTTGTCCATCTTGTCCGACACCACCACCCCGGTGCGGACCTTCCGCCGGCCCCGCTCGTGCGTCTCGCTCACGACTCGTCCTCCTCGTCGGTCCCATCCGCCTCGAGCGCGTCGCCCTCGAGCTCCCCAAGCGGGGTGCCCTCGAGCTCTCCGCTGCGCTGGGCCTCGCGCGAGCGTTCGAGCGCCTTCGCGTCGGCTCGCGCGAGCTGCTCCTCCAGCTCGGCCTCCAGGTGCCGTTCGCGCAGGATCGTGAGCGTCCGCGCGATGTCGTGCCGCACCGTCCGGATCCGGGTGGGGTTGTCGAGCTGGCCCGTCGCGAGCTGGAAGCGCAGGTTGAACAGCTCCTCCTTCGCTTGCTCGGCGCGGTTGTACAGCTCCTCGTCGGGGAGCTCCCGCAGCTCGGTGGTCTTGTCGGCCATGCCTACGCTCCCAACCGGCTGATGAACTTGGTCTTGATCGGCAGCTTGTGCGCGGCGCGGAGCATCGCCGATCGCGCGAGATCCTCCGGCACGCCGGCGAGCTCGAACATCACGCGGCCCGGCTTCACGACCGCCACCCAGCCCTCCGGGTTGCCCTTGCCCGACCCCATCCGGGTCTCGGCGGGCTTCTTCGTGTAGGGCTTGTCCGGAAAGATGTTGATCCAGACCTTCCCGCCGCGGCGGATGTGGCGCGTGATCGCAACGCGTGCCGACTCGATCTGGCGGTTCGTGATCCAGGCGGCCTCGAGCGCGACGAGACCGTAGTCGCCGAAGTGCACGTCGGTTCCGCCCTTCGCAAGGCCGCGCCGGCGACCTCGATGCACCTTGCGGTGCTTCACCTTCTTGGGCGCGAGCATCAGGCTCCCTCTCCCGGAGTCGCGGGGGTCTCGTCGGACGCCGGCTCACCTTCCGTCGCCGCCGACGCCTGCTGGGTCTCGGCACTCTCCTCGACCGCCGCCCCTTCGACGGGGGCTTCGCTCTCGGGCGTCTCCGGCTCGGTCGTCTCCGGCTCGGGCGCCTCCGGCTCGGGAGTCTCCGGCTCCGGCGCCGCCACGGTGTCGGCCTCCGCCCGGTCGGTGATGAGCGCGCCTGTGGACGCGCCGCCGCCCGAACTGCCGACGCGCGCGCGAGCGAGCGCCCGCTCGGTCTCCTGTTCGCGGTGCGGCACCTCGTCGCCGTGGTAGACCCAGACCTTCACGCCGATGATGCCGAACGTCGTCTTCGCCTCGGCCGTGCCGAAGTCGACCTTCGAGCGAAGCGTGTGCAGCGGCACCCGGCCCTCGCGGTACCACTCGCGCCGCGACATCTCCGTGCCGCCCAGGCGGCCACCGCACTGCACGCGGACCCCGAGCGCACCCGAGCGCATCGCGGTCTGGACCGCGCGGCGCATCGCGCGTCGGAACGCGACGCGGCCGGCGAGCTGCTCGGCGACGCCCTGGGCGAGCAGGGCGGCGTCGGTCTCCGGGCGCGACTCCGAGGCCGCCTGGTTCATGTCCTCGACCTTCACGTCGACGCGCTTCTTCGTGAACCGCTCGACGTCCTTGCGGATCCGGTCGACCTCGGCGCCCTTGCGCCCGATCACGATGCCGGGGCGCGCCGTGCGGATGAACACCCAGATCTGGTCGCCCTTGCGCTCGATGTCAATGGAGCTGATGCCCGCCCGCGAGAGCCGCTGGCGGATGTGCTTGCGGATCCAGACGTCCTCGTGCAGCTGATCCGCGTAGTCGCGCCCCGCGTACCAGTTCGACTTCCAGGGGTAGATCACCCCGAGGCGGAACCCGTATGGGTTGACCTTGTGACCCACTAGACGTCCTCTCCCATCGATCGCACGACCACCGTCACGTGCGAGGTGCGCTTGCGGACCCGCGTCGCGCGGCCGTACGCGCGCGGACGGAACCGCTTGAGCGTCGGGCCTTCATCGACCCACGCCCGTTCGACCAGCAGGTTCTGCGCCGGCACGTTCGCCGCGTGCTCGGCGTTCGCCACCGCGGACTCGAGGAGCTTGCTCACGTCCTTCGACGCGCCGAGCGGCGAGAATTTCAGCATGCGGCGCGCCTCCTCGACGTGCTGGCCACGGATCATGTCGACGACGCGCCGCATCTTTCGCGGCGACGTGCGCACGTACTTCATCGATGCGCGCGCCTCCACGCTACCGCACCCCCGTCCGGCGCTCGTCGCGAGCGTGCGAGCGGAACGTGCGCGTGGGCGCGAACTCGCCGAGCTTGTGGCCCACCATCGACTCGGAGACGAAGATCGGCACGTGCTTGCGGCCGTCGTGCACCGCGATCGTGTGCCCGATCATGTCGGGGACGATCGTGGAGCGGCGCGACCACGTCTTCACGACCTTCTTCTCGCCTCGCTTGTTCATGCCGTCGATCTTCACCATGAGGTGCTCGTCGACGAACGGTCCCTTCTTCACGGACCTGGGCATCAGCCACGCCCCTTCCCGCGACGCCGGATGATGTCCTTCGACGACGCCTTCTTCTTGCGACGCGTGCGGCCTTCCTTCTTGCCCCACGGCGACGTGGGGTGCCGTCCGCCCGAGGACTTCCCTTCGCCGCCGCCCAGCGGATGGTCGACGGGGTTCATCGCCACGCCGCGGACCGAGGGCCGCCGGTGCTTCCAACGGGCCCGGCCCGCCTTGCCCAGCGAGACGAGCTCGTGCTCGGGATTGCCCACGACGCCGACGGTGCCCTTGCACGCCGCCGGCACCAGCCGCATCTCCCCGGAGGGCAAGCGAAGGGTTGCCCTCCCGGCCTCCTTTGCCATCAGCTGCACGCTGGTGCCCGCGGAACGGGCCATCTTCGCGCCGGCTCCGGGCCGGAGCTCGACCGCGTGCACGACCGTACCGACCGGGATGTTGCGAAGCGGGAGCGCGTTGCCGGGTCGGATCTCCACGTCCGGCCCGCTCATCAGCGTGTCCCCTGTCGAGACCCCTTGCGGCGCAAGGATGTAGCGCTTCTCGCCGTCGGCGTAGTGCAGCAGCGCGATCCGGGCGGAACGATTCGGGTCGTACTCGATGTGCGCGACCTTCGCGGGGACCCCGTCCTTGTTGCGCCGGAAGTCGATCACGCGGAACCGCCGCTTGGTGCCGCCTCCCTGGTGCCGAGTCGTGATACGGCCGTGGACGTTCCGGCCGGCCTTCTTGCGGCCCTTCGCGACGAGCGCGCGCTCGGGCTTCGACCGCGTGATCTCCTCGAACGAGGACACGCTCGCGCCGCGTCGTCCCGGCGTCGTGGGCTTGTACTTGCGCACGGCCACGGTCCTAGGCCCCCGTCTCGAAGATCTCGATGGCATCGCCGTCGGCGAGCGTCACGATCGCGCGCTTCTCATCGGGTCGCTTGCCCTGCGTGAAGCGGCGCCGCTTCACCTTGCCGCGGCGGTTCATGGTGTTCACGGCGACCACCCGGACGTCCCAGATCGCCTGGACGGCCTCCTTGATCTCGGTCTTGTTCGCGCGCTTGTCCACGAGGAACGTGTACGTGTTGAGCTCCAGTCCCGCATAGGACTTCTCCGAGACGACCGGTCGAATGATGATGTCGCGCGGGCTCTTCATTCCTCGCTCCCGGGCTCCGTCTGCGCGTTGCCCGTGCCGGCGAGCGCGTCGAGCGCCGGCTCGGTGAGCAACACGCGGTCGGCCGCGATCACCTCGTAGGCACCGAGCCCGCCCGCGTAGGCCACGCGGACGAACACGAGGTTTCGGAAGCTCTTCTCCAGCGCAAGCGAGGAGGTCGGCTCGGGCAGCACGACGAGGACCTTGCCGGTGAGGTCGAGCGCGTCGAGGAGCTCGACCGCCCGCTTCGTCTTCGGCTCGTCGAAGTCGAGACCCCGGACCACCGCGAGCTTCCCCGACTGGAGCGCGTCGCTGAGTGCGCCGCGGAGGGCACCGCGGCGCATCTTCTTGTTCACGCGGAGGTCGTGGCCGCGGGGCTGGGGACCGTGGGCGACACCACCGCCCACCCACTGCGGCGAGCGGATCGAGCCCTGCCGCGCCCGGCCCGTGCCCTTCTGGCGCCAGGGCTTGCGGCCGCCGCCGGCGACGTCGCCGCGCGTCTTCGTGGCGTGGGTTCCCCGCCGGAGCCCGGCGAGCCCGGCCACGACGACTTGGTGGATGAGCGGCACGTTCACCTTCGCCTCGAAGACCTGCGCGGGCAGCTCGCGCGAGCCCGCCTTCTTCCCGCTGACATCGAGGACGTCGACCTTCGCCACCGTCACGCCCCCTTCGCCGCCGGCGTCTTCACGGCCGACCGGATCATCACGAGACCCCCGACCGGGCCGGGCACGGCGCCCTTCAGCAAGAGCAGCCCGCGTTCGGCGTCGGCCTGCACGACCTCGAGGTTCAGGATCGTCACGCGCTGGTTCCCGTGCTGCCCGGCCATCGGCATGCCCTTGAACACCCGGGAAGGCGTCGCGCACGCCCCGATGGCTCCCGGCGCGCGATGCTTGCGCTCCGTGCCGTGGCTGGCCGACAGTCCGCCGAACCCGTGCCGCTTGATCACGCCCGCGTAGCCGTGGCCACGCGAGACGCCCACCACGTCGGCACGCTCGCCGACGCTGAAGATGTCCGCCCGGATCTCCTGCCCGGGGGCATAGGTGGAGGCGTCGTCCGTGCGGAGCTCGACGAGGTGCCGGCCGCCCTCGGTACCCGCCTTGTCGAAGTGCCCCTTCATCGGGCGCGTGACGCGTCGAGGCTCGGCGAACGCGAGCTGGACGGCCTCGTAGCCGTCGCGCTCGGTCGTCCGGATCTGCGTGACGACGCACGGCCCGGCCTTCATGACCGTGACCGGGATCGCCCGCGTGTCGTCGAAGATCTGGGTCATGCCCAGCTTCTCGCCCAAGATGCCCTTCAACTCGGTCATAGCTTGATCTCGATGTCCACGCCCGCGGACAGGTTCAGCCGCTGCAGCTCCTGCACGGTCTTCGAGGTCGCGTCCACGATGTCGATGAGCCGCTTGTGCGTGAGCATCTCGAAGTGCTCGCGGCTGTCCTTGTGCTTATGCGGCCCCCGGATCACCGTGAAGACGGAGCGCTCGGTGGGGAGCGGCACCGGCCCGACGACCTTCGCCCCGGTACGCGTGACGTGCTCGACGATGTCGCGCGCGGCGACGTCGAGCATCCGGTGATCGTACGCCCGGAGCTTGATCCTGATCTTCGGTCCCGGCACCTGTCGCTCTCCCTCCGCCTACTTCTTGATGCTGGTCACCCGGCCCGCACCGACGGTGCGGCCGCCCTCACGGATCGCGAAGCGCAGGCCCTCTTCCATCGCGATGGGGGCGATCATCTCCACGGTCATCTCGACGTTGTCACCCGGCATCACCATCTCCACGCCCTCGGGCAGGTGCGCGGTGCCGGTGACGTCGGTGGTGCGGAAGTAGAACTGGGGCCGGTAGCCGTTGAAGAACGGGGTGTGCCGGCCTCCCTCCTCCTTGCTCAAGATGTAGACCTGGGCCTCGAAGTCGGTGTGGGGGGTGATCGACCCGGGCTTGGCGAGCACCTGGCCGCGCTCGACCTCGTCCTTGTCGATGCCCCTCAGCAGCACCCCGACGTTGTCGCCGGCGCGGACCTCGTCCAGGAGCTTGCGGAACATCTCGAGGTCGGTCGCGGTGGTCTTGCGGGTGTCCTTGATGCCCACGATCTCGATCTCTGACATCTTGTTGAGCGTGCCCCGCTCGACCCTGCCGGTCACGACCGTGCCGCGGCCGGTGATCGAGAAGACGTCCTCGATCGGCATCAAGAAGGGCTTGTCGACGTCGCGGGTGGGCTCGGGGATGTAGGTGTCGACGGCCTGCAGCAGCTCATCGATCTTCTGGGCCCAGGCCTCGTCGCCTTCGAGGGCCTTCAGCGCGGAGACCTGGATCACCGGGACGTCGTCCCCGGGGAACTCGTAGGAGGAAAGCAGCTCTCTGACCTCGAGCTCGACCAGGTCCAACAGCTCGGGGTCATCGACCATGTCGCACTTGTTGAGGGCCACCACGATGTAGGGGACGCCCACCTGACGCGCGAGCAGGACGTGCTCACGCGTCTGGGGCATCGGGCCGTCGGCCGCGGAGACCACCAGGATCGCCCCGTCCATCTGGGCGGCGCCGGTGATCATGTTCTTCACGTAGTCGGCGTGGCCGGGGCAGTCCACGTGGGCGTAGTGGCGTGCCTCGGTCTGGTACTCCACGTGGGCGATCGCGATCGTGATGCCGCGCTCGCGCTCCTCGGGGGCCTTGTCGATCTGGTCGAAGGGGGTGAAGTCGGCAAGGCCCTTCTCGGCCTGGCGCTTGGTGATCGCGGCCGTGAGCGTGGTCTTGCCGTGGTCGATGTGGCCGATGGTGCCGATGTTCACGTGGGGCTTGTTGCGCTCGAACTTCTGCTTGCCCATGTTCCCT